>JANYEC010000033.1 GCA_025363295.1 Akkermansiaceae bacterium
GGAAAGTGGCTCCCCGGCCTGCCGGACGAAGCCGAACGGCTGCTTAGCGGATAGAAATTGGCCCCGCTTGCATCCATCCGGGCAAAGCCAAAATGTCTCCTTCAGAGGCACCCAGCTAACACATCCATTTTCCTTTTTAGGCTTATTCATGTGGTAGCCGGGGTGATCGATTCGTGCTCGTGACGAAGGATGACGGCGCGATCGGGGTCTTAAAAAGGAATCGACCTTTTGCCGGGAGTTTTCAGACTCCGGCATGTCCGGTCGCGAAGATCTCAAGAATTTGTCCCTGCTCGGAAAAGCCGGGTCCCGCCTGCCTGCCAACCCGGATGAGGCGAAGTTAGAAATTTTCCCGAATCAACGGCCGGGGCGCCGATATTGGATTACGCTGAGCACTTCCGAGTTTTCCTCGCTCTGCCCAGTGACGGGCCAACCGGACAGCGCGAAAATCGAAATCCGCTACGTGCCCGGCGAGACGATCGTAGAAACGAAAAGTTTAAAGTTCTATCTAACGTCTTTCCGAAATCAGTCGGCGTTTAACGAGGAAATCGTCAACCGCATCCTCGACGATCTGGTAGCCGCGCTGAAACCGCAGGAGCTTATCGTGCGCGGCGAATTCGCTCCACGAGGCGGCATCCAGCTCACCACCGAGGCGAGTTACCCCGAGTGCGACGTATGAAGGTTTGCGTGCTGCTGAGTGGTGGGATGGATTCGGTAGTCGCATTTTACGAGTCGCTGAAAAACCACGACGTGGTTGCTTGTGTGTCGTTCGACTACGGCTCGAAGCACAACGCCCGCGAGATCCCTTTCGCGAAACTTCATGCTGATAGAAACTGCATAGCTCATCATACCATCTCGTTAGGTTTCATGGACCAGCTTTTCAAATCTGATCTGCTGAAATCCGGCGGTGACATCCCGGATGGCCATTATGCCGAACTAACAATGAAACAAACCGTCGTCCCCTTCCGCAATGGCATCATGCTCGCCATCGCCACGGGCTATGCAGAAAGCATCGAAGCCGAGGGCATAGTGATCGCTGCGCACTCGGGTGATCATGCGATTTATCCTGACTGCCGCGAGCCATTCATGCACGCGATGGCAACCGCAATGAGCGCGGGCACCTATGCAAAAATCCAATTGCTGCGCCCGTTCATCGACACGGATAAAGCCGGAATCGCCAAGCGCGGAATGAACCTAGGCATCGACTTTGCAGAAACTTGGTCCTGCTACAAAGGCGGCGAGATTCACTGCGGCGTTTGCGGCACCTGCGTGGAGCGGCGCGAAGCGTTCCTATTGGCTGGATTGCCAGACCCAACGAAGTATGAGCAAACTCCCGAACTGCCGCTTCTTGAATCAAGGAAGATCGATTGAACCGCAGATGGACGCAGATGAACGTTAATGAAAAAAAGATGACAAGGCACGTCACCGCACCGGCCAACCGGTTTTTGGATCCAGCACCACGGCATCGAGATGTTTGCCGTCGCGCAGCGGTTTAAAGCCTTTTGCATCGGTCGTGAGCACTGTGGCTCCGCTGACTTTTGCGGCCGCAGCAATCCAAAGATCGTTTTTGTCGTGAAAAATGGCAAAGCCGCTGTTTTTGGCCAGTGTGCTGTATTCCGCGAACGCACGGTATATCCGTTCATCCGTTAGATCGATCACGACCAGTTTCTTCCGGACTTCTGACAATTTCCGCCGCCGCGCATCGCCCCACTTGCTGCTCATCGCAAATGCCTCGATCTCACCGAGCGTCACTTCGCACACCAACGGACGAAAGACGGATATCGTCAGCCCAAACTGACCATCGATGGTTGTGCAGACGCTGCTGCCACGCAGCCAGTGCAGCAGCACATTGGTATCCAGAAGGTAGTAGCCGCCACTCATCAGTCCATCGCATCTATAGCTGTGAGAAATCCCTCATCCGATTCCTCGGCCGGGATCATACCCAGGAGTTCTTTGTAAGGGGAGGAACCCGGTCGAGTCCGCACGGCGGCGGTGTAATCCGCGACACCGGGTAGTGGCAGGGTTGAAAAATAGGAGTCAACAGCGCCAGCCGCAGCAATCGCATCGGCATCGATCCGCAACAATTTGCCCGAAGGGCGAAACACGGCCAAACCCTCGATCACCACGTCCTTGTCGAGGAAACTCGCCAGACCGGCGAATTCATCGGCATTCCACAGCGCGGTGACGGGCGTGCCATCCTCCAGATACAAGCCCATGACTTTGCGGCTCACTCCCAGCATGTCTAACTTGGCACACAGCCTCACCCGGCGCGATGGCGGGGTTTGTCTCCGGAGTTGATCCGAGGCATCGATCAAAAGCAGGTCAATCTGCGCCTGCTGCTCGGAGCCGCCAGCAATCCGGACCGACTCCACTCCGCGCTTCAACGCCGTCCGATAACTTGCGAAGCGGTTGAGAAGTCCCTGGTCGAAGCGACTGCTGTCCTCCTGCTTGTTTCGAACATCACCCAGAGACAAGGCCAGCAAATCGAACGCCGTCTGATCCGGTTGGGGACCATCTTCCCAGAGTTGGCGTTGCTCGAACAATTCCGCAGCCACGTCACCGAAGCATGCGACCTGAAAATGTAGTTTGGTTAGGTTGTCTCCGCTGCCCTCCATGCCGATGAAGCGAACATCCGCCGCTGCCTCAAGCCCTCGGGGAATCCGCCCGCGGGTGCGGCTGGCGTGTAAGAAACCCATGCGCACGGAATCCACCAGCGTGTCATGCAATTTCGACAACACCGGCCCCACGAGTTCAGGACGCGGCGAGGCCCCGAGCCCGGAAGGCCCGCGCACTTCAAAAGTCCGTTCTACAAGGTGAATTCCCCTCGTTTTGCCGGGCGAAACTTAGACCCACCTGAGCTACGATTCCAAGCCGAATTAAGACACTGGCCGCAAAGCCACTCTGATTCTATCATCCGCTCGAAGGTCTCGCGGGCAAAATGAGGCGTCAGATGTCGAATAAATCCAGCTCTACCTGCGGATTTAAAGGAGGGTAAAAAACCCCGATGATCACGAAGGGGTTATTCGCCCATCGGTCGTATTTTTTGGTGGTGCCGAGATAGAGGTGGAGATCCTTGGAGGCGAATTCGTGGAGATATTTGTCCCGCACCTTTTCCGCCGCTTGTTCGGGCGATGATGAAGAGCGAAGGCAGTTCCAATAGAGTTCTCCGATTTCCCAGTCTTCGATCATCATCGTGCTTTCGCGTCCTTCGTCATCTTCAATGACGTAGGAGAATTTCCACGGCAGTTTGCGGACCAAACGGGCGAGATCCTGGCTTTTCCATCCATCGAAAAGATCACCTTGACGGGCCAGCGCATCGACGGCGGCGAGTTTTTTCTCTCCCTAAACCGGCGAATCCGGCTCGGCCTTGAATCCGAGAATGCGGGATGGCTTGAAGGTTGCGAGCGAGAGTTTACCCGCTTTGTTGGCTTCGATCAGTCGGGTTAGATTGGAGTGAATAACTCCACGCTTCAGAATCCATTCCCTGCGCTCGCGCCAATGATCGTGTGTGCCCAGCACATCGCCCGTGAGTTCAATGGTGTCCGTCGATACCTTGTGACTTTCCGGGCGGGAGTCCTTGGTATTCCTAATGACTTCAGCATCGATGAAGCAGTATTTGGAAAATTTCTGATAGGCATCGAGCTGCCGGAAGGGCACGGGATAGATGCGTATCCATGAGCCGTCTTCCCGGATGCCTGCGGTGCAGACCAGTTCTCCGTATATGGTGGAGATCGTGGGGTAGGTTTTGACGGTGATCAGGATGCGCTCCTTGGGCATTGGATCAGATGTGTTCAGGCGCAGGGCAGCCTTTGATTAAGCGCTTCATTTCATCCGCTACACAATGGCGGTGGCAGCACTCATGTTCCTTTTCAAAACAAGTCAGCGCGATGCGTCCGAACTCTTCAAACAAACGCCCGAGCTCCTTGATGGCGGGGCGCATGGTTGGCAGATCTTCGCGGCGATAAATGGCAAACAAGGCATCGTAATCGGCGCGGGTGTTGAGTTCCTGCCGCCGGTGTCCGGGAATCCCAAGTTCTGGCAGATGCCTGTATTCGATTCCGACTTTTCCACAGTAGGATTCGAGTTGTTTGCTGGAAAAACCAGCCTTGCGGCTGAGCGGATTGCGGCGCACGTCACACAAGAGGCGAACATTGTTGCGAATCAAGCGGTCGAGGTAGCCGTCGATGCTGTCGCCTTCATAGCCAATCGTGAACAGGGCTTTGTCAGCTGCTGTCGGGGCGGCGGCGTATATGGATTCTTGGTCCACCGGATTCGGGAAAACTCGATCCATAATCTCACTGCGGCAGGCGTAGTAGGGATAAAGCCGGTAAATGCGACGCACCAAGGCATCGCCACGCTCAGGGACGACTCGTTTGAGAAAATGTTCAAGAGTCGCCTTCTTCTTGGCATCGAGGTAGGGCTTTGCCTTGGGTGTGATTTTCCAGTGCCCGTCAATCGCCTCGTGGATGAATCCCCGCTGCGCCAGCAGCGAGCGGTCGGCGTAGGACTGGAAGGAAAAGCAGCCGTAGCGGTAAGGGACGAAGCGGAAGCTTGGCTCTTGTTCACATTGCTGGATGTAGAGAAAGAGAAGCTTTTGCAGGTCGGTGGCCGCCAACTCCCCTCCCGCCGCGTGGACGAGATCGAGAAGGAGCTTCTGGCGTTTGTAGAGCATCATCGGGAAGTGTTCTTATGAGTAGTTTTTGTTTCCATTAAGTCAAGCGACGAATCACCCGCCTTCCACCATCGTGATTTCCTCGGGGGTGAGGTGGTAGAGTTGATAGATGATGGCGTTGAGTTCGGCTTCTTTGGTGGCGAGGGTTTGGTCGAGGGTGGTGATTTCTTGGTCGAGGGCGACGATGCGGTCGCGGAGCGTGTCCTCGGTGGTGGTGCGGAGGGTGAGGAGGAGTTTGAGGAGGCGGGTGGCGTTGAAGGCTTCGGTGACGTTCACGGCGCGGAGGGCGTGTCGCCATTGGGCGGCGGTGAAGGGGAGATGGAGGCGGTCGTAGTGACGGAGGACTTCGCGCCCGGCGATGTGGAGGGCGAGTTCGTCGTCGGTGTGGGTGACGATGAGGGTGGCTCCGGGTTGGAGCAGGGCATCGAGGATATCGAGGCGAGTTTGGAGGGCTTTGGCGTGGCGTTCTTTGGCCCAGGCGGTGAGGGCGCGGCCTTGGAGTCCGGCGGGGACTTCGGGGGATTCCTTCCATGTGGCGGAGGTGCCGATGTCCGACCAGAGGCGGTCGGGTTGGAGGGTGATCGGGGTGGTTTGGGCGCTGTGAAGGCGTTGGTCGAGCTTGGCGATGGTGTCGCGGCGGAGGGTGTGGAGTTCCTGCAACTCGCGGGCACGATTGCCGACTTCCTCGCGCTGCTCGGGGGACGCATCGGGGATGGGGAGTGGGGCAATGAATTGTTTGTTAGCTTCGTAGTAGCCGCCTTCTTTGTCCTTCGCTGTGCGTCGGAAAACAAAGTCGCAAACCGGCGCGTTCAAGATGCCGAGCAGATACCAAGCGACATCCGCGCTTGATGTTAGAATACCATTCACTCGGACGTTGTTCAGGTAAAACTGACCTCCGTTGTCATTGCAGATGCGAAGCGAAGGGACCGTTTGGGCGACAATGAGTTTGGGATGCTCCTGCTTGTCGATGCTTTGGTTCCTGCCGAAGCGATACCAGGAATTATCGTCGAAACTGTGATTTTCTCGTTTCCGCAAGTCGGCTTGATTGGCGCACAGGTAAGACCATGCCAGAGGGCACCTCCGGCTCATTTCGTCTCCGCTGAACAAGCGTGGCCGTTCCGAATCCATTGTGTAAGGGAACAAAATGTATGTGTCAGTTATCGGAGCAAGATAACGTTTCGCTTCAGCCCCCGAAACAAGCGGCTTCATGATGTCGTCTTCAAGGTGAACGTTCTCGCCTTTTTTTGTCTGGTAGATCCCGCTGCTGATCTTTTGGAGATGATAGATCGGGTCACCGCTTGTGATGAGCCCTTGGAAAATTTGCTGCGTCCAATCCGGATTGCCAAGTGGTCTGGTTCTTTCTCGCAGATTGCTAATCAGTTCCATCTCGGCTTTGGGCGCGAGATTCCAAGCTGTTTCCTCTGGCAGTTCCTCATACGGGATTCGATCCGCGTTTTCCCAGTGGATGGCGGCGGCGTTGCCAGTCGGGGCGAAGGCGCATGTTAGGGCGGGGACAGCGGAGCCGCGGAAGAATTGGAGGGCGGTGTAGGTGATGGCTTCGTCGAAAATCTGGTGGCTTTTGAAGTCGAGCCAGCGGTCGAGGGTGCGGGTGCGGCGGATGAGCTGGCGGAGGGGTTTGCCGTATTCGTTGACCATCCAGACGTTGGGGGCGATGTAGCCCATGCGGCCTGCGGGTTTGAGGATGCGGATGCCCTTTTCGATGAAGGGGAGATACATGTCGAAGTTGCCACTCTGGGTGCTGACGTAGAGCGGCGAGCCAGCGGAGTTTTTCGCCTCGACAAGGTAGGCGGCGGTATCGGCCTGGGCGCGGCGGAAGTGCTGGAGCTTGATGTAGGGTGGATTGCCGATGACGCAATCGAAGCCGCTGTGGGAGAAGACCTCGGGGAAGGCGGCGTGCCAGTCGAAGGCGTTGATGCGCTCGCGTTCGTTAGGATCGGCGGCGGCGAAGAGGGTGCTGTGGCGCTGGTTGTAGAAGGCATCGAAGTCCGGGCCGACGAGGCTGTTTCCGCAGCGGATATTGTGGTCGAGCGAGCAGAGCGGCTGGCCGGGGGCGGCGGTGTGGAGCCAGAGGGCGAGCTTGGTGATTTCCACGGACTCTTGGTTGATGTCCACGCCATAGATGTTGTGGGAGAGGATGGAGCGGATGACGGAATCCTGATCAAAAATGCCTCTGACCCGGGTGATTCGTTCCTTTTCAGCAATGACCCAGCGGTATTCTTCGACAAGGCGGTTCAGCGCTTGGATGAGGAAAGCGCCCGAGCCGCAGGCAGGATCGACGATGCGGATCCGGTCGAGGCGGAAGCGGTAGTCATCGAAGAATTTGACCCACTTGCCTGCGACAGGCGCGGTTTTTCGAGGATCCTTGAGATGGAAGCGATACTTGGCGATGTCAGCTTCCTGCAACTCGGGAAGAGTGTCGAAGCCGAGTTCGGATTTGATGTCTTCGAGGCGAGCGCCGACGGTTTGCTCCACGATGGTGCTGACGGTCCACTCGGGCGTGTAATAGACGCCGTCGGTTTTGCGTTTGCTGAGTTTGTTGATGGAGACGCGGCCATCCGCCTCCGCCTCCATGATTTCCAGCTCGGTGATGGATTGCTCGAAAATGCGGCCAAGCGTGTAAAGCGAGATAGCGCGTTCGCCAGCGGCGGAGCTGAGGCCGAAGTTGTAGGCGGCGGAAAAGTAGAGCAGCGTGCGCTTATTTTCTAACAGGATCGTGGCCTGGCCGTGGGCGCAGAAGACCTTGGCGGGGATGTGGAGGGCGTCGAATTCGGGATCTTGCTCGAAAAGGCCGCCGTTGAAGCGGTCGATGGTGTGCGAGCCGAAGTTTCCGCCATCGCGCATGGCGCGGAAGAGGGCGCGCATTTCATCCCACGGGCCGGAACCCTCTGGATCGTAGAAGCGGCTCTGGCTTTTCTCTATGAGAATATCGCGTAGCAGGGCAGGCGGATAACGGAGGACGCGGCCCATGTCCTCGCAGAAGAGGATGAAGATGCAGCGGTCAAGGAAGCGCTGGGTGAGGCGGACGAGTTGGCCACGCGTGCCGGTGAAGTTTGGGTTCGCCTCGACGAGGGTGTGATAGACGAACTCCCGGTATTCCCGGTATTCCCGATAGAAGTCCTTTTCGATGGTTTTCTCGCGGACCACTTGGTCGCGCAGCAGGCGGTCGAGAGGGGGAGCGCCGCGGTCGGCGAGCAGCATGTCGGGCTGGAAGAGTCGCCAGAAGACGAAGCGGCGGAACGCGCCTGCCGGGGTTTCTGAAAGCAGGGTGGGCTCGGTGGGGGTGTCGGGACCGGAGAGGATGAAGCGTTGGTATTGGCCACGCCCGAGGCGGCGGGCGTACAGCCGGAACTCGTTCATGTCCGTGACGAGCGCGAAGAACGGCTCGGTCAGGCAGTCGCGGTCGCGCGATTGCCAAGCGGACTGGAGATAGTCGAAGCATTGCTCGACGGGCGAGCGGTTGTTGCCTTTGCGGGCCTGTTTGGCATCGAGACCGGAGCGGATGTCCTTGAACTCGCAGAGGATCTGCGGGACGCCATCGCCGCCGAAGTGACCGAGTGCAAGGTCGGCGAAGCCGGTGCCGCCGGATTGACCCGCACCAGCGAGTTCATATTGCGGTCGGCAGGTATAGGCCGGAGTTTCGTGGCCTTGGAGGTGATAGCCCCAGGTTTCAGCGAAGAAGCGCTGGATAAAGGCGGTTTCGGAGGCGCGTTCGTTGAGTTGATCACGCCCAGCCCATGCGCGGAGGCGTGCAAATAGTTCGGCGGATGCCGGGCTGGCTTGGAAGGTGTCGAATTCGGCGGCCCACTGGGCACGGAGGAAAGTGTCGTCGAGCAGAGGTTGGGTAGGCATGGACACAGGTCAGCAAGAATTTTTCTGAATTCACATTCACTAGGTCCCGAGCCTGAGGCGATGGAATGTCTCCGAGCGGAATCGTGCTGGCTGAATTTGAAAGGATTCGATCAGGGCGTGAAGGAAAAAGGAAACAATGCCGCATTCTTCCTGAGTGGTGTGGGAATCTCAGGGCATAAGTGTTCGTCTGCCTGTTTTTGAACTATTTTTCCTTTTGTTTCTGGTCTCTTGTCTCTGGAGTCTCGTCTTCGACCTAACTTCTCCCATGCCTTATCGAATTTGCAAATCCCTCGAAGTGGAAAACGGCCACATGCTCACCAAGCATCCGGACAAATGCCGGTTTCCGCATGGGCATACGCGAAAAATCGAGTTCGTAATCGAAGCGGACGAACTCGATGACAACCAAATGGTCTGCGATTTCAAGATCATCAAAGAGGCCGTCGGTGAATGGTTAGATACCTTCGATCACGCCTTGTGCATGAATACGGCGGACCCCGCTTACGAGGATTTCAAAGCCCGCTATGGTGAACGGGTGATCGGTTTTGAAAACCAAGATCCGACCACTGAACTCATGGCCCGCACGATTTTCGACCACGCCTCAGCCGCACTAACCATTTACGCCAAACACACCGATCCGCGCTATCCTCTCAGTCCCGGCGTGCGACTCGTCCGCGTGCGAGTTTGGGAAACATCGTCCTCATGGGCGGAATACGACAAATCTATCTGAATCATGCCCAAAACGAATTCCCCATTGCCCGATGTCCAGGCGACGCCCGACACCCGCGGTATCGCGATCGATCAAGTCGGCGTTTCCGACCTGCGTTACCCGATCCAAGTGCTCGACCAGGACGGAAAACCTTTCCCGACCGTCGCGAAAATCTCAATGTCGGTGCACCTACCACATCATTTCAAGGGCACGCACATGAGCCGCTTCCTCGAAGTCCTCAGCAAACACGAAGGCGAGGTCACGATGCGCACGCTGCCTGAAATTTTGCATGACCTCAAAAAGCGCCTTGATGCAGAGGAGGCACATATCGAAGTGGCGTTCACCTATTTCGTTACCAAAAAGGCACCCGTCTCTGGAGCGCCAGCGAAGGTCGGCTGCGATGTCGTTTTTCAGGGGAACTCTAACGGAAAGCTCGATGACTTCGTTCTCTGCGTCACCGTTCCCGTCACCACGCTTTGCCCGTGCAGTAAGGAAATCAGCGATTACGGCGCTCACAATCAGCGCGGCTACGTTACGTTAGAAGTCCGCCCGAAAGCGAAAAAAGGCGGATGGGAACTCATCCTCATTGAGGACTTGATCGAGATTGCGGAAAAGTCCGGCTCCGCACCCGTTTACGCGCTGCTCAAGCGGACCGATGAGCGATTTGTCACGATGCAGGCCTACGAGAATCCCGTATTCGTTGAGGATGTAGTGAGGAATGCTGCGGCTCTGCTCCGTGCAGATTCCCGTGTTTCCTCTTTCACTGTGAAAGCGGTGAACCACGAAAGTATCCATGATCACAATGCCTTCGCCACGATCGTCGGCCACGCCATCGACTGAATCTAACTTTCCAGAGTGTCGAAGATTATCCCATCGGAGATTTTGCTAGATGCCTACGCCCGAGGGATTTTTCCAATGGCGCATGAGGGAGAAATCCAATGGTTTTCCCCGGAGTTGCGGGGACTGATTCCGCTAGATGAGCGTTTTCACATTCCTCATGGATTACAAAAATCCCTGAAAAGAAAACCCTTCGAAGTGCGCTGGAACACCGCCTTCCGCGAAGTCATGTTAGGTTGTGCCGAACGTGATGAAACGTGGATCGACGATGTCATTCTCGAGAGCTACTGCGCCCTGCACGAAGGGGGCCACGCGCATTCCGTCGAGTGCTGGGATTCTGGCGGACTCCAAGGCGGACTCTATGGTGTATCGCTGCCCGGCTTGTTTTGTGGCGAGAGCATGTTTTCCCGTAAAACAGATGCTTCCAAGATCGCCCTCGTGGCCTTGGTGGAGCGATTGAGAGAGATGGGCTTCACTCTGCTAGACACCCAGTGGATGACCGAGCACCTCCGCCAATTCGGCGGATATGAACTAACACGTAAGGAATATCAGGCGGAGTTGCAGAGGGCCTTGGCGAATCATCAGTAGCTGAAGGCACGGATTTTGTTGAGCGGGCAAATGGATCAACTCACTTTCCTCACCCTCAGTACAGGCCTGTCCAAAGATTCTCCGGCGCTCATGCCTAGGATTTTCTGATAGAGTCCACTTTCTGGAGTGAGAAGAGTAAGTTCACTGCCTTCGTGCTCGATTTCTATTCCACCACATGTCGGGACGAGTAGGAAATAGGTAACTTCACCATGAAGATCGACTTCCACGAGTGCGCCAGCGTCGATCAGCTCCCCGACTGCAAAATCGGGTAGAGTGAGAGATTCGAAAATCCTCACTGCTTCCGCAAGTTCATCGACTTGTCTGGCTTGGCCAGCCGCCAAATACGAAGCCTCCAAGTTGCGCGTGTCGTATTTCCCCTCCGCCTTGCTGCCCGGATCGGTGGCGGCGGCATGCGCCTCAAACGCGGCTTTCGAGAGACGCTCCAAGCGCGAGCGCAACTCCGCGCGGATTTTTTCAAGCAACGCGTGTTTCATCAATGGACGGCAAACCTTGCACAAACTCTCAGTCGAAGCAAGATTCATCCATGCGAACTATTTACGCCTACAACAACTGCGATTCCTGCCGAAAGGCTCTCAAGTGGCTCGATGAAAACGGCATTCAAATCGAAGTGAAGGACATTCGCGAAACACCCCCCAGCCAGGACGAACTCAAGGCAGCAATCAAGCTACTCAGTGGCGATCTGCGGCCACTTTTCAACTCCTCCGGCAGAGACTACCGCGAGCTCAAAATCAAAGAGCGGATGTCCTCGATGACGGATGACGATGCCATTTCCCTCCTCTCCCAAAACGGCAATCTCGTGAAACGCCCCTTCCTCATTGGTGATGGCCGCATTCTCACGGGTTTCAAACCGGATGTCTGGAAACGAACGCTGCTCTAACGATTTTTTAGGGGCGATTTTGCAAAAAAAGATAAACTATTTCGAGGCTAGGCCCCTATTTGTCCCACCCCGCCTGTCACGATGGCGGGGTTATGAAACACCACCTCACCGAAATCGTCTTCGTCCTCGACCGCTCCGGCTCCATGCAAGCCATGGTGGAGCCCGCCATCAGCGGCTTCAACCGTCTGCTGCGCGAACAACAACAGGCACCCGGCAGCGCCCGTTTCACACTGGTGCTGTTTGATGATCAATACGAAGTCCCATGCCAAGCAGTCCCTATCGCCGAGGTCGTGGAGCTGGACTCCAGCACCTTTGTGCCGCGTGGCAGCACCGCGCTGTTGGATGCCATCGGCCAGACGATTGATGACCTCGGGAAAAAGCTCCAGCAAACGCCGGAGTTAGATCGCCCAGATCAAGTGATAATTGCCATCCTAACTGACGGTGAAGAGAACGCCTCCAGTCGCTACACATGGCAAGACATAGCGCAACGCATTCAGCATCAGACGGACAAATACCAATGGCAATTCCTCTTCCTCGGTGCGAATCAGGATGCCATCGCCACGGCTGGGAAAATGAACATCCACTCTTCGAATACGGCGAATTTCTCACCCAATGAAAATTCATACGTCTCCGCAAAAGGTGCGCTCAGCCGAAAAATGAGCGCCATCCGCCGCCGCAGCCAAGGTGCCACCGATGCCGAAACGTTAGAAGACGCCACAGCGCATTTGGACAAGCTCCGCGAGGACGAAGAAAACCGCGGTAAATAACAATTTCCCCTTAGGTGAATCATCTTCTCTGTGCCGCGTGGCCGAGGCTTTCGTTGTGGATTGCCGGCCTTTCCTGTAAGCGCGGCACAGGGATCTCTCTCCGGTCTAACGACCATCCGCATTGAGCTCCAACTGCGGCTTCCGGGGCCGCCCCCGCCACGCGTGACTGAGGAAGCAGGCCGCAAAAATAAACATGAAGAGCGAAAAAAACTGACCTTTTGTTAGGAACCCAACCATCGCCGCATCCGGCTCACGGAACTGTTCGCCAAAAATCCGAAAGACCGCGTAGAGCGCCAAAAACAATCCTGTGATCATCCCATCGGGTGCCTTTTTAAATTTCATACGCACCACCCAGAGGATGGTAAAAAGCAGCGCACCTTCGAGCAGCCCTTCGTAAATTTGTGAGGGATGTCGTGGCTGAAGAAATTTTGCGAGTGTGTTAGAAACTTCTGGATAATGGCGGGCAGAGACGATTAGTGCATCCAGTGAAGTGGCATCCGCGAGGGTGGGATCCACTTGCGTGCACGCCTGCCAAGCCGCGTTTTGCACGTCCTGCGGCTCTTCACCGAGTGAGAGTGGAAATTTCACTGCCCATGACACACCATTTGCAACGCGGCCAAACAGCTCGCCATTGATGAAATTTGCCATCCGCCCGAATAATAAGCCTAGCGGCCCCACCACACACAAACCATCTGTTAGTCCTGCCCACGAAACCTTGTGTCTTCTTGCATAATACCAGGTAAATATCGCTAGACCAAGAATGCCACCGTGACTGGCCATGCCACCTTCCCACACGCGGAAAACGATCAGCGGATCTTTTGCAAAACCGGCCCACCCGACTTTTGGTAAATGATAGAATAAGATGTAACCCAAGCGCCCGCCGAGGAACACCCCGAACAAAGCGACTGCAGCGATAAAATCTGCCGTCTTGTCTGGCTTTAGCACCCACAGCCCTCGTTGCGCCAAATGCCGGAGCAAAAGGAAACCACCGACGAAGCCAAACAAATAAGCCAAACCATACCACCGGAGCGCCACATTGCCGTGAATCGGCAGAGCGATCGGATTCAAGTCATGCATGTAAATTGCAAACACGCAGGAAAGACACACGATCTCCACGCCGCTAGCAAGCCGTGATCAATTTTCTCTCGCTTCACGATGGGAATTTCCAAATCGCCGCGTAAACTCGCCTCATGCCGAGCAAACAAGACCTCCTCGACCTCCAGTTCATTGATGTACGCCACAAGCTCATCGACATCGCCGCCTTTCTCGACCGCATCGACCGCCATCCTGGCGAGCCCGACTACCGCTACGAGGCACTCCAAAAAGCTCTGCTCACCCTTCTATTAGACCGGCCCGACCGCGCACGCGCCGTGCTCGAATCTTTGTCCGATCACAGCACTGGAGTCACCGAAAGGGCACCTTTCCAAGGTGCCTTCGGAGCGGCTCTGCCACTGATCGCTGATCACTAATCACTTCCCACTACTTCATGAAATACATCGAGCCCCACGGCCACATGGTCAGCCGGACCACGGACGATTACGAAAAACTCGCCCTCTCCGGCTGCGAGGCGATCTGCGAGCCTGCCTTCTGGGCCGGCTTCGACCGCTCCTCCGCCGATGGCTTTTACGACTACTTCCGCCAGCTCACCGAATACGAACCCAAACGCGCCGCGAAATACGGAATTAAGCATTACTCCTGGCTTTGTATCAATCCGAAGGAAGCCGACGATCCCGGTTTCGCCCGCGAGGTGATGAGCCTAATCCCACAGTTTCTCGATTGCCCGACGGTGTTAGGCATCGGCGAAATTGGTCTCAACAAAAACACCCGCAACGAGCTCACCATTTTTGAAGAGCACGTCCAACTCGCCGTGGATCGCGATCTGCCCATCCTCATCCACACCCCGCACTTGGAGGACAAGCTCAAAGGCACCCGTCTCATTCTTGATTCCCTCGCCTCCTTCTCCCAGCTCGACCGCGCCAAAGTCATCATCGACCACGTCGAGGAACACACCATTTCCCATGTGCTCGACTCCGGTTACTGGGCTGGCATGACACTCTATCCGGAAAGTAAATGCAGCCCTAACCGCGCCATTGACATGCTGGAACTCTACGGCCCGGAGCGTCTTTGGATGAACTCTGCCTGCGATTGGGGCCACTCCGATCCCCTCGCCGTCCCCAAGTGCGCCCTTGAAATGAAACGCCGCCAGCACAGTGCGCAATCCATCGAGAATATCATCTATCAAAACCCTCGAAAGTTCCTTAGCCAGTCAACGAGGTTCACTCTCTAATCTGTAGCGTCGGTCTGCGACCGTCGCTGTTTGATCCCACACTACGTTGAACGCGTGGGTGTGTTCAGCACCTGCGATTTGATCTCCGACACTCACAGAGATGCCGCTACATTTTTTCGGTGCTTCTTTCCGCTTTCCTAGCTCGTCGCATTTTTCTAAACCCTTTTCGGACATGAGCAAAATCGTTCTCTTATTCTCCGGACAAGGGGCCCAGAAAGTGGGCATGGGCAAGGATTGGGCGGAAAGTTCCGCCTTGGTCCGCAGCATGGTGCACCAGGCGGATCAGGCACTGGGGTATTCGATCTCGGACATTATGTTTGATGGACCCGACGAAGAACTGACTAAAACGTCATTCTGCCAACCGGCACTTTATTTACACGGAATGATCGCGCTGGCTTTACTGAAAGAGCGTCTGCCAAATTTCGAGCCGGTGGCTGCGGCCGGGCTCTCGCTAGGGGAATTCACGGCCCACGCGGCGGCGGCAACATTTTCATTTGAAGAGGGGCTGCGAATCGTCGCTCGACGTGGAGCATTGATGGAAGAAGCGTGTCTAGCGACTCAAGGTGCGATGGCGGCCTTGATTGGTGGCGAAGAGGCTCAGGTCCGGGCCCTTGCTGCCGCAGCGGACGTGGACGTGGCAAATCTGAACGCGCCGGGACAGATTGTTATATCCGGGACGGTCGCGGGGATCGACGCGGCCGTGGCGCAAGCGAAGGAATTCGGCATCCGTCGTGCGATTAAGTTGAACGTAGCCGGTGCCTATCACTCGCGCTTGATGCAAAGTGCGCAGGATCAACTCGCGGCGGAGCTGGCCCAATTGTCGATGCAGCCCCCTTCCCTGCCGGTCGTGTGTAATTTCGGGGCCTCCGTGGTCTCAGAGCCTGCCGAGATCCGCTCGATGTTGGAAAAACAGGTAACCGGTTCGGTTCGCTGGACCGAGTCCATCCAAGCTCTCATCGCCATGGGCCACCGCACCTTCCTCGAACTCGGTCCTGGCAAAGTCATCGCTGGCCTGGTTGGGAAAATTGACAAGGAGGCAACCGTGCATTCCGTGGAGGATTTGGCCACCTTGGAAGCAGCGATTGAGGCCCTTTCCTGAGTGCATTTATCCCCCGGAAAAAATTTCGCAAAACTGTGAAAAAGTGATTGCACCCAAGTGGGTGGGTAAATAGCTTCCCGCACCCGAGCGGGAGATGGAGCGGTAGCTCAGTTGGTTAGAGCGCCAGCCTGTCACGTTGGAGGTCGCGGGTTCGAGTCCCGTCCGCTCCGCCATCTCCGTTTGGTAACAAACCCCGCCTGAAAAGGCGGGGTTTTTTTTGACGGTGATCAAAACAAAATCGTTGCGGTTCGCCGGTCTCCGAGGGTTTTGAATGGGTCGAATTTACTTCCGATCGGTCTCACAACACCCAGTCATTCGCCCTTGATTGCTGAAATCCAGGAGCTCAATTTTAATGACGACATCGTTGGAACTTTTGCTCATGGCGCAAGAGTTATGCCTGTAAAAACCCATGAACTCGGTTCGTCCAAGTCCGATTTTTTCAAACTTTTCGCCACCGGCTTGTTTGGATGTATCGTCGCCACTTTAGCGCTGTTAGGAGCCGCGTGGCCAGTAGGGCATGCCGAAAGCTTAGCACCTGCCGCGATGTGGGCCATTTCCCAATGGTGGATTGCATTTGTGTTCGGCGGGGTTCTCCTTGTTTTGCGGGGGCTGCTGTCCCGGATGTCTATCAGCACCGCCTTGGCAGCCTACTTGTTGCCTGCCGCCGCCTTTATGGCCATCGTGGGAATTTTTCTGGCGATCTATCCTGACCCAGGGTTTCGAACTGACTTATTCGGCTTCATGCCACTGATTTTGATCTTTTATATTTGTGGTTTCCTGTGGATGACATTTGCAAAAAGCGGCACGCCTAACACGGCATTCTTGCGATCAGTACTTCCAGCGATCGTGGGTGGTGTGATCATTCTTGGACTTGTTGCGGTGCCCGTTTTCCGCAGTAACAATTTCATCTACCGCAACACGTTTGGATGGGTCGTCACAAAAAGAGCGATCACCAATGGCGAGTTGATTGCGGATGCCGTTTTAGAAATCCGCAAACCGGGCACCTATGACTTCGCCGCCCCGCGTTATTCGTATCCAGATAACAAAGAACAGGCGAACACAGTTTCCCTAATTGAACTCGGAAAGATTACGTGGGGCCCCGCCGGCGCTCCCAAAGAAGGAGTTCCGGGAATCTATCCACTTCAAATTCGATGGGAGAAAAACATCCCTGCCGCCCTACCCACGAACCTGCCCCCTTATTCGGACGAAGACATGGTCACTTTAGAAGTCCGCGATCCCTCAAGTGAGTCCAAAGATTTAATTTTCAGTGTTTCAGCAAACGTGTCGCCAAGTCCATAAGGCAGCGACACAGGATCGATCCTCCTTTGCAATCGGCCTAAAGCGCAGAGTGGTGGACCGGCATCCATGCCGCATTCGCTTTGGAGGATTTTACGGCTGCCTCGATGAAGGCCATGCCTTCTACTCCATCATCGACGGTGGGAAAATCGTAGCCCTCTGGGCGTGGATAGCAGCCGTTGATCGAATCAGCGATCGCCTCGGCCGCCGCCAGATAGACATTGGCAAATGCCTCGATGAAAGCCTCTGGATGGCCGAAGGGCAGGCGTGTATTTTTTGCGGCCTCAGGCCCGTTGTAGTCATTCCCACGCCGCCAAATCTCGCGCGGCTTATCCGCAAATTTCACGATCAGCTCGTTAGGATGTTCCTGATGCCATTCTAGTGAAGCATCGGTTCCGTAAACTCGAATGTTCAGGTTGTTTTCATCGCCGGTGGAAATTTGTGAGGCGAAGAGCACGCCACGTGCGCCGCCTTCATAGCGGACCAGCATGCTGCCATCATCGTCGAGCTGGCGACCGGGAATGAAGGTGTTTAAATCTGCGGCGATTTCCTCCAACTCCAAGCCCGTGATGTAACGGGCAAGGTTTTCGGCATGGGAACCTATGTCGCCGATGCAGTTAGAGACGCCCGCGACGGACGGGTCCATGCGCCAGTTAGAGATTGCGCCATCGGTCTGTTCTGTGAGTGCGCTGATCGCGTAACCTTGTGGATACTCCGCGACGATTTTGAGAATGCGTCCGAGCTTTCCGGTTTTCACCATCGCGCGGGCCTGCTTCACCATCGGATAGCCAGTGTAGTTGTGAGTGAGTGCAAAAACCAAGCCCGATCTTGCGACGAGCTGTTGCAAGGCTTTTGCTTCTATCAGAGAAAAAGCCAGCGGCTTTTCGCAAATGATATGGATGCCGGCCTCAAGAAAAACCTTGGCCACCGGATAGTGTAGATCATTGCGGGCGACGATGGTAACGAAGTCGATACGTTCGCCCAGCGGTAACGCGGCCTCGCCTTTCGCCATTTCCTGATAGGATGAATACACGCGTGAAGGATCGAGAAAAAAGTCCTCGCCCGAGAGTTTCGACTTTTCGGGATTTGAGGAAAAGCAACCGGCGACGAGTTCGATTTTGCCATCGAGATTGGCCGCCATGCGGTGGACCGCGCCGATGAAAGCGCCACGCCCACCACCCACCATGCCCATGCGGAGTTTACGATTCATATTGATTCGAATTTAAAAATTTAATATTGTTAGATTGAGATGGGTTTGCCTGTTTCGGCCGACTGATAGAGCGCGTCGATGATCTTCATGAGATTGAGCGCTTGGTCGGGAGTGTTGAGCGCTTCTGCCTTTCCTTCGATGGCTTCGATGAAGTTGCGAGCGGAGTGACTGCGGCCCATGTCCTCACATGCAGGAGTGACAATGCTGCGGTTCACGCTGTTTCCGTTTTCTTGGACGTAGAGTTCGCAGGTATCGATCGCGGTTTCATCCAGCCCATCGCGACCGAATAAACGCTCCACCTTGCCTCCCGCGCCGGTGCCTTGGAAGACGACCGAAACTTCCTCACGCTTCACCATTTCCGCCCACGAAACTTGGAGTGTTAGGACTTGGCCGGTTTTGAAAGTGACGAATCCGTGAGCGGCTGCCTCGACATTATTCGTTCCATCCGCACGGTCGGGAATTCCCCACGGGCCTTTGAAATTCTTGTCGGTGATGAAGGTGTCAAACGTGTTTGCAAGAACGTGAGCAGGTTCAGGATAACCCATGAAATAGAGTGCGAGATCGATCATGTGCAGCAGATCGATCACCGGGCCACCACCAGAAAGCTCCTTGGTGGTAAACCAGCCGCCAAAGCCGGGAATGCCCGTGCGGCGGATCCACTTCGCTTGGGCGGAATTGATCGTGCCGACGACACCAGAGTCGATATAAGATTTCATTGCCTGCGACTCGGGCCGTGCGCGGTTATTGAAATTAAACATCAGTTTTTTACCAGCTGCATCGGCCGCGGCGATCATTTCCTCGACCTCAGATGCTTTGAGCGCAGGCGGCTTTTCACAAAAAACGTGTTTGCCGGCTTTAAGACACTGGAGAGCGAGGGGGGCGTGAAATTTGTTAGGAACGATGATACTAACAGCATCAAGATCTTTGCATTCCGCGAGCATGGCCTCGACCGATTGGTAGGCTTCGGCGATCCCCCATTTTTCGGCAGCTTTGGCAGCGGCACCGGATGCAGGATCCGCCACCGCCACGATTTCTGCGCCTGCCTCGCGGAATCCTGCTGCATGGTATTGCAACATTCCGCCTGCTCCGATCACTCCAACTTTTGTGGCCATATTTCTGATATGAGGCTTCACCCGCGATTCCACTTGGAGGTGAGTCTATTCTTTCCCCTGCCACTCGCCAAAGTTGCGAAATTTCGCGTAGCGTTCGTCTAGCAGTTTTTCGACCGGAAGCGCTGCGAGGGCGTCCAAGTGGGCAGTCACCTTGTCGCGAAATGCGGCCGCAGTGGCTTGGTGGTCGTGATGGGCGCCGCCGGTGGGTTCGTCGATCACATCGTCGATGAGCCCGAGTCGTTTAAGGTCCGGTGCCACGAGTTTCATCGCCTCGGCAGCTTCGGGCGCGTGCTTGCGATGTTTCCAGAGAATGGCCGCGCATCCTTCTGGGCTAATGACAGAATAATAGGCGTTTTCCATCATGATCACTCGATCCGCCACGCCGATGCCGAGTGCGCCGCCGGAGCCACCCTCGCCCAGCACAATGGCAATGATCGGTGTTTTAAGCAGCATCATTTCCCGCAAATTGAAAGCGATGGCTTCAGCGATGTTTCGCTCCTCGGCACCGATGCCGGGAAAGGCACCGGGAGTGTCGATCATGGTGATCACGGGCAGTCCGAATTTCTCGGCAATTTTCATCAAGCGCATGGCCTTGCGGTAGCCTTCGGGGTGGGCGCTGCCGAAGTTGCGCTTCAAGTTTTCCTTGGTGTCACGGCCTTTTTGATGACCGATGACCACCACGCGCCGGCCGCCGATGCGGGCGAGTCCGCCAGGCATGGAGGCATCATCGCCGATGTGGCGATCCCCGTGAAGCTCCTCAAAATCCTTGAAAGCAAGCGATACGTAGTCGAGCATGAATGGGCGATTCGTATGGCGTGCGATCTGGACCCGCTGCCAAGGGGTGAGGTTTTTGTAGATGTGGGCTCGGGTTTCGGTGAGTTTCGCCTCCATCATCGAAATCTCGGCAGACATGTCGATATTTTGAGACGCCGAACGGGTCCGGAGTTTTTCAAGCTCGCGTTCCAGTTCAACGGCGGGTTTTTCAAATTCGAGGAGCTGCATGTGAAGGGCAAAAGAATCGGGATTGAGCGCGGAAGATGCAAGGCTAGAGATGGGGGCATGCGAGCTTAGGTCCGATGCCTGCCGTCGAAGATTATGAAGTTTCCCCGATATCTCGCTAGATGATCAGGATCAAGTTCTAGGCTCCAATTCGAGGGAGCTTACTTTGGGGGGTTGCGAATTTCGACCTCATTCCCGATGCGGGTGAGGAGGTTAATTTCTTCCATGTCTTCCGCTTTGAGGACGATGCCGGGGGGAGCCTCTGCGGGGGGACCGTTGTAGCCACGAATGGTAATAGGAGGCTTGCCAAACTGGAGGATCTTATTTGCGGCGTGGTAGTCTTTGGAAGGTAGCTGAACTCGTTTGCCACCGGCATCGGCGGCTTTGGACTGGATCGTCGTATGTTGGGCCGCGATCACTCCGGGGAGTCCGAGGTGGACGATGTTATACTCACAAATAAAGCGGGTTCCAGCCCAGAGCGACAAAGCCTTGCGGTGAGGCTCTATCAGAATTTTAAAATCGAGCGGCATGACGATGAGCTCTTCACCTGGCTGGATGCCTTTGAGCTCTAACATCCCATTCAAATGCATGATGCAGTCGAGATTCGTATTGTGCTCGGCGGCGATGCTAAAAAAGGAATTTCCTTTTTTGACGACGTGGGTTTGTTTCCCGTCCATGTGAGAGGTTGATAGAAGCTCATCGAGGTTCATCTCACCCACGACTTGGCGTGCGAGAGGGGCAGAGGGAGATGTAGGGTAAATGTTGACGATCGAAACGAGCTTTTCGCGTGCGTCATCGAGCTTGCCAAGCGCGAGCAACTCATGAGCTTTTTGATAGGCTTTTTCACCGGGGTCGATATCTGGCAGCTCGGCAGAATCTAACATTTTCGCGAAATCCGCGTCGTTCCTTTTATCGACGACATCGGTAGCGTTCGGAATGATCTTCGAAAAAATTCCGCCAAGTGGCCTAACGGTGTGATAGGCGAGCATGCCAGTGAAGGCCATGATGGCGAGCACACAAAGGCCTGCGAGAATTTTGAGGAGCGTCCAAAAATTCATGTGCAAGTGCGAAAGGTCTTCAGATAAGGCCGCGGCGTTTGAAATCGAATGCGTTGATCTCATGGGAGCGGAGGATCATTTCAAAGGAGAATTTAAGGATGGAGATTTCCCACGCATCGTCAACGCCTTCGATAATCGCGAGAGAAGGATTACCCGATTTGCGGATGCTTTCGAGGACTCGTTCGCGGACGGAGTCAATTGAGTCATGAATGATTTCCTCATGGACGTTACCCCGGCGGAATTGGAATCCGTATTGAAGGAAAGCGAGATCTTTACCTTCGAAGCGGAGCTGCTCGACGAGTTTATCAAAACGCGCGCGGGCCGATGCATCAAAGCCTTCCAGCTCGACCTCATGGTAGGCGGACGGCCGCAAGATACGCGGGCGCATGGCCTCGACAGAACCGGTGCGTATTCTCACCTCACCGGTGCGGTCCATCAGCTCACTGATGAGCTGAAACTCAAATCGCGTCTCGCCGAAGGTATCGATCCGGCGGTCCGGTTCTCGGAGGACCTTGGTCGTTTCCAATGCGTAGTAAATATCGTCCGGCGAGTGCATGATAAGACAGATTCTACCTGATTCAGTGAAAAGCAAAGAAAAGGGCGGACACCCTTGAGGAGCCCGCCCTTTTGCAAAGCATTTCTAACGAAATTAGGCTTGTTGGCTCGTGATGTAAGTTACCACGTCGCCGACTGCTTGGAGCTTCTCAGCTTCTTCATCTGGAACCTCGATATCGAACTCTTCCTCGAAAGCCATCACGAGCTCCACGGTATCGAGCGAGTCGGCACCGAGATCTTCGACGAATTTTGCTTCAGTGGTGACTTGATCTGCGTTGACGCCAAGTTGGTCAACGATGATGTCCTTTACGCGGGCTTCGATACTTTTATCTGACATGAGTGGTTGGTGGTGAGAGTTGGTGCTGAAGGTGGTTATCGTTTGCGCACCCGACTTGGCAACATCGAAAATGATGGAAAGTGGGAAAAGCTTAGACTTGGGTAAAATCAATCACTCCGTCGGCGCTGGATCATCGGTGGATGTCGTCGCGAAATCCGTGGTGTATTCGATAATTTCACCTGAGAAACGAGAGCGGATATAACGCATCAGGCGTTCGGCAGGTTCATCGTTTTCTTTTTTAAATCCGCCGTAGGTCAAGCCGTCGATACGGATGCGACCCTTGCCGGAGGTGCCATCGAAGTCGATAAACGCAAGTCCCTTAGTTTCCCATTTGCGAAGATCGAGCGTTTTCAGGTCGGCTAAAGCAATGCGACGGCCTTCCGGAGTCATAACGGCCTCGCCATCGACCGCAATTTTCCTGCTCAGGGTGCGGGCGAGATAAAACGCCGCGATCAATGTTAGAGTGAGGCAAACGCCGAAAACGATCCATTGTTCGTGGATTTTTTGGGCGTCGTAAGGTTCTTCTGGCGGCTCTGCGTTGAGTCCCCGCTCTTTGGTGTATTCGCGCCACAGGATATTCCATTGGAGCGGCTTCATTTTGTCGTAGTCCTGGAGGATTTCCGGCCACGGCATGGGCAATTTCAGGTTACTTGGCAAAACCGATGGATCGGGAGGAAGTGCCACCGATTGACTTGCCGCATAACTTTTCCAGGCTTCAGGTGTTAGACTGCCTTCGGTAGCAGATGGGCCGCTGGAGTTCATTTTCGCAAAATCTGCATTCGCCTGCTGGAAGGCCTTGTATAGATAGAAACTCTCGTTTTTTTTCCGGTAACCGGTTGATCCGTCGATATAAAACAAAACCGAGAAAACCCCGAACATCACCAACATCACCAGGGCGCGAAGGAGAAACCAAGGCGTTGGTTTGCAAACAATTGTTTCGGATGAACTCATCGGTATGCGGAGAAACCAACAGGGATCCAATACAATTGGCAAGTCACAAGCCAGACATGATTGCGGAAATTCGCTGCATTCTGGCTTGTCGATAGCCCGCAGACTGGTTACGGAAACCCCGTCATGCCCATCGCAACCCCCGCGCAATACCGCGCTATGTTGGACGCCGCCCAAAAAGGTGGCTATGCCTACCCCGCCATTAACGTCACTTCGCTGCCTACCATCAATGGTGCGCTGCGTGCTTTTTCCGAAGCGAAATCAGACGGAATTATCCAAGTTTCCACCGGCGGCGGCGAGTTCGCTTCCGGCACCTCAGTGAAAGATGCCGCATTCGGAGCCATCGTGCTTGCCGAGGCCTGTCATCTTCTCGCAGAAAAACACAACGTGCTCATCGCTCTCCACACCGACCATTGCCATCCGAGCAAGGTTGATGGATTCCTGAAACCGCTGCTAGAAGCCTCACGCAAGCGCATCGCTGAAGGTAAAGGACCGCTTTTCCAATCCCACATGTTTGATGGCTCGGTCGTCGAACTGAGCGAAAACCTCGAAATTTCCAAAGCCCTGCTCAAAGAGTGCGCCGAACTCGGCATCATCCTGGAAGTCGAAGCAGGCTGCGTCGGCGGCGAAGAAGATGGTCATGACACTTCGGGCCTTCCGATAGAAAAACTCTACACCACTCCTGAGGACATGGTAGAGGTGTATGAGGCGCTCAAACCTATCGGTCGCTTCCTTTTCGCCGCCACCTTCGGCAATGTTCACGGTTCTTACAAGCCAGGCGCAGTGAAGCTCAAACCCTCCATCCTCCGCGACGGCCAAAAAGCCGTCACTGACAAATACGGTGCGGAAGCCGAGATGGACCTCGTCTTCCACGGCGGTTCCGGCACTTCCGAAAGCGATCTCCGCGAGACGCTCGACTACGGCGTGGTGAAAATGAACATCGACACGGATACGCAATACGCGTTCACCCGCCCGATCGCTAGCCACATGTGCCAGAACATCGAAGGCGTTCTCAAGATCGACGGCGAAGTCGGCGATAAGAAACACTACGACCCGCGCTCCTATCTTAAGAAAGGCGAGCTCAGCCTTTGCGAGCGGATGAAAGAAGCCTGCGACGATCTCAAGTCCACCGGCAAGACGATCTTCGGAACGGTCTAACGGAGCGCGAAATTCATTTCGCCCCTCCACCAAAGCGGAGCCCTCGCGGGTTCCGTTTTTTGCGTTCAAGGGCAAGCTCAGTTCCCGAGCGTTGCTGAGGGCGACAAGGGCTGTGATGTGGGCATTTTTGTCTGCATTTTCAGAGGAAGAATGGGCAGGAATGCCGGTGTCACTTTGAACGAAATCGCTTCAATCATTTCAGGAGAAATGCGCGGGACTTGCCTTTTATGTTTCTATTTTTAGACCAATCCGCTTGTTTCTGGGGCCAACCAACATGGCAAATTCGAAAACCACCAAGGAGCACCCGCTTGCTAACATCCTGATCAACGTCCTCATCCCCGTACTCGTTCTGAGTTTCCTGAGCAAGGATCCCGCGATTCAGGAGAAACTCCACAAGCCCGCTCATTTTTGGCACATTGGGCCGCTTTACGCGATGATCGTCGCATTGGTCCTACCGTTAGGCTACGGTATCCGCCACTTCATTCAGACCCGTAAGCCTAACTTTTTTTCAGGCCTCGGCCTTGTATCGATTTTACTAACAGGTGGGCTGACCCTTTTCCTCTGGAACCCAGATGGCAGTGTGAAAGAAAACGCAGGACTGCTCTTCGGGATCAAAGAAGCCTCGATCCCACTGGTTCTCGCTGTCGCCATTCTAACGTCTGCGCGTTCTAAAGCACCCCTGCTCAATGTTTTCCTCTACAACGATAACATTTTCGACATTCCGAAAATCGAACAAAAGATCTCAGAGCTCGGAAAAGGCGACGACTATCAGAACCTTTTAATTCAATGCACCCGCTGGTTTTCGGGATCATTTTTCCTCAGCTCGATGTTGAATCTTGCTCTGGCGTTATGGTTTTTCCGGGGGTTCGATCACCACGCGATCAATGCCCTAGAAACTTATAACGGAATCGTGGGAAGCCTGACATTTTACGGCTTCCTCGTGATTGGCGTGCCGATCGTCGGCTTCCTTTTTCTTGTCCTCAAGCACTTGCTCAAAGGCCTCAACCATCTAACTGGAATGCCGGATGAAGAGCTGATGCTTCCGCGTTAAGCAAAAACAGCGTCACCCGAATAGAGTGACGCCGCATTAAAATATTGTCTAACTGATTTTCCTCAGTCCACCAAATTGTCCACGCGTTGGGCGAGTTCGATGTCGAGTTCTGTGACTCCACCCGCATCTTCCGTGGTGAGCTTGAGAGTGATTTTGGTGTGCTTGATCGTGATATCTGGGTGGTGTTGCGCTTCTTCAGCGATCTCGGCGAGATCGTTGACGAAATCAATCGCATCCATGAATTCCTCAAACTCAACGGTTCGGGTAATCGATTTTTTTTCGTAGTCCCACTCAGGGCATTTTTTCAATGCGTTAGTGAGATCATCATCTTCGAGAAGTTCGGACATGGTTCGTAAAGGAAAGGGGAAAGGCTGCGCGAAAGATTGCTGCGTCGGATTCACAGTTGGCAAGCTCGTTTCTAAAGTTCTTTAAAATCACCAGCGTGAGTTGTTGCATCCTGTTCTCCGCGCTCGTAAATCATTTTCATGAAAACAATTTTTATCGTGACGATTGCGACAATGGTTTTTGGCTCGTGCGCTCCCCCGACACCTCAAGCGAGGATTGAACAGAATCCTGAGAAATTCGCCTCGCTGAGCAAGAGAGATCAAGGACTCGTTCAGCAAGGCCAAATCGCCCAAGGCCTGTCCCAGGACGCGGTCGCACTTGCATGGGGAACTCCGAGCCAGCGCTTCCAAGGATTCAAAGACCAACGCAGCACCGAACGCTGGGACTACGCAGGGTCGAGGCCAGTTTACTCTACGAATTTTTATGGCAGCTACGGCTACGGAGGATACGGGCCGTACGGCCATCGAGCACCGTTGGGCTACGGAGTCGGACCAGAAATCGCCTACATCCCTTACCGCGTGGCGTCAGTCTGGTTTGTCGATAATCGGGTAGATTCATGGGAGCGTAACCAATAGCAAAATTCATCGCACACGATTCTTGCATTCTTACTTCAATTCGTAATCCTCACGGCACTTCACATTCCTATGAATTTCAAGTCTACCCTCGTTCTCGCCGCCATGGTTTCCACTGCGGCCCTCATGTCCTCCTGCTCCACGATGTCTTCCGGTGGTGCGGGGTTGGCAGCATACCACGCATATGATCGCCCTACGACCTTGCCAACAAACCCTAACAATGTGCGGGTAAAGGTCTCTATCAGCAAGCAGCGGACCTACGTCATGGAGGGCTCAAAAATTCTCCTCGCGATGCCAGTTTGCGTCGGCGCGCCAGGATCTTCTACGCCTACTGGAAGTTTCTCAATCATCAGCAAGGATGCTAAATATCGCGCCAACTCTCACGGTTACGCCTACAAAGGAAACCAAGTCCAGAAAACCATGCTGAGCAAGCGGCCTGCAGGCTGGTCATTTAAGGGCACACCAATGCCATACTGGTGCGAATTCAAGACGGACTACGGGTTCCACACGGGCTGGGTCAAGCACTCGCCAGCGTCGCACGGATGTATCCGCATGCATGAGAATCTTGCTCCCAAGTTTTTCAAACTCGTGAAAATTGGCACGCCTGTTAGCATCGCCTATTCGCAGCCTGAAGATGCCACTTATGGTAACATCCCGCTCCCTCCAGATGCCGGCCCGCTTCCAGATTACGCAGGATCGATGTATGTGGGTGACGGCTATTTCACCCAGCACAAGACACCTGTCTATCAGTAATTGGATCTAATCATTATTTTCAATCGAAAGGCTCCGCGACTTAGCGGGGCCTTTTTGTTTCAGCCGATCAGCAGCCTTACCGCCACTGCCATGGTCGAGTGGACGATCACCCCGGAAGCGATTCCAAAGGCCATTTCCACGCCAGCATGCACACCGCTTTTCAGCGCCGTGCGAGTGGGAAGAAGCGTGTTCGGCCCCGGGCTGAACTGTGCCAGCGCGATCACTCCAGCAAACGCGAGAAGTTCACCGCCTGCCGTCATGAGTCTCCACGCTCCAATTTCTCCGCCACGACGTGATCGAGCTCTGCTTTTTCGCATTTTTCTACCAAAGACACGCGTGGATTGAGCACCTGTGCAATTCCTCCCTCTGCTGGCTCGTTCCCTGCTCTCACAGTGCCCAAATCCGACATTTCCGCAAAGTCAGTTGCCATGCCGCCAATCTACGCACCCATCCCCCCCACTCAATCGCTGAAATCAAGTTCACTCTGAGGGTGAACGATTTTGACAAATCCGCAGTCATCCATAACCTCCGCCCAAGTCCGACCGAGAACACCTTTCCCCAGCTTTCTTTCCACAACGATCCATCCATGAACACACTCCGCACCTTCACCACCGGCTCCGGCACCCAAGGAAATTTCCATTCGTTGCCCGCCCTTGCCGAACAAGGTTTCCCGAATCTATCGAAATTACCGGTTTCCATCCGGATCGTTCTCGAATCGCTCCTCCGCAACAACGACGGACTGAAAGTTTCTGAAAAAGACATTACCAATCTGGCCAACTACAATGCCAAGGCTCCCGGTGACTATGAAATCCCCTTCGTCGTCGCCCGCATCGTGCTCCAGGATTTCACCGGCGTGCCGCTCCTCGTCGATCTTGCCGCCATGCGTTCTGCCGTCGATAGCATGGGCCTCGACGCAAAAATGATCGAGCCGTTAGTGCCAGTCGATCTGGTCGTGGACCACTCTGTGCAGGTCGATTACGCAGGAACTAGCACATCGTTAGAAAAAAACCTCGATCTCGAATTCCACCGCAACCGCGAGCGTTATGAATTCCTGAAATGGGGCGAACAGGCCTTCGACACCTTCAAGGTCGTCCCTCCCGGCATTGGCATCGTCCACCAAGTGAACCTCGAATACCTCGCCAAGTGCGTGCTAGAGAAAAACGGTGTTTTCTATCCGGACACTCTCGTCGGCACTGATTCGCATACTACCATGATCAACGGCCTCGGCGTCGTCGGCTGGGGCGTGGGCGGCATCGAGGCGGAGGCTGGGATGTTAGGGCAGCCTGTGACATTCCTCGTACCCGAAGTCGTCGGCGTTTATCTAACTGGGACGCTGAACACCGGCGTCACCGCCACTGACCTCGTTCTGTTAGTTACTGAAGTTTTACGCAAAACCAAAGTCGTCGGGAAATTCGTGGAGTTCTACGGCCCCGGTGCAAAAGCTCTCAGTCTGCCCGACCGCGCCACCATCGCAAACATGGCTCCCGAATACGGCGCGACCATGGGCTTTTTCGGCATCGACGAAATCACCACCGGCTACCTCGCCGGCACCGGCCGCTCGCCGGAACTTTGTAAAACCGTTGAAAACTACTACAAGGCGCAAGGCCTCTGGGGCATCCCTACCGAAAAGGACACACTCGAATTTACCCAAGTGGTAGAATTGGATCTATCCGTCGTCAAACCCGGAGTCGCCGGACCAAAGCGCCCGCAGGACCGCATCGATGTGGACAATCTAAAAGTGAAATGGGCCGAACTCCTCGCCGCACCCATCGCCGATGGTGGCTTCGCAAAATCCGAGTCCAAAACCGCCATTGTCACTGTCGATAGCAAGGATGGCGTGAAGGATACGATCACCCACGGCTCCGTGCTCATCGCCGCCATCACCAGCTGCACGAACACCTCGAACCCGAGCGTTATGTTAGCCGCTGGTTTGTTAGCGAAGAAAGCCAACGCCCTCGGTCTTAAAGTAAATCCATCCGTCAAAACTTCGCTCGGACCTGGCTCCCGCGTCGTCACCGATTACCTCAACAAAACCGGCCTACAGACCGAACTCGACACCCTCGGATTCCAAACCGTCGGCTACGGCTGCACTACCTGCATCGGGAACTCCGGCCCGCTCGACCTCGGTATCGAGGACGTTGTGAAATCCGAAGATATTGTCGCCGCCTCTGTTCTATCAGGTAACAGAAATTTTGAAGCCCGCGTCCACCAGTCCATCAAGGCGAACTTCCTCATGTCCCCGCCGCTGGTCGTCGCTTACGCCCTAGCAGGCACCGTCGATATCGACCTTACCACCGAGCCGTTAGGAAAAACACCGAAGGGCGAGCCGGTTTTCCTCGCCGATATCTGGCCGACCAGCCAAGAAATTACCGATGCGATGAACTCATCACTCAAGCCCGATGTTTTCCAAAAACTCTACACTGGCTTTTCCACACAGAACCCGAAGTGGAACGAAATCAAATCCTCTACCGGCAACGTTTACGAGTGGGACCGCGAATCCACTTACATCCAAGAGCCACCGTTCTTCGATGGCTTCTCCCCCGCCCCGCGCGACATCGTGGAAATCCACGGTGCCTGCCCGCTCGGCATCTTCGGAGATTCCGTCACCACTGACCACATCTCACCTGCCGGAGCAATCAAAATGGACAGCCCCGCCGGTCGTTACCTCGCCGAAAAAGGCGTGGGCTTTGCGGATTTCAACTCTTACGGCTCCCGCCGTGGCAACGACCGCGTCATGACCCGCGGCACTTTTGCTAACGTCCGCATCAAGAATCTCATGGTCCCCGGCATCGAGGGCGGAGTCACCAGCATCGCCAATGAAACCAAAGCCATCTACGACGCCGCCGCGATCTATCAAGAAGACACCGTCCCTACCATCATCATCGGCGGCGAAGACTACGGCATGGGCTCGTCCCGCGACTGGGCAGCCAAAGGCACTAATCTGTTAGGAGTGAAAGCCGTGATCACTAAATCCTTCGAGCGCATCCACCGCTCTAACCTCGTCGGCATGGGTGTGCTGCCCTGCAACTTCGTCAACAAAGAGGACTACGACAAAATCAAGGACCTCGGCGACGCCACCTTCGACCTCATCGGCATCGACAATGATCTCAAGCCCATGCAGCAAGCCACACTCTGCGTGAACCCCGCAGTCGGAGCTTCTTTTAATGTCCCCGTCATCGTCCGCATCGATACCCCGGTAGAAAAAGACTACTATCGCGCCGGCGGCATCCTCCCCTACGTCCTGGCTCAAATCCTCGGCTAACAGGACTCGCCTGTCGCGTCGGTCGCTTCGCGCGAGAACTGGAATGCGGTCTGTTCTGGATTCCCAATGTGAAATTCCTCTGAACTCGTTCTTTTCATTCTTATCACCGCCGCAGGACTCGTTTTCTAGCACAGATCGGAAATCGCGATTTCCACGCGTCGGGCACTGATGGATTTCCATCGCGAGTATCTCGCAATTCCGGCGGCGGAGGGCTTGCGACTCGGAATCTTCGAGCAGAGAAGTCGATTGCGACTTTTGCTGGCGCACCTGAAAGTCCGCTGCAAGACTCTGAGGCACATGGAAGTTCCCCACCTGCACAACACCTGCTCAGCGATCATTGTCGCGGCGGGGAGCAGCCAGCGAATGGGTTTTGACAAGCTCGCAGCGGACTTGGATGGCGTGCCCGTGCTGCGGCGGACGGTGGAGGCCTTTTTTGCTGCGGATTCCATCGAGTCCGTGGTGGTGGTCTGCCCGGAGGAGCGCTGGAAACTGTTGGAGGGACTCAAGCCAAACAAACCCCTAACAAGAGTGAACGGAGGCAATGATCGGCAGGATTCCGTGGCGGCTGGCTTGGCGGAAATTTCCTCGAACTACGTGGCCGTGCACGACGGAGCCCGACCGCTCATTTCACCAGATGATATCAACCGTTGCGTGGCTGCGGCAGCAATGCATCAGGCCGCGGCTCTGGCTCGACGCGTGTCTGAAACCTTGAAACGCGCTGACGACGAAGGCTTCTCTAACGAATCAGTTTCGCGGGAAAATTTGTGGTTGATGGAAACGCCGCAGATTTTTGGGATCGCACTGTTGAATGAAGCTTATTTGAACGTCGCCGCACTGGGGATCTCCGTCACCGATGAGGTTTCCGCGCTTGAGACGATTGGCGTGAGAGTCAGGCTGGTAGAGTCCAAATATCCCAATTTGAAAATCACCACTCCGGCGGATCTCGCCCTGGCAAAGGCCTACCTAACGTAAAATGAGCAAACCAATCTACGAATGGCGGCAAATTCCTAACGGCCCACGGCTCGCCGTGGCCACTGTGGCAGACTCGGAGTGCGCCGCGCTTTCGATTTACATTCCTGCTGGCAGTCGCGATGAGGCGGGTTTGCCGACGGGACTTGCCCACTTCGTAGAACACATGGTCTTCAAAGGCACGCTACGCCGCAGCGCGCGTGATCTTAGCTTTGAAATCGAAAATGCAGGCGGACAAATTAACGCCTGCACCTCGGAAGACCAAACGGTTTACGAAGGCCGTGGCGAGGCGGATCTGATGCCAGTGCTAGCAGATGTGATTTCAGATATGGTCTGGCACGCGACGTTTCCCGAGGCGGAAATCGGGCTGGAGCGCGAGGTGATCGGTGAGGAGATCACGATGTATCGGGAATCACCTGCAGATCACATTGGAGACTTGATCTCAAACGCGCTGTGGGGCGATCACCCACTGGGCCAGCCGATTTCAGGCTCCGTGGAGTCGATCGCGGAAATTGATCGTGATATCTTGTTAGCTTTCAGGGACCTTCATCATTTCCGCAAGGATGTCGTGATCGCCGCATCCGGACCGTTCACTGTGGATGAGGTGATGAGCATGCTCTTACCGCATTTGCCGGGGGAATTCCACGAGGTTGAGAAAAGCGTTAGATTTGATCGGGAAGCTTTATCGGTGCGGGAAATTCGCGACGAACGGGAGACCGACCAGCTGCAACTTGCACTCGCTTGGCACACTCCGGGACGACATGCGGAATCGCGCCACGCTTTGCGGTTGTTAAGCACAATGTTAGGTGAGACGGCGAGCTCTCGTTTGTTTTTGGAGCTCCGCGAAGAACGCGGGCTTTGCTATCAGATCAGCAGCGACGTAACATTCTTCGATGAGACGGGAGCGTTTGAAATCAGCGCTGGCTTGGACCCTGAATCGCGTGCGGAGGCGTTGGCGTGCATCTATCGGGAAATTGATGATCTCATTGCACACGGCCCACGCGCAGGCGAGCTCGACCGAGCGAAACGCCTCACCATCGCACAGAGCAAACTGGCCTTCGAATCCACGTCCTCACACGCAGAATGGGCGGGCGAAGGCGTGCTAGATTTTGGTTACATCCCCTCGCCTGCCGATTGGCGGGCCAGCGTGCTTGCGGTTACCGATGCGGACGTGCAGACCATCGCAAAAGAGGTTTTCCTCGGCCAGAAACCCGCGCTGGCGGAGATCGGGGAAGGGAAGAGATGAAGAAGTTGAGAGTTGAAAGTTGATGGTTGAGAGCAAAATGAAAAATCTAAATCCACAGCCTACCCCTATCATCCGTTCACGCTTATCAGCGGTTGAGAAATCTTCCTCTTCCCATCAACGATCAACCATCCACCGTCAACTCTCTTAATGACCCACCCGTTTCATCCCTTCAGTCAGGAACATCTCATCACGGTGGTGATCGGTTTCACAGCGGTGGCGGGGTTTGTGTTAGCGGGAAAGAAAGGAGAGGACAGCCGCAAACGAGCGACGGCAGTGCTCGTGTTTATGAATTTAAGCGCCTTTCCCTTGAGTATGTTAGCTTGGGCAGCGGTGGATGCACCAAAATCTCTGGATAATTTTTTGCCCTTCCAACTATGCGATGTGGCCACGTTCACCGCAGGTTTCGCATTGCTCACCAAGCGCCCGCTGCTGTGTGCGATGACGTATTTCTGGGGTCTAGCTGCAACGATGCAGGCACTTCTAACACCTGCGATCACCGTCGGATTTCCTGAAATGCCTTATATTGTTTTTTTCGTGCAGCATTTTGCAATCGTGGCAGCAGCGTTCTATCTCCCGATCGTCGAGGGCTGGCGACCCAGGCAACCGCTGTGGAAGGCACCTTTGGAAATTTACGGCTGGTCGGTGATCTATCTGATTTTTGCGATGACCGTGAATAAGCTGCTGTCCACGAATTTTGCGTTTGCCTCACGACCGCCGGACAACCCGAGCCTCATCGACCATCTCGGCCCATGGCCGTGGTATCTTGTGGTCATGCAAATTCTTGCTGTGATGCTTTTCTATCTGCTGACCCTGCCCTTCATTAAACGATCGGAAAAATAACGACCACGATCCTACAGGGTGTCGTTGAAATCACCCCCTTGACCCGACGGAAAGCCCCGCCACTTTCGAGAGTGCCACAAAATATATTATTGATTGGGGGGAATTCGGGAATCGGGCTTGCGACAGCGCGTTTGCTGATGGCCCGGGGTGATTCCCTCATTGCGGCAGTTCGCACTCCACAACCCCTGATGGAGTTAGGGATTCCTGCGCAGAATTTCGATGCCCTAACACCCAGTCCCCTGGAGCTTCCCCCGGTGATCGGTGGCCTCGTTTATTTTCCGGGCAGTATCACGCTGAAGCCTTTTCATCGGCTGAGCGCAGATGATTTTCTCAATGACTATCGAATCAATTGTCTAGGTGCAGCCGCAGCCATCCAATCTGCATTGCCCTCTTTGAAAGCAGCGGAATCTGCATCCATCGTGCTTTTCTCCACGGTGGCTGTTGCGCAAGGCCTGCCGTTTCACGCCTCCATCGCCGCCGCAAAAGGTGCGGTCGAGGGATTGGCCATCGCACTCGCCGCTGAATTGGCACCGAAAATCCGAGTGAATACGATCGCGCCTTCGCTCACCGAGACCCCGCTGGCTGGCAGCTTGCTCAACTCCGATGCAAAAAAGGAAGCCTCTGCCAAACGCCATCCGCTCCAACAGGTGGGAGATCCGGAAGACGTGGCGAAGCTCGTGGCTTTTCTGTTATCGCCGGAATCGAAATTCATGACCGGCCAAGTCCTCCGGCCCGATGGAGGTCTTTCCTCCGTTCGCATGTTCTGATATACCCTTACTTTCATGGAGCTCACCCTCGTCTATCCCCATCAGCTTTTCAAAAACCATCCTGCTATTGTTTCGGGGCGGGAAGTTTGGTTGATTGAAGATCCGTTATTTTTCGGCAATGACCCAAGCTGGCCAACAGCGATGCATCAGCAAAAACTAATGCTTCATCGTGCCTCAATGAAGGCCTATGCAGTTGAGCTAGAATCGTTGGGCCATCGCATCCGCTATATCGAAGTGCCCACTGGGATATCGACTGATAACGTCTCGTTGTTAGACAAAAATCTTCCGCGCGCGCTCCAACAAATCCACCTTGCCGATCCCGCCGATGACGTCTTGATGAGGCGTATCAATCGATTCGCTCAAAACCGGGGGATCGAAGTGTGCGTCTATCAATCGCCCAATTTTATCAGCTCACCCGACTTTCTCGAAACTCACCTGGCCTCGCGGAAGAAGCCCTTTATGGCGAAGTTCTACGAAGCCCAACGCAAGCGCCTGCACCTGCTTGTGAACGCCGATGGTTCGCCTGTCGGCGGCAAGTGGTCGTTTGATACGGAGAACCGGGCGAAACTTCCTAAAAGTCATTTACCACCGCGGGAGCCTCTCGCACGAGGCGATGATTATACTCGTGAGGCAAGAAGCTATATCACACGATTATTTTCTGACAACCCGGGATCCCTAGACCACTTTCGCTGGCCGGTTACGCGAGCTGACGCAGAAGCATGGCTAGAGCAATTTATAGATGAGCGCTTGGAAAACTTTGGCCTCTATGAAGATGCGATTTCCACCGACCACGCCTATATCTATCACTCTGCCATCACCCCGGCACTCAATATCGGCCTGCTCGATCCACAAGATGTGATCGACCGCGTGATGGCACGATCAGACAGAGTTCCGATGAATTCGCTGGAGGGTTTCATCCGCCAAGTGATCGGATGGCGGGAGTTCATGCATGGAATCTATCAATTCCGTGGCACTGAGATTCGGAATGGTAATTTCTGGAATTTCGAACGCCCCCTGCCGCGTTCGTTCTATGACGGAACGACCGGAATCCCACCGGTTGACCGCGTCATCCGCCAATTGCTGGATGACGGTTATTGCCACCACATTGAGCGGCTGATGGTGCTGGGAAATTTCATGTTGCTCTGTCGAATCAAGCCGGATGATGTCTATCGGTGGTTCATGGAATTGTTCGTGGATTCGTATGATTGGGTGATGGTGCCAAATGTTTATGGCATGTCCCAGTTTGCAGACGGCGGGACGTTTACGACTAAACCTTATATCTCAGGCTCTAATTATATTTTGAAAATGTCTAACGAGCCAAAGGGAGAATGGTGCCAAATATGGGACGGTCTTTTCTGGACCTTCATCGGCGATTACACCCCGTTTTTCTTGAAAAATCCGCGGCTCTCCATGATGGCGAGGAACTGGGAAAAACAGTCGCAGGAAAAAAAGGAGGCGCACCGCAGGGCTGCGGATGAATTCCTTGCTGCGTTGAAGTAGCAGCATGGAAAATGCGCGCTCCGGAAGTTTTCCAAAACCCACAAAATTTTCCAGCGGCATGCATTCCAATTGCCATCTGCCGAATCGCGGTAAGATTCCGCTTGAGAAAAAATGACCACCACCCACGAGTCCCAAGCCATCGAAGTCGAAGTTCTGGAGATTGATGGCGCAGTCCCATTGGCAAAACCCGAATCTGCCCGGGATTCCCAAACGCGCCAACCCTGGCAAAATTGGCAGGGCCGCGTCCGCCAGCTCGACAGCCGTTGGTGGCCGCTATGGGTTGTTCTGGGCGTGATCGCGGTGGTTTTGCTCCTGACTGTGGGTGTTTTCCTCGGGATCATTTTTCTGATTTTCAGCATCCTCCGGGGATTCATCCGAGCTCTGATTGGCTGAATGGATCGCTGCATTGACAGCGCCCCCGTCCTCCTACCACCCTCCGCGCATGTCACTCTTCGCCAATAAAGTCGCCGTTGTCACTGGAGGTGGCCGCGGAATCGGTCAGGAAATTGCCCGCGCGCTCGCCGCCGAGGGAGCGAAAGTTGCCGTCGTCAGTCGCAGTGCCCCGAGCTGTGGAAAAGCGGCGGAGGAAATTAACGCGATATTTCCCGGATCTGCGACTGCCTATGCGGTGGATGTGGCCGACCATGCCGCCGTGCAGGAGCTGGCAAAAAAAATTGGGGATGAACTCGGTGCGGTGAATATTCTAATTAATAATGCCGGCGTCACCCGCGATGGACTGCTGATGCGGATGAAAGAGGAAGATTGGGACACCGTGCTCGATACCAATTTGAAGGGTGCATTCAACACGGTGAAGGCGTTCATGCGCCCCTTAATGAAAGCCGAAGATCCACGCATCATCAACATTGCTTCAGTCATCGGCCTAATCGGAAACGCGGGACAAACAAACTACTCCGCCAGCAAGGCCGGCCTCATCGGTTTCACCAAAGCTGTCGCCCGCGAACTCGCCGGACGCAGTGTCACTTGCAATGCCGTAGCTCCGGGCTTCATCACTACCGACATGACTGAGGACCTTCCACAAGCAGTCAAAGACGCGGTGATCGCAAAAATACCGTTAGCCACGTTTGGCGAAATCAAAGACATCGCAGCCACTGTGGTTTTTCTAGCAAGCCCCGCCGCCCGTTACATCACGGGGCAAGTGATCGCCGTGGATGGTGGAATGACGATGTGAATCACCACGCGCTCAATCTCTAATTGAAAATTTGAAAGGCTAATCATTTTTGTTAGCATATTATATTTGAAGTTTAAATCATGATAGAACTCGTCTTATTGCGGCATGGCAAAGCGGAGAACTTCAATGTTGAAGGCGACTTCTCACGCAACCTTGTCGAAAAAGGCCGAGAACAGGCGCGCCGGGCAGCGCGAAATTTGAAAGGTGCCGGGCTGCTTCCCGATATTGTCCTCACCAGTCCGTTGATCCGCGCACGCCAGACGGCAGATGAGTTTTGTCTAGCAGCGGAGATTCCAGGAGCCGTGATCCAAGGATGGCTTGCGTCCGGCATGTCGCCCCAAACGGCGATGACAGAACTGTCGGCGTTCCGCGATTTCAAACGGATCGCAATCGTCGGCCATGAACCGGATTTCTCTCTCCTCGTCGAGTGGATCCTTGGCGTCACGGGCGGTGGAGTGGAACTCAAAAAAGGTGCCATCGCCTGCCTCAGAATCACGCCACCCCAGCGTTTTGGAAGTCTCGTGTATCTCGTGCCCCCAAAGCTGGCCGGGGAAGTCGAGCTGTAAGGGCTGATGGTAGAACCCCGGATTTCAAAACGATCTGCGGTTTTGATTGCCAGCACGGCGGTCTCTCGAAAGAGTTTCGTTGTGGAAGATCTTATTTACCCAGCATGAAAGTCGTTGCCATCGCCAATCAAAAAGGCGGCGTGGGAAAAACCACGACCGCTTTGAATCTTTCCGCAGCCCTCGCCCTGCGCGGACAACGAGTGCTTTTGGTGGACCTTGACCCGCAGGCAAACTGCACCAGTGGCCTTGGAATTGAGCCGCCAGATGGCTGCAGCATGTATCCGGTCTTGCTAGGTGAAAAAACGGTGTCCCAGCAAATCATGCCGACGGGTCGCGAAAATCTCTCTTTGGTTCCTTCCGAAATGGACCTCGCCGGAGTAGAGATCGAGCTTGCCCGCAGCGATGACCACCTCACCCGCTTGAGAAATATCCTCCAGGGGCTCAAGCCGAATGATCTTTTCGAATATTGTATCTTAGACACCCCGCCCTCGCTCGGTGTCCTCATGACTTCCGCATTGGCGGCGGCCGATGAAATTTTGATTCCCCTCCAATGTGAATGGTTCGGACTCGAAGGATTAGCAAAAATCGTGCATGTCATTGACCAAATCCGTGGCTCCGATGCCAATCCGGGCATCCGCCTTGAGGGGATTGCGATGACGATGTATGATGGTCGCACCCTTCTCTCGCGGCAAGTGGTGGAGGAAGTTTCAAAATACTTTCCCGACCAGATGTATCACACGATGATTCCCCGGACGATCCGCATCGGGGAAGCGCCGAGTCACGGGAAAAGCATTTTTGAGCATGATCCCAATGGGCTCGGGGCACAGGCTTACGGGGCCTTAGCGGATGAATTCCTGACCCGTCACGCGGTTTGCGGCCCCTTGCTCGCGGGAGGATGAATCAATTTGAGTGAATTCAACAAATTTTCCTCAATCGAACAAGGTTCGTCTATCAGCCTGAGTGACTGGAATCATCGGGAATTAGAATCGAGAGTCGGATCATCGGCAACACGGATTCTCGCTTGACCTTGAAGCGGCGAATGTTGACGGTTTCTTACTTCTTTCGAAGGTCAACAGGTTTATTCCGCATGCGAGATAGGCATTTCGGTTAGATTCAGTTGTTTTCGAGCATTATAAATTTTCATTACTCTCTCATTTTCAACACAATCCATGTTCAAAAAGCTTTTCGGGAATTTTCTTTCCAATGACATCGGCATCGACTTAGGCACGGCAAATACTCTGATTAACGTCAAGGATCATGGCATCGTTCTACGCGAGCCATCCGTCGTGGCCGTAAAAGCGGGTACGAATGAAGTGCTCGCGGTGGGTGACGATGCCAAACGCATGCTCGGCAGGACGCCAGGCAATATCATCGCCATTCGCCCACTGAAAGACGGCGTGATCGCGGATTTCGAGGTCACCGAGGCAATGCTCCGGCATTTCATTCGCAAGGTGAATAAGGGCCGCCGCTCAAATCCACGCGTGCTGATTGCGATTCCATCCGGGATCACCGAGGTCGAGCGCCGCGCCGTTCGCGAATCTGCCTTGCAGGCAGGTGCCCGAGAAGTTTACCTAATCGAAGAGCCAATGGCTGCCGCGATCGGAGTAGGACTACCAGTGCAGGAAGCTTCGGGAAATATGATTGTCGATATCGGCGGTGGCACCACGGAAGTCGCCCTTATTTCGCTTTCCGGCATCGTTTACGCCCGCAGCGTCCGCACCGCTGGCGATGAGCTGGATGAGGCAATCGTCCAATACATGAAACGCGCTTACAATTTGATGATCGGCGAGCGCACTTCTGAGGAAATCAAGATTCGCCTTGGATCGGCAGCTCCTCTTCCCAAAGAACTCACCATGGAAGTCAAGGGGCGCGACCTTGTGGCTGGCCTTCCCAAAACGATTACCATCACCTCGCAGGAAATCCGCGAGGCCATGGCAGACCCTCTCAGCACCATTGTGGATGCGGTCCGCACTACTCTCGAGCGTTGCCCCCCCGAACTCGCCTCCGATCTCGTTGACCGTGGGATCGTGCTGGCAGGAGGAGGTGCCCTACTCAAAGGGCTGGACCGCCTATTGCGCGAGGAAACCGGGCTACCGGTCCACATTGCCGAGGACCCCCTCAGCGCCGTGGCCGAAGGCACTGGAAAGGCACTTCAGGAGCTTCCGCTCTTGAAACGGGTCGCTAGCATGGACCGCTAAGCGGAACTTAACTGACTCACTCCGGCCATGAAGCCGCTCAATCTAATCGCCTTGCTGCTTTTCCTCGGAGGGGTCGTGTGGACATTCACGCGGAGTGACCGCGCCGTCCGTGAAATTCAGGACTACTACTTTGCCTCCATGGCGCCGTTCTTGAAGTCCGGATCTGCCATGGAAACCCAAGCCCGAAAATTTCTCGACGAGACGCGCCACTCAAAAGAATTGGAAGTCGAGTTAGACACCACTCGCAAGGAACTTGGGAAATTGCAAATCATCGAATCCCGCTTCCGTGGACTCGAAGCGGAGAATGAAACTCTCCGGCACGCACTGAATTTCAAGAAAGCAACTCACTTTGTCGTCGTGCCTGCGCAAGTAATCCGTCGACACCCGACGACTTGGTGGCAGACGGTGGACATCGACGCGGGTGAGGACAAGGGCATCGGCACTCAGCTTGCCGTTTTATCTAACGATGGATTGGTTGGGAAAATTGACCGTCCAGATAAGGGCCGATCCTCCGTGATTCTTCTAACTGATGAGAAATGCCAAGTATCCGCACGGGTTGAAGGATCTCCTGAAGTCGGCATCCTCAGCGGCCAGCGTGGGCATTTTGTTGGCAACCCATTGTTACGTCTGAAATTTCTATCAACCGAAGCATCGCTGCACCAAGGGCAGCGGGTCTTCACAACGGGCCGGGGAGGTATCTTCCAGCCTAACATTCTATTAGGAACCGTTGAGTCCGTCGAAAAAGGCGCTCTGGATTCCGAAGCTCTCGTCCGACCATCGGTGAACTTCGCGGATCTAGGAACGGTTTTCGTCGTGCTTTCCGCCGATCCCAACCGCCCGTGATCCGATACTCGTTCATCACCATTTTACTCCTGCTTGCCTCGTTTGTGGTGCAACAGTTTTTACCCGCGTTCACCGGGCTTCATGATTCTCGGATTCTTCTGGTACAACTTGTCTTCCTTTGCTCCGCGGTCACCGTCGGGCAACCCACCATGTTGCTCCTTGCCTTTATCGGCGGATTTTTATGGGACGCACATTGTGTGTTAGGACCGCATGGCGGCGAAGCATCGGTTTACTCACAACAGGTTGAATCCATACGTTTCGGTTATTCGACGCTACTTTTCGCCGCAATGGGATTTCTCATGCAGGGAATTCAACCGCTTTTCAAACAAGGGAAATGGCACTTCTCCGCATTTCTATCAGGAGTCGCGATCTTTCTCTATTTGTCTGCCGAGTATGCCATTATCAACTTCGTTCGCGGTGACTTTGTTCTATCAAAGTCCACCGTGCTGCAAATGGCTTTCACCTCCCTACTGACCATGCTTTTTTCTCCTTTTGTCTTCTGGCTGCTTTTCCATATCGCAAGCGTCTGTGACCATTCAATCAACCCTGAAGCCGGACGAAAAAACCGCCGTCTTGCCTAACTTAGTATGGAACCCAGCTACCGGCTTCGACTCTACCTTCTAACCGCCCTTGTGCTGGTTGGCTTTGGTGCGTTGCTAAACCGCTTGCACGAATTCCAAATCGTTCAGCGGGAGAGGTTTCTTGAACAGGTCCCCGGGAACCGCACCGTCACCGTTCGAGAACCCGGCATTCGTGGCGAAATCACTGACCGCAACGGCATCACCCTTGCCCGTAACCTCCGAAACTACGAAGTCTCCTTTAACCTCGATGAAATACGCCAAGCGTATCTCTCACAACACGTGGAAGATCCCACAATCCAACGCCTAACAAAAGAGGATGGGCTCACGCGCAAACGCTCGGAGAAAGACATCGTCACGATTGTCAACGAAGGCACCATCGAACGATTGAGAAAACTAGGGCTCGCGAAAAACTACAAAGCCGGCGACCTGCGCGCCCATTTCCTAACTCATGGAGGACTCATTCCGTTCAGTTATCGGGCGGATCTAACTTACGGAGATTTCGCGCGTTTTGCAGAGCACAACTTGGATCTGCCCGGAGTTTATTTGAGTATCCGCCCGCAGCGGCAGTATCCATTCGGAGCGCTTGCCAGCCATGTTCTCGGTTACATGAAGCAATGGGAAAAGGCAGACATACCAGAGAGCGCCACGCGGAAATTCAATCATTACATCGGAGACGATAAAGGAATCGCAGGTGTGGAGGCATCCATGGATAGCATCCTCCAAGGCCCTGAAGGACAGAAGACCATTGTAAAGGATGAAAAGGGGCGCACCATTCGAATGTCCGATTATACCAAGCCCGGCATTGGTGCAAAGCTCCAACTAACCATTGATGCACGCGCTCAATATCTATTAGAGTATGCCTTGCATTTCGCGGGGAGAGCAGCGGGTGTCGTGATGGATGTGAATACAGGAGAGGTTCTCGCCATGGCTTCGATCCCGGATTATAACCCAAATGATTTCATTCCTAGTATTTCCCAAAAACGCTGGGACGGCTATCGGGCAAATGCACAACTCGCGCCATTTACCAACCGTGCCATTTCCGAATTCACGCCCGGGTCCACCATGAAAATTCCCACAGCCATTGCAGGTTGTCTAGCAGGAATGGGTTCTCGCATCTTCTCTTGTGATGGTTATGTGACTTATGGAAATTCGAAGGTCGGCTGCTGGATCTGGAACATGCACAAGGGCAGCCATGGCTCGCAAAACCTGTCGCAAGCGATTCAACATTCATGTAACCCGTATTTCAACAAACTGGCTAACACCATCGGAGCGAAGGCCATGGTAGAGGGTTGCCAGTTAGTTGGAATCGGCAAACGCACGGGCATTGAACTCCCTAAAGAAGACGCAGGAATTCTCCCAGGTAGCAGGGCCTGGCGTACGTCGAAACCGAACGAGCCGATGACACCCGCGCTCACTGCTTTCCTTTCCATCGGCCAGGGAGATACCCTCGCGACCCCGCTCCAGATCTGTGCTGTTGCGGCAACCATTGCTAACGGAGGGAAATACTACAAACCGCGCATCGTAAAAAAGGCGGTCGGTGAAGACGGTGAACTCGTCATTGGCGATGTTCCGAAACTCGAAGTCGATCTTACGCAAGCTGGCGTCAAGGCAGCCGACATTGAACTCATCCGCAAAGGCATGCGAATGTCCGCAAATGAACCGGGCGGAACTTCTGGGAAAGTTAAATTACCTAACATCGTCGTCGCAGCGAAAAGCGGGACTGCCCAGACAGTCGATAATGGCAAAAAATCCAATAACTCTTGGATCATGAGTTTCGCCCCCTATGACAAGCCGAAATACGCAATATGCGTGCTCGTCCAAAACGGTGGCGCCGGTGGGGGCGTTTGTGGCCCACTTGTGAATCTCGTCTACCGAGGGCTTTTCGCACAAGATCGTGGTGTTAGGCTTCCTCTTAAACCACAAATCGAAGTTCCCGGAAACACCAATCGTTTTGAAAAATCAATCGACATCCCCGCTGAGGCCATCGCTGCGGTGGAAGCAGGCGATACAACTCCGGCACCAGAAGCCATCGCCGCTGCCGCCGCATCCATCTCTCCAACTGCCGGGGGAGCCGATGACGGGGAAACCGGCGATGAGGCCGGCGACAACCTCCCCACCTCGATTCAGCCTGCTCCTTCTGGCGTTACTCCAGCACCTACCATCACTCCAGAGGTGGATGCCGAGGGTTCGGTGATTCCGAAAGCCCTGCCGGTCCCAGAAAACTAACATTTAACACTCATTTCACCCACTAACTCATTTCCCAACAATTACTTAATATCATGATCCAACATATCAAAAGACTCCTCGGCATCGGCAAACCGGACCCATCACGCGGCAACAGCATCGTCGTCAACGTCGAAAAACTCGAACGCCGTGTCGCACTTCTCGAAGACGGCGTGCTCGAAGAATACACCGTCGAGCGAGAGGGTGATCAAAACATCGTCGGCGGCATTTTCAAAGGACGCGTCAAAAACATCGAACCCGGACTCAAAGCGATGTTTGTCGATATCGGTCTCGATAAAAACGCCTTCCTCCACTTCTGGGATGCCATCCCCGCCGCCCTCGACGGCGGCTTGGAGGAGATCCAGCGCGAAGGCAGCAACCGGAAAAAACAGCAGAAAAAGATTACCTCCAAAGACATCCCTGACATCTATCCGATTGGGTCGGAAATCGTGATCCAAGTTTCCAAAGGTCCGATCGGCACCAAGGGACCACGTGTCACGACTAACATCTCGCTTGCCGGACGTTACCTTGTGCTGATGCCCTTCACCGAGCAATTCGGAATTTCCCGCAAAATCGAAGATCCAAAGGAACGCGCCCGCCTGCGCAAAATTGTCCAGAATCTCTCAGTTCCAGAAGGTATGGGCATCATCATGCGTACCATCGCTCAAGGCACACGCGCCCGCCATTTTGTCCGCGATCTCGCGATGCTGCTAGAGCAATGGGATGAAATCGAAGCACGCCGCGCGAATAATCAAGCGCCCGTTTGTATCTTCCAAGAACCTGGCCTCATCGAGCGCACCGCCCGCGATTTTCTCACCGATGAAATCGACCAAGTGATGTGCGACGACGCAGAAACCACGGAGATGATTCGCAACATCGCGGGGAAAATTTCTCGTCGCGCAAAACGCCGCGTCCACTACATGCCCTCCTCCGCTGGCCAGCCGATTTTCGAACGCATTCACATTCAAAAGCAAATCGACGAAGCCTTCTCCCGCCAGGTTTGGCTCCCTTGCGGCGGCTACATCGTTATCGACGAAACCGAGGCCCTCATCGCCATCGACGTCAACACCGGTCGCAACCGTGGCTCCAAAGATGTCGATAAGATGATTTTAGAAACTAACGTCGAGGCTGCCGTCGAAGTGGCCCGTCAACTCCGTCTGCGCAACATCGGTGGGCTGGTCGTGATCGACCTCATTGACATGCGCCACCGCAAGGACCAACAGACGGTCTATAAAGCCATCAAAGACCGTCTCAAAAAGGACAAGGCAAAGACGCAAGTGCTCCAGATTTCTCCTATCGGTCTGATGGAGATGACCCGTCAGCGCCTTAATGAATCGTTGCGAGATTCGATGTATGAGCCATGTCCCTATTGCCAAGGCCGCGCGCGAGTGAAAACCCCAATGACCATGTCCGTGGAAATCCAGCGCCGTCTCAACACCGTCATTCAAAAACATCATGACACCGTCGGCGACATTATCGTGATCGTGAACAGCGATGTCCTCAACCGTTTCAAAAGCGAAGACGCCAAGCTCCTTCACGAGCTTGAACGCTCGCACTCCGGCCGCCTGATCTTTCGCTCCGATCCGACCCTCAATCGCGAGCGCTTCGCCATCGTTGATGCGACTACCGAAAAAACCATCGATCAAGGCTAATTGCGTATTTAAGTGCTTAGTCGCTACTCTTTAATACGATGTCCCGCAAAACAAAAATCATCATTACCCTCGGCCCGGCAACCGAATCAGAAGAAATGATCGGCAAGCTCATCGATGAAGGAACCAACGTGTTCCGCCTCAACATGAGCCACGCGAAACATGAATGGGCGGCTGAAATGACCAAGCGTGTTCGCAGACAGTCAGAACTCAGAAATGCGCACATCGCCGTGCTTTTCGATCTAACTGGACCCTCGATTCGTACGGGAGATTTGGAGAAACCTTACACTCTAGCAGAAGGTGATACTGTCGAGTTTCGCAAGGTCGGAGCGGACGCCACAGTACCACTTTCCACCACCGTCAACTACGATGGTCTCATGGGTGATGTCACCATCGGAAACACGCTCGTCGTGGACAACGGAGCGATGCTCATGCGTATCGACGTGGTGGAGGCAGACCGCATCCTCTGTTTTGTCAAAACTCCTGGGACGATGGGCTCCAGACGCCACATCAATCTTCCCGGCGTCCGTCTGAATCTTCCCGCACTCACAGAAAAAGATCACAAGGACCTTTCCCTCGCCGTCGAGTGCAGAGCGGATTACATCGCCGGTTCATTCGTTAGAGACTCTGCTCATGTTAAAGAACTTCGCGCAGCCATGGTCGCGCTTGAAGGTGAGGCGCAAATCGTTGCCAAAGTGGAAGACCAAGAAGCCATTCGTAACATCGACGCCATTATCAACGAGGCCGATGTCATCATGGTCGCTCGCGGAGACCTTGGCACGGAAGTCGAGTTCGAGGAGCTCCCGATCCTTCAGCGCCGCATCGTCAAGCGCTGCCACGAACTCGGGACTCGTGTCATCGTTGCGACCCAATTGCTCGAATCGATGATCACCAATCCAACGCCCACTCGTGCCGAAGTGACCGACGTCATGAATGCTGCGTATGAAGAAGCGGACTGCCTCATGCTCTCGGGTGAAACCTCCGTGGGCCGCTATCCCGAGCGCTGTGTCGAGGCTCTGGTTAGAATTTCCTCCCGCATCGAACGCTCCGGCGGCCACGGCTTTGGCCAAAGTGCACTGCTTCGGGACGAGCGCCAGAAAACCGCCCGCGCTGCAGTGACTCTAGCAGACTCACTGCCGGATGCCCGGCTCGTCGTGCTCACCCGTCGTGGTGTTCTTGCGAACCACGTCGCCATGCTGCGCCCGCGCACGTCCGGCTTCTATGCCTTCACGCCTAAGGAAACTGTTTGCTGCAAACTTTCTCTAACGAGAGGAGTCCGAGCTTTCAAGTTATCCTTCGCCTCTAACATCGAAGAGACCATCAAGAAGGTCAGCGAGCTTCTGCTGAAAGAAGGCCTCGTCCGCCCCGGCACACCGTTGGTGATCGTTTCTGACATTCTATCAGATCACTTCGCTGCAAATTCAATTTTGCTGCACCATGCCTGAATGGATTAGGCCCGCCTAGGACCTATAAAATTTATGAACTTAATTCACGGCGATTGTCTGCAAGTCCTCCCCACGCTGCCGGATAGTTCATGCGATCTGGTAGTCACTTCTCCGCCCTACAATCTTGGGATTGCTTACAAGAGTTTCAAAGACACGGCTCCGCGTGAAGAATTTCTCACGTGGTGCCGGGAGTGGGCGGCCGAGCTTAGGCGCGTGATGGCGGAAGACGGTTCATTTTTTCTCAATGTAGGCGCTGCTCCGGCGAATCCCCTGATGCCCCATCAACTGATCCTTGCTCTAACCGATGGCGATGATCCTTTGTTCGTGCTTCAGAACACGTTCCACTGGATCAAGTCGATCACGATCGAAACCCGTGCGAATGAGCAAATCAGCGCGGGACATTTTAAACCTATCAATTCCCAGCGGTTCGTGAATGACTGCCATGAGTATATATTTCATCTAACGAAAAACGGCAATGTAACGCTCGACCGTCGCGCGGCGGGAGTGCCCTATGTTCATAAGTCAAACATCGCGCGTTGGGGTCACACTGGCGGCACCGATCTCCGCTGCCGAGGAAACAATTGGTTCATTCCTTACGAAACCATCAATTCCCGCGACAAGGATCGGCCTCATCCTGCTACCTTTCCGGTGGCCTTGGTAGAACAGTGCGTGCGACTTCACGGAAAGGGCCCGGCGACGCGGTTAATAGATCCGTTTCTTGGGATCGGGACATCCGCCATCGCGGCAAACCGGCAAAAACTCGCGCACTTCACCGGTATCGAAATGGATGCGCACTATCTTGCCACGGCGCGGGAGCGGATCGAGGAGGAGCTTGGCGGGTTGTTTCAAGAACTGCCGTTTGGTAATGAATAAGCCCGCGCTGCACGTTTTCACTTCTACCCCGGAATCGAATCACTAGGGTGTGGGGATCTCACATTCGATCACTTGATCATCCATGGACTCTGCCCTTCACCAACTTATCCGCGATGCCTTTGCAGACGAAGCGACCGATGTATTCCTCGTCGAGAACGAACCGCCGCGCATCCGCCGCGAAGGTGATGTAGTGATCCTCCATCCCGGCCCGATTCCGCGTGCGGGACTCGAGGAGTTTTGGAAATCCTGCGGGGTCGATCATACGGCACTGTTGGAAGCCGACGTTTCCTGGCAACTTCCTAACGGCGGGCGACTGCGGGTAAATCTCTATCACACGCTCGGCCGCCTAGCAGCGGTGCTGCGGCCGATCCGTAAAACGATCCCGCCTCTAGCAGAACTCGGATTACCAGGCCCGCTATTGGAGTCATGGATGCAGCGGCGTTACGGCCTGATTCTCATCACCGGCCCCACAGGATCTGGGAAATCCACGACGGTGGCTTCGTGTCTGGATTGGATCAATCAACATTTGGCACGTCACATCGTGACGTTAGAAGATCCGATTGAGTTTCTGTTTGAGAATGACCGTTCGTTATTTTCCCAAAGGGAGATCCGCTTGGATTCCCCGAGTTTTTCGACAGGTCTGCGCGCCGCCCTGCGCCAAAGCCCAGATATTCTTTTTCTGGGAGAAATTCGCGATCCGGAAACCGCGATTACCGCGCTGCATGCGGCAGAGACCGGGCACCTCGTTATTTCCACCCTTCATAGTAGCAGTGTTGTCGAGACGCTGGACCGCTTTTCGCATTTGCTTAGCTCGGAAACCGCAGGGGCCTTGAATTTGTTAGCTTCACAGTTGGTCGGAATCATTTCCCAACAACTGCTTCCGAGAAAAGGAGGCGGTCTGTTCCCGGCGTTAGAGTATCTTCAAAACGAGGCAGCGACTCGACGTTGGATACTTGAAAACCGACTAACGGATCTTCAAGATCATTTGAACAAGGGCGATGGTATCACCAATTGTTCACTTTTAGATTATCTGGTCGCGTCCGTTCAGCAGGGATATTTAGAACAGGAAATCGCCCGAGCCGCATGTGCCCGCCCGCAGGATTTTGATCGCGCCATGCGTGGAATTTCAGGATAATTCATTCAAGCCATGGCCCGAGAAATCACCGAATACCTCAGAGAAACCATCGCCCGCGGTGGGTCGGATCTGCACCTCAGCGCATGGGCGCCGGCCTGCGCCCGGGTGAACGGATCGATTGTTCCATTTGATCAAGAGGTATTAGACCCGACGACTGTCCGCAACCTTATCCTCGACACGCTCAGTGAAGCACAACGGGCAACACTGGAGCAAGAGTGGGAGTTAGACTACGCACTGCAAGTCGAAGGCGTGGGCCGTTTCCGCGGTAATGTCCACATGGCACGCGGCCAAGCAGAGGCTGCATTTCGTTTCATTAGCCAAGAAATTCCCGATCTCGATACGCTCGGGCATCACTCGGTGGTGCAGGAATTTTGTAATCTTCGCAGCGGACTTGTGCTGGTCACGGGGATCACTGGCTCAGGTAAGTCCACCACTCTGGCTTCGATGGTGCGCCGGATTTCAGACACACGAAATGGAGTGATCATCACTTTAGAAGATCCGATCGAATATGTATTTCAACATAGTTCCTGCCTCATCAAACAACGCGAGGTAGGAAATGATACTAAAGATTTTCCGCGGGCCTTGCGACAAGCATTACGCCAAGATCCCGACGTGATCGTTGTCTCAGGGTTACGGGATCTCGATACGATCCGCATCGCTCTAACGGCTTCGGAGACCGGGCATCTGGTCCTCGCCACGCTTCACACGGCAGATGCGCCTCAAACGATTGACCGGCTTGTGGATGTGTTTCCCGCAGACCAGCAGCCACAGATCATCACTCAACTTTCCAGTGCACTCGAAGGTATTATTTGCCAGCGATTGATCCCCCGTGCTGACGGACAGGGGCGGGTGCTCGCGTCGGAAATTTTACGCCCTAACCATGCGGTGCGAAACTGCATCCGTGATCGCAAGCTCGAACAAATCGTGGGGCTGATGGAAATTGGTTACAAGGAAGGTAATCGGACTATCGACCAAAGTATCACCACGCTTTTCGATGCGAACATCATCACCCGCGAGGACGCACTGTTCAATTGCCGCGAACGCAAAATTTTCGAAGCTCCGCCAAAAGAGCCTCGCAAACCAAAATCAATCTGGACCTGATCTATCATGGAAGCCCCAAGCCCGCGCTATATTCTCACTCGTGCCGTTTTCTTTATCGCTCTGCTTATCGCGGTGCTTTACGGCATGAGCTTTTTCAAAAGAATTCAGCGCCAATCCGCGATTGTTGCGGAGTTAAAATCGTTCACCAGTGACAGCTCATTTTTTCAACAGTTTTACCCAGCGGACGCACAGAAATCACTGGTTCAAGCAATCGGATTGATCGCCGAGGCAAACGAACTCGGCCTCCCGCCGGACCGAGCGATCGATGGCGGACTGGGCATCGAGCGCAAGTATTTCACGATAGACGAAGACCACAAGGATCCTCCTGTCCGCGACAAAATCATCCGTAACAACCTGAGGAGCAACTATGAGAATTTCAAAAAACTCGGTTACACTGCGGACTTTCATACCCTGCAGGGCATGAAAAATGGCGAGCTGCCAGCGATTCCTAACGGCCCTCAAGCCGGTCACAAACCTGAGATTGGAACGATCATCGACCCGGCGCTTTCTCCCGGGATGGAAAGGGTCATCGCAAATCTGGAACTTCGCCCGATCCGCACAGAAAAAGTCCAACCATCCGACTTAGAACTCGCAGCGGCCAAGCAACTCGCCTGTGACCTCTCCGATGCCAAAATCATCGAAGAATCTGCCCGCGACCGGATTCTCGGCAAGCTCTCTTCCGACGCCAAGCTCATCAAGTGAAGCGGAGTTTATTTCGCTAACATTAAATCAGATCGAATGGAAAACCCCATTTCATCGGAAAAGAACGGAGCGCTCGAGCAACGGATGATCGCGCTCGGAATCACCGAAGCAAGTTGTCTAGAGAAATTCGTCCGCGGTTCCGGTGCGGGAGGTCAGAAAATCAACAAGACTTCTAACTGTGTGTTTCTCAAGCATCTGCCGACGGGAGTGTGTATCAAATGTCAGATGGACCGCTCGCGTGAGATGAACCGCTACCTTGCGAGAAAGGAATTGTGCGATCAGATCGAAGCGATCCGCGATGGCAAGGCAACCGCTAAAACCCAAGCAATCGAAAAGATGCGGCGTCAAAAGCGACCTCGTTCGCAGCGCTCCAAACAACGTTCCGTAGTGGACAAGCGCATTACTTCGCAAAAGAAATCCATGCGCCGCCCGCCATCGAGCGACTGATAGAAATCAATGATCCAGCTTTAGTTTTTTGAGTTTCGGCTCAATGACGAAGCGGCAATACGGATTCTTTGATTTGTTCTCGTTATAATAGTTCTGATGGTAGTTTTCAGCCGGATAGAATTCCGAGGCTTTCGTGATGGTTGTCACGATTGGATCTTTGAAGTTCTCCTTCGCAGCGGCTTTGGAAGCTTCCGCAGTCTTTTTCTGCTCGTCCGAGTAGTAAAAAATCACCGAGCGATATTGATCCCCCACATCATTCCCTTGGCGATTAAGTGTCGTGGGATCGTGAAGGTTCCAGAACCAACTGAGAACTTTTTCATAGGAAACTTTCTTGGGATCAAAAACGACGTGCACCACTTCCGCATGACCGGTCGAGCCGCTGCAGATATCATCATAGCTTGGATTTTTCACCGAGCCGCCCATGTAGCCGGATGTCGCCGAGTAAACGCCCGGAATCTGACGGTAAGCAGCTTCGATGCACCAGAAGCACCCGGCCCCGAAAGTGGCGACTTCCGCGCCGGCGGGAACTTCGGGCATTTTGGCGGCTACTTTGGCATCAGGGGACATGGTGATTTTCTGTGGTTCGCAGGACGCGAGGGTGGGAAGAAGTAACAACAGTGAAAGTAAATTTCGGCGAGTCATAATCGTAGGATACACCGAATCCATTTTTGTTCCCGAAAAGTTTTATCACCACTCAATTCCTACGCCTTCGCCCGGGATGAGGACCTGTTCGCTGATGCCGAGACGTTCCGCTTCTATCAGGAGCCTTTCCACCGGCTCGTCGTGAGGTTCATTACCTAACGGGAAAGTTCCGTAGTGCATCGGGATGAGAAGTTTCGCGCCCAGATCGATAAAGGCACGCACGGCTTCCTCGGGATTCATGTGCACATCACGGCCACTAGGCGACTCGTAAGCGCCGATCGGCATGAGTGCGATGTCGATTTCGTAGCGTTTCCCAATCTCCTCAAAGCCATCAAAATACGCGCTGTCACCACAGTGAAAAACGCTTTTCCCTCCCGCCCGCACAATGTAACCGCCGAAATCGCGGTGGGTATCGTGAATGAAGCGAGCACCCCAGTGATGGGATGGCGTATGGATAATTTCAAGTTCTTCAAACTTCAGCTGATCCCAAATGCGCATTTCGAAAGTGGCGGAAAATCCTAAGCGTTTCACAAGGGAGCCGCTTCCGCAGGGGACGATAATGCCTTCGCGGGCTTGCAGGATTTTCAAACTCGGTTTGTGAAGGTGATCGAAATGGGCGTGAGTCACTAAAACGAGATCCACTTCCGGCACCCCTTTTAAATCCAATCCGGGTTGGCGCTGGCGTTTCACTGGGCCATGCCATTTCGCCCAATTGGGATCCACGATTACGGAATGCCCAGCGAATTGCAGGAAAAATGAAGCGTGGCCGATCCACGTCACTCTAACTTTTCCGTCGTCGGGCGGGTCAAGCACTGGCTCAAGCACGTCCCCATCGGCCCGCCGGAACATGCCCGGAACGATCCGGTGGCGAAGAAACTGAAGATTCCGACGCGGCCAGCCTTTTTGCGGAAGCAGTCCCGAGTTCCGAGAGGGATTCGAGCTCATCGGTATTTTCCCATTCTCTTCCACGTGCCACGATTACTACGCCAGTCCATTCAATCTTGCATCGAAAATTCCCACTTACTTTGAGTAGGCTGCGGCGATTTTCCCAGCCCAATTCATGGCGCGTTCCCCGAACCCTCGCTCATCACCCGCATAGAGAATTCCCCGGGAAACATTAATCACATCAGGTGCCGTCCGGGCGGCAGCGGCAAGCGCTGCGAGATCGCCGCCCTGCGCGCCAAGGCCAGGAACGAGAAGTGGCGCGTCCGGCATTTTGTCGAGCACGTCCGCTGCATTTGTTAGGCCGACGACATACCCCACATCCGTGGCCCGTCCTTCCGACTTCGCCCGCTCACCCAGCGCCGTCACTAATTCAAAAACCGAGCGACCATCCGCAAGTTTCTGCCGCTGGAAATCGGCCGAACCAGCATTCGAAGTAACAGCTAACAGATAGATCCCCTTCCCTTCCCAATCCAGGAAAGGCTCGATTGAATCATAGCCGAGAAAAGGATTGAGGGTGACGGCGTCCACATTCCAGCCGCCGAAATACCCTTGCGCGTAATATTTCTGCGTCTCGCCGATGTCACTGCGTTTCGCATCGAGAATGACCGGCACGTCCTCCGGAATTGCGGCGAGCAGACTCTCTAGCAGGCGGATACCCTCGATGCCCATCGCCTCGAAGTAGGCCATGTTCGGCTTGAACGCGGCGGCCCAGACCGCAGTCTCCTCGATGACTTCGGTGAGGAAATTTCTCGCAAAATCCGCGCCGCCGTCGCCGGGCCGAGGGTCAAGTCCGACACAAAGGCGCGACCCTGTTTTTTCAATGCGTTTCTGGAGGCGTTCCGCGTAACTCATGTGGGGAGGTTGGAGACTCTTCGCCCACAGTTCAACCCTTTAGGGTGTCTTCGGAAGCATGTGACTCCCTGCACCACAGCCAGCCGAGTAGGACGAAATAACCGGTAAATTCAGCCACCTTGTTCCAGTATTGAATCGGAGCATCACCGCCATGACAGCCGCAGGAAATTTCGAGTTTGTGATACCAAGCCCAGCCGATGGAAACGGAAAAAACGACGACCAGTCCGGCTGTTGTTAGGATCGCGCCCTTGCGAAGAATTCCGAGCATCAGGCATAGGCCTGCAAGGCATTCGAGCCACGGCACCGAGTAGGCGGCGAGCATATCTAACGGCGGCTTCACGAGGTGATAGTTTGCCACATCGCGGGTGAAGCGGTCCAGGCCCGTGCCGAAAATTTTCAGGCCTCCGCTGTACAGAAACCATGAGCCTAGCAGCACGCGGGCGATCAATGCGACCACCTGGGATTTGCTCTGCGGTTTCATGCGTGAGTGATCAGACAGGTTGCAAGAACCGGCGTTGGGCTTCTTCTTCCGGATTGTGCGGAATCGTTGCGTTTTCCTGCTTCGTGTCTGCTAGAAGTTCGTCGCGAAATTTCGCGATGATCGCTTCGACTGGCCACGACGACGCTTCTCCAAAAGCACAGATGGTGCGACCGTCGATCTGATAGGCAACGCTTTCTAACGTATCGATATCAGACGGACTCGCAGTGCCCTCCACGAGGCGGTCGGAGATTTTTTTCATCCATGTGGAACCCTCACGGCAAGGCGTGCATTGGCCACAGGATTCATGGGCATAGAAGGCGTTCAGGTTATTGAGCACCCAAGACATTTTGCGTGTGTCATCGAGCACGATGACGCCGCCGGAGCCAGCCATAGAACCACAGGCGGCTAGAGTGTCAAAGTCCATTTGGATGTCCCAGAAATCGAGTTCGCGCTCACTGCCATCCGGGTTCTTCAGTTTGAATTTTTCCTCGCACTTGAGGATCTTCGATGACGAGCCACCGGGGATGACGGCTTTGAATTCACGCCCGTCTTTGGGGCCGCCGCACATGTCGTAGAGGAGCTCGCGCATGGTGATCTTGCCCACCTCGACTTCGAAATAACCGGGATTTTTAACATCGCCGGAAACGCAAAGGATGCGGGTGCCAGTGTTTCTAGCAACTCCGAGTTTCGCATACTCATCGCCACCCATCCGGATGATGTGCTTCACATGACAGAGCGACTCCACGTTATTCACGATCGTAGGACACATGTAGAGACCGAGGGCCGCAGGGAAATACGGGGGTTTGATGCGTGGATAGGGGCGCTTGCCTTCGAGCGATTCAATGAGGCCCGTCTCCTCGCCGCAGATGTAGGCACCTGCGCCACGGTGGACGTAAATTTCCACATCGAAGCCCGAGCCTAACACGTTCGTGCCAAGGAAGTTTTTCGCTCGGGCTTCTTCAATCGCCCGCTCGACGATGAGAGCGGCTTCCGGGAATTCCTCGCGAATGTAAATGTAGGCGGTGTGCGCCCCAACGGCAAAACACGAGATCACCATGCCCTCGACCAGCTGGTGCGGATCCTGATGAAGGATGTAACGATCTTTAAAAGTGCCGGGCTCGGATTCATCACCGTTGCAGATCAGATAGACGGGCTTGGTATTGTTAGGCGGAATGAAAGTCCACTTCATACCGGTGGGGAAACCCGCGCCGCCACGACCGCGCAGGCCGGATTTTTTCACTTCTTCAGTGATTTCCTTCGGCTGCATGGAGAAGGCCTTTTTTAGATCCTCATAACCGCCATCGCGCATGTAGCAGTCGATGGACGGGTCCCAACCCTCGCGATCCACATTTTTAAAGATGAGCCGGTATTCTTTCGGGTGAGGCTGCTTGGTGTAGGTAATCATGGAAGGGGTCTGGAGGACTATCGCTAAAAAGGCTCTTTTCGCAAAACCGATTTTCTGAAATTTCACATTTTGGCGGGCGGAAGCGTCCATTTTAGCGCCTCATCAAGTTTTTTCAGAAATTCATCGCCAGCGCCGCCCATGTCGTGAAGGCAGTTAGGAAGCTTGAGAACGAGATGGGGAATCTTTCCCAAATGCTTCAACCACGTCACGTCGTCCAATGGGTCGAGACCGGCGGCGAATTGAGCGATTCTCAAGCCACTCAGCTTGGGTGCGAAATCCGCCAAGGCAAATGCCCCCGGTCCAGAAGGTTCCATGCCCAGCAGATCGCTCTCCGTGATGCCGAAGCGTCCATGTTCTCCAGGTGCCGCCAGCAAAAGTCCCACCAATCCTGGAGGTCTTTCGGGAAAAGCAGCGGCCGCGATCGATTGCTCTGCGCCGGTGGACCAGCCGCCATACCAGACAGGGTCTTCATCATCGAGATCCGCCCGCTCACGCACGGCGGCCACGGCGGCAGAAAATCCGGCAGCAAGCTCCGCCTGATCGTATTTCCGGCTGTCTGCAAAGCCTCGGCAATCCCAGCCACCGACCGCGTAACCTTTTGCCACTAGATGCCTAGCAACTTTTTCCTCCCAATATGACCAACCACCGTCGCCCGTGCCAAGAATCACGATGCCGCGCGGGTTATCAGTTTCATTATAATACAATGTCTGATAGTGTCCATGCGGCAACTCGATGGGTAGAATTTCACCACTTCCCCTGAAATTTCGAGGGAGGACTAGGTGCATGATGAACTTCACTAACAAAGCCAAAATCACCACACCAATCACGATCAAGATATGGCGCAGCCAGCGGCGTTTTTTAGGGAGCGGAGCGATTTCTAATTCAGTCATGATGATTTTGGGCGACCGATTACATTCCGCCAACCTCCGCCAATCAAGGCGGTGATGTCGGTGAGGGCGGCAGGCAGGTGCCACGAACCCGGGACCGCCAGATAACGCGGTTCCCACTGGGGGTTGAACTTTTCCTTGAACTCGCGGAGACCTTGGAAGTTGTAAAACGCACTACCACGCAGATAGATGAGGGCACCCAGTTTCTGCCAGAGAGGAGCTAGAGGATGCGCGACCATTCCAGACAGCGGTGCCATTCCGAGACCAAACCACTGATAGCCCTCGCCCTTCCCCCAAAGGAAAAGTTCCGTAAAAAGGAAATCCATCACACAGCTCGGGGCCTCCGCGCTGTGCCTCATGAGATCCACCGAAAGCTCCTCATGCTTTCCGCCACACCATAAGTTAGCGAATGCGCATGCCACGCCGTCTTTGGTGACCACTGCCATCAATCCTCTCTCCAGATAAGCTTCATCAAAACGTCCTAACGAAAAGCTTTTTTCCCGGGCCGCATGGTTCGCAAGCCACCCGTCGGAAAGCGCCCGTAGCGCGGGCATTTCCTTTTTAACTTGCTCAGGCTTCCAGATTTCAAACTGCAACCCTTCACGTTCCGCACGGTTGCGTGCCTTGCGGAGTTTTCTAGCAGCGGGACTTTCCACATCGAAATCCGTTAGTGCCACGCGCGCTTCTTCGCCCAGCTTGAACAAGCGCATCCCCATATCCACATAGTGAGGGATGCTACCGGCTGAAATCTGATAGTAACAGACACGGAATCCTTCATCTTCTGCTTCTTCGTTGAAGCTCCATAACAGATCATCCCACTCGTCCTCATCTCCCACTGGATCCCCCATCACGATTCGTGATCGGCCCTGCTCGCCATACATCACGAACGAGCGGCCGGTCTCGCTGAAATGAAACATCTTGTCTCCCAGAAGCGCGAGATGCGATTGGCACTGCGGCGCGGAAAGAACCAACCGCGTAATTTTTTCCCAAGCCTTTTCGTCGATCACATCTCCCTCGCCCGAGGAGCGCGGAGGCGTCCTGCGCAGCCACTGAGCCAGCATCACACCGATGAGCAGCACTGCGATCCCTACCTGACCGCGAAGGAAACGCGATGCATCTCCCTCGAATGAAAACTTCCACCACAACTCACTCTGATACTCGATATGGCGGCTGGTAAAAAATCCCAGCCACACGGACACCGATGTGAGTCCACCTAACAAAATCCACCATTCCAAGGTAAAACGCCGGGACCAGACCGCTGCATGGCGGTGGAAATAATCGCCATAGGGAAGCAGGCAGAGCAGCAAAAACCCAAGGATCAATGCTTCCTCATAATCCACACCCTTCAGCATTGAAAACACCACCCCCGAGGATGATAGAAAAATCGCCGCCCACCAAGCGGCATGCACGCGGCGCTGGAGTCCCCGTGCCACGATAATGAGAGCGACACCCGCGATGCTAGAGAGGAAGTGGGACGTTTCCACAAATGACAGAGGGATTCGCGCGATCAGCCAGTCGCGCCGTCCCGGCTCCATCGGGGTGTTCGCGGAAAGGAGCAACACGAAGCCGCCCGCCAAGGCCAGCAAGGGACCGAGGCGAGGTCCTAACCTGCGCCAGACACCGCCGAGAATGCCCGCGCCATGGGTGAAATGGCGGCGATGCTCCCAAAGCTCCCGCCCGCCCATCCAGGCGGCCGCCACCACAAAAGGCATCAGATAGAAGAGCACCCGATAGGACAACAAGGCCGCCGCTAACCAAGCATGAGGCAGCGCGGAACCCACCAATTTTGTCACCGAAAGCTCTAACACACCGACTCCGCCCGGCACATGGCTGAGAGCGCTGAGAAACTGGGAAACGATCACCGCACCGAGAAATCCTGCGGTGCCGATGCTCCCAAGATCCGCGGGCATCAACACCCGGATGGCCATGCCCGCCATGATCCAGTCCAACGCGGAAACAAAAATGGATCCCGCAAGCAACAACGTGGGAGGTAGAGTTTCCGAACGACCCTTCCGCCTGCGCCAAGCATTCAGCCCAATCACCACCCCCACGCCCGCGATCAGCAAGAGGGCAATCTCCCGCACCAATATCGGATGAAGTAGTGGTAAAATTCCTGGTGCGATTCCTAACAGCACACCTGCGACCAAAGCATTTCCAGCCCATCCGGCGACCATGGCAAATCCCGCCATCTTCGCCACTTCTGCCGGGGTCAGTCCGTTGCTGGTGTATAAACGCATTCTAACTCCACCACCTCCCAAGAGCGTGCCTCCCGCGTTCATGCTGAAAGCGGCGGCGATGTATGAGCAGCCAAGCGCATTTCTAACTGGAATTTTTTTACCTAACCAACGTAACGAAAAAAGATCAATCGATGCATTGCTCAGGTAACTCAGCGCCGTGCAGGCCAGCGCTAAAGCAACATGCTTCCAACCTAAGCGAGCTAATGCCGCGTTCAGATCATCCATGTGAAACTCCGCCCATTCGCGGTGCAGGGCGATCAATGCAAAACTCATCACCGCCAGCCAACCAGCGATTCCGAGACGCCAAAGCCAAATTCTCAAGCGCGAGATTTCCTCGGGTGCGGGGACGGCGGTGGTGATCGCTTCAGAGTCGCTCATTGAATAGAAATATCTCGTTAGACCATCCTCTGTGGGATGGTGCTGGCAATGACTATGATCGTAATTGGCACGTTTTCATCTGCGTTCATCCGCATCTATCTGCAATTAAAAAATTTAAAGTTGCCATCAGCTAGCGTCGCAGCCCGGACGATTTGCGGATAAAAGTCAGCCGGGTAATCTCCTAGACGATCCTAATATTTTGCAAGCAACTCCTCTGCCTTTTCGGGAGCAATGCATTCGTGGAAATCATCGTTTACCATGCAAACCGGCGCACTGCCGCAGGAGGCGAGACACTCCGCATATTCGACCGAGAATTTTCCACATGGGGAAACGGACACGGGATGATGATGGGAATCACTTGCAGACCGATCAATCCCAGTAAGTTCGCAAAGTCGCTCCATCAGCTCGTACGAACCACCCATCGCACAAGACAATGTGCGGCAGACGCGAATGTGGAATTTCCCTGGCGCGGATTGGCGGAAGCCCGGATAGAACGTTACCACTTCCAGAACTTTGATAGGCTCGATTTCCAATTTCGCCGCAACCCACTCGATCGATGGAGCGGAAATATAGCCAAATTTATGCTGCACGATATGAAGCAACGGCAAGGTCGCCGAGCGCTTGTTCACCGTGTAATGGGAAATGCGATCATTTGCTTCCGCTTCCAATTCAGGAGTGATGACAAACCGCGGATAGAACTGGCTGCCAGGAGTCTCGTGCGAGGCGATGGTTTCTTCGAGAGTGGAGTGGGACATAGTGAACGATGAGTTAGCCGCAAAAAAGCGCAGAAAGCACAAAAAAGAGGAAAAAAGCGGGAGTTAGAATGAGGGAAGTTCCTGTGAGATGATGTATTTACGGATTTCGAGTTCGGGTGCTCCGAAGTTGATGATCAAACCGTGTTCTTTGCGACAAGCACGGAGATAACCAAGGAGTTGCGCGGTGTGCCCGGGAGCGATCACTTTGGCAGCTTTGACCTCGATGACTAATTCACCTTCAATCATCAGTTCGATGAGAAGATCCCCAAGCACGGTTCCGTCGGCATCAAAAACCTGGAGGACGAGCTGCTGCTCAACGTCGATTCCCTGATTCCTCAAACGATGCGCCATCCCGTTTTCATAAATCATTTCCTTATGACCATGACGTAAAAAGGAGTGCAGCGAAAATGCCGTTTCCCTTACTTTGTCGCAGAGTTCGAAAATTGGATCTTTCGCGGTCATCAAAGCATCAATCTGTATCTTCAACTTTTGCGCCTTTTTGCGGCTGAAAATTCTTTATCTATCACACTCGCCCATGACAAAGTCTAGCGAACCTAGGATTGCCGGAATATCCGAAACCATGTGGCCGGGCAGAAGCTTCGAAGTGATCGATAGATTGCAGAACGAGGGACTACGGATTTTTAAGCGATACGGCACACCACCTCCCTTGGAATGAATGTAAAATCCGAGCTCGCCCTTGGGATTTTCTGCGGCGAAATAAACCTCACCCGCGGGAGCATCGATGCCTTGAGTGGAGACAATGAAGTGGTGGATGAGCTCTTCCATCGACATCATGACCTTCTCTTTGTTAGGGAGCATGCTCTTGGAATCCGCTAGATTGACCGGACCCTCGGGCATGGTATCGAGGACCTGCCGGCAAATGAGAATCGACTGGCGCATTTCCTCCATCCGAATCTGATAGCGGGCGTAGCAGTCGCCTTCATCGGCGATCGGCACATCAAACTGATATTTTTCGTAGCCCAGATACGGGCTGTCCTTCCGCAGATCGCGGGCGACACCTGAGGCACGCAGATTCGGCCCGGTCATGCCCCAAGCGATGGCGGATTCACGGCTGATCACGCCGACATTCACCATACGGTCGATGAAGATCTTGTTCTTATCGAGCAACTTGGAAATTTCTCCGATGGTCACCAGGCACTCATCGAGAAACTGGCGGACAGTGGCTTCGAAGCCCGGCGGCATATCGCGGAGTTGGCCACCGACGCGGGTGTAGGAAGTGGTGAAACGTGCGCCTGTTAGCTGCTCGCACATGTTATAAACTTTTTCGCGCTCGGTGAATGTGTAGAGGAAAACGGTCATTGCCCCGACGTCCATCGCACAAACCCCAACGCCTAACATATGGGAGGAAATTCGCGCGAGTTCACAGCAGAGCACGCGCAAGGCCTGGCCGCGCGGTGGCAGCGTCCAACCCATCAATTTTTCCACGGCACAGGCGTAGGCGACGTTGTTCGCTAACGGGGCAAGATAGTCCAAACGGTCCGTGTAGGGCACGAACTGGTTGTAGTGCATGTTTTCCGCGATCTTTTCATCACCACGATGCAGGAAACCAACGTCTGGATCAGCTGAGTCGATAATTTCACCGTTCAGCTCGAGAATGAGGCGCAGCACCCCGTGAGTCGCCGGGTGAGACGGACCCATGTTGAGAACCATGCGCTCGCCAACGAGGTCGTCCGTTTCAGCGTGGTAACTGTCCGCAGCTCGTGCGGCGCGGGCCATGGTGTCAGGGGCGTCGATTTCTTGGGTAGTGGTGCTCATGCCGGAATTGCCGGGCAAATAAGCGCCCAGAAACGCTCAATTCGCAAGGGCTTTGTGAAAATTTTCACAAGCTCCCCCGACCGTAGCGTTCGCGAAATTGGCGGAGCAAGTCATCCACGCGATCCGTGTCTGGTGCAGCGGGCGGCGGCGTAGGCTCGGCGGGCGGGTTCGACGAAGCGAAGATAGGCGGCTCAGCTGGCTGAGAGGAGGGCGCAGGCTCGGGTGAAAAAACTGGCGGGGCCATTTGAAAAGGTGAATCGATTTGTGGCTGATAGGACGCCGTTGACGGTGGTTGGAATGATGCTGCGGGTGGGTCTTGTGCAAAAATGTCCGGTGCCGCTTGGAAGGGTGAGGCGGAGGCTGGAGGGTTGAATTCAAATGCGGCGGCTGGCTCGGGCGGAAAAACCGGCGGAGTGACTTGAAATGGTGAATCCAACTGCGGCTGATGGGAGATTACCGGCTCCTGCGAAAATGGAACCGCTGGGGGCTCCTGTGAAAAAATATCCGGTGCTACATGGAATGGAGACTCGGAAGCTGGCGGGTTGAATTCAAATGCGGCCGTTGGGTCTGGCGAAACGACCTGCGGAGTCACTTGAAATGGATTCACTGGCGGCTGATAGGGAACTGCTGGCTCTGAATGACACTGCGCGGATGGCGCAGGCGGTTCGCCGAATGACGGAGCGGCTTGCGGTGCATCATGCCAATGTTGAGCAGGTGAATGCTCAGGCACATAAACCGGGGGGCACGCCTGAAACGGTGAGTTTACAGCAGTTTCAGCGATGACGGGATTCGGAAAGAATTGAGGTGCAGGCCATGAGTTAGACTCTTCGTGCGTGGGCACGATTTCAACAGCCGGCGGGGCCAAAACGGGCTCAACCCCAGGCACTACGATCGCAGTTTCAGTTCGCGGGATTTCCGTGACCGCCTCGATTTCGGGCCGCTTTGCCTCAGGCACAGAGGCGAGGATTGCAGTGGGGGCGGAATCCATCGCTGATGCCTTGAGCCAAGCCAGACCCGCCGCACGGATCAGGCCGCGCGCGTGAGTTCCGGTAGAAGCCACGTCGATTTTTTCCAGCACCCGACTTCCCAATCCAGGGACGCGAGAATCTAGCAGCGCGATCATCTCAGATTCCGTTAGAGGGTCAAGTTCGATCACCACCTCCGAGAGACGGTCCGCGAGACCACCGCTCAGTCGGGGAAGGAAGGCACTCTGCCAGATGTCCTGATTGAGAGAGAGAATCACGTCCAAGCGCTCCACCGATTGGCGGAGAGATCCGAGAAAAGCGGCCAATCTCAGGGCTGCGGTTTCATCGGCAGAAAATCCTTCGAGGTCATCCGCGACAAGGACGACGCGCATCAGCAGGGAAAGCAGTCCAAGGAGGGATTCCAGCCGTTCCATGGCTTCATTGTCTGATGGATTTCCCGCATGCACGCTTTCAGCCAGCGCCCTCACGCGGCCCGCATTTTCGACGGGGGTGGCCGCAAATCTGAACAAGGCTTCCACCCAGAATGCGACTTCGCGCACAGGCAGCCCGCAATTTTGTGCGAGTTCAAGGCTCAGGCGCTGACCCAGCACCTCAAAATTTTCTTGTGCCCAGTGCGCGGTCACTGCATTCGGGTGATGGAAGTCAAACGTTTCTATCGGGCGATTTCGTAAGGCCGTGAGCGCACCCTCACGATCCTGACATGGCACCTCGCCGGATGCCACTAACGGCTGCAAGGCGATTGCAAATAAACGCCGTGTCACGAGATCTAACACACACATCCCACCCGATGCCGGAAGCGGACGCAGGAGGCGGCGAAGTGCATCGTCCGTGACCGATGCCGCGTCGATCCGGCAACCAAATCCCGGCTGTAGTGGAATAAATTCGTGAGTCGATCCGAGGTAATGTTGGACTCGTGAGAGCAAATGCGTCTTTCCATGACCGGCGCGAGGAGCGCGTAGCAGGATGCATCGGCCGGTTTTCTCCAACGGAGCGGTCAGCATGTCAGACAAGATTTCGTAAGCCCGGCGATTGACCGATTCCGCGTGAGCAGCCGGGATCCGACCGAGGGTTTCGAAAAGCATTTGGAACGGGTGATCGTTGGCCATGGGGGTATTAAATCGGATTGGACGGAGATTGCATGCCTTTTCGTGATTCACAAGAATAGAGCAGGGAAAATCTTTGGCTTTCCCCTGGGGCTCTGCTTTTATTGGTCATGACTTCCTATCTTGTGATCACCCTCCTCGGAAATGACCGTCCCGGTTTGGTGAATTCTATCGCAGACATCATCGCCAAACATGGTGGAAACTGGCTCGAAAGCCGCATGTCGCGCCTCGCCGGACAATTCGCCGGCATTGCACGGATCGAGTGCCCGCCTGAAGCAGTCTCCGCCCTACTCCTCGAGCTTCAAGCCCCCGGCATTCCCGGACTAACAATTCAAGCAGTTCATGAAAATGCGGTTGAAACCCTTCCCCGTCGCACGGTGGTCGTCGATGTCGTCGGCAATGACCGCCCCGGCATTGTGCGTGAACTCACTGCCGCCATCGCGTACGCGGGAGGAAACGTGGAAGAACTAACCACTGGCCTTGAAAGTGCCCCGATGAGTGGTCACCCGATGTTCCGCGCCCACGGCATCGTCTCGATCGCGGAAAACACCGAAACCGATATCCTCACCACTGCGATCGAAAGTCTAGGCGGTGATTTGACCGTGGATCTATCAATCTGATTGCGGCTAACATAATGAAGAACATGGAACCGCGAATGGATGCTATATTCAGATTGAAAATTCGATTAAATCACCTTAGATAAAGTCAAAAAATCTATTAAAATGTTAGGTTTTTCTACTCCTAAGGGTTGATCTCTGATCAAACCAATTTCCGCGCGAGGTATTCCCGCGAAACCCGCACATACTTTTCCGCCCAACTTTTCACCTTCGCTTGCTCCTCTAACGAAAGCGTGCGAACCATTTTCCCTGGAGAACCTAACACCAGCGAGCCCGGCGGAATAATCGTGCCACCGGTCACTAAGGCCCGGGCCCCGATGATTGAGCGCTCGCCGATCACGGCACCATCCAGAACGATCGCTCCCATACCGATGAGAACTTCGTCCTTCACTGTACAGGCATGGAGAATGGCCGAGTGGCCGACTGTTACCAGTTCGCCGATATAACAGCCATAATCATCTGCTAGATGGATCACCGCGTTGTCCTGCACATTCGAGCGCGGGCCGATTACGATTTCATTGATATCCCCGCGTAAGGTGGAGTTATACCAAATGCTTGTTTCCTCCCCTAACGTCACTCGCCCGATCACATCTGCGCTCGCGGCAACGAATGCGCTTTTGGGAATCGTGGGAAAAATGCCAGCAAATATCTCAATTGCCATGCCGGACCCTAGGAAAATCCGTCAACCATCGCAAGACTCGCGAGAACCTGTTTTCAAAAATTGGCACAAAAAAGCCATGAGATTCGAGTTCTCATGGCTTTCTGTGAAAGGAGCGAAATGAATTTCGCGGTCCGTAAATTCAATGTTCGCGGCAGAACTGCTCGAAGCGAGTGAGTCCTTCGTTGAGGATATCCAGCGTCGTGCAATAGCTGAGGCGAATCCCTTCATCATAGCCGAAGGCAATGCCAGGAACGGCAGCCACCTTGTAGCGGGAAAGAAGTTTATCACAGAGGTTCATCGACTTCAGGCCAGTATTGCCGGTGTAAACGAAGAAATAAAACGCTCCCAGTGGCTCGACGACCCGGATGTTCGGGATCGCCTTGAGACGAGCAAACATGAATTGACGCTTCACATCGTATTCGCCGCGAAGGTCTTCGATGAACGATTGGTCACCGGTGAGGGCGGCCAGCGCGCCATATTGCGAAAAGCTGTTAGCGTTAGATGTGGTGTGGTTCTGGATTTTTTCAATCGCATCCGCGAGGGCCTTGGGAGCTGCGGTGTAGCCGAGGCGCCAGCCAGTCATCGAGTAGGCTTTCGAGAAACCGTTGACGGTGATTGTGAGGTCATAGAGTTCTTGGCTGAGTGAGGCGATGGAAACGTGCTTGGCCTCCCCGTAAACGAGCTTTTCGTAAATTTCGTCAGACAGGATCACGATGTCTTCTGTGAGAGCGATTTCCCCGAGGGCGAGCAGCTCTTCTTTGGTGTAAATGGCACCGGTTGGATTGCCCGGCGTGTTGATGATCACCATCTTGGTGGCCGGTGTCATGGCGTCCTCGAACTGCTCGGGAGTCATTTTCCAGCCCGTGGATTCTTTGGTTTCGACGATGACCGGGATACCACCGGCAAGCCGAACCATTTCAGGGTAGGAAACCCAGAATGGCGATGGGATGATGACTTCATCGCCTTCTTCGATTACGGCGAGGATCGCGTTGTAACACGCCATTTTCGCGCCGCCGGTGACGCAGATTTGGTGGGCGGCGTATTTGAGGTTGTTATCCGCAGCAAACTTCGCGGAGAGGGCCTCGCGGAGCTCTGGAATACCACCCGCCGGTGTATATTTGGTTTTTCCAGACTGAAGGGCCTCGATCGCTGCGTCCTTGATGAACTGCGGGGTGTCCACTTCGGGCTCACCACCGGCGAGGGCGTAAACTTCTTCGCCTTTAGCAATCATGGCCTTAGCCTGGGCGGTCACGGCCAGAGTGAGGGACGGGGAAACCTTGGAGATACGGGATGAAATGCTGTCCATTTGAGCTCGATTGAGGATTGGTCCGTCAAACCGGGCGCAGAAAGGAAAGAACGCAGCCCCCGGCAGGAACGGGGCGCTTTTGTGCGCCATCGCCGGATAGGTGGCAAGCTAAATGGTGAGGCATTTTGTGGCAGCATCAGTGCCTTCCAAACGGGTGTTGGCCTCTGCGACGCAGGTTTATCATCCACCCAAGCACGATCCCATCAACCTTGCCAGCGGATTCACATTCTCTTGCTGATTTCCCCAGCCAATGCCTCAACATGGTCAGGCGCGAACATGGTAAGATGCTTTCCGGCCACCTCCACAATCTCCATGGACTCGACTAATTTACCCCAACCGTAATCGTCGGGAATATCAAATTTATCATCGGTGGCCTGTGACTTGAAAAGTGTGATGTGGCAAGCGAGAGGATTCGGGTGAAATTCCTCCATCGATTTCCAATGAGCATCGCGAACTTTGAGCATTCGAAGATCGCTGTAAGGCTGGGTTATAGTCGTGCTTTTCACCGCCTGAATTTCCCCCTTGACCCTGAGATGAGTGGAAAGTCCATCACGAGCCCGGGCGAGCAAATGTCCAAGTCTTCTGAACAAATGCGTTTCACCTTTCGCTGCCCAGAAAACCTCCGCCCGCTCCCACAGGCCGTATTGCCTGATAGAAATCGCGGGATTGATCGTATCGAAAAGCCCGGCAAAGGCGACGGTCTCCCCCGCCTCCATCAGTTGGCGGGCCATTTCATAGACGAGCAGCCCACCATAGGAATATCCCGCGAGATGGTAGGGACCGTGCGCTTGATGCTCACTCAGCGCCGCAAGATACGTCGCGGCGGTTTCCTCCACCGGCACCGGTCGCACCTCCTCCTCTGCCGCAAGAGCCGGTGACTCAATCGCTAACAGAGGGCGCCCGGTAGGAAGATGCTTGCCGAGATCTTGATAGAAGAAGACGCCTCCGTCCCCGCCGTGGATGCAAAATAAGGGAGGCAGGTGCCCCTCAGGCCTCACGGGCACAACAATCGAGTGATGGGGCTTTACAGAAATTCTGTTAGCCTCATTTCTGTCAATCACTTCACCTAACAAACGCGGAGTGGGAGCCTGGATGAGCATCGCCATCGGGATCCTAATTTTCCATTCCCGCCCGATTTGAGCGAAAAGCTGGAGAGCCGCAAGTGAGTGGCCGCCGAGTTCGAAAAATGATTCATCACGCCCGATTTTCTCGATGCCCAGCAAGGCGGACCACACTTCAGCTAACCGGATTTCTGTGGCGGTGGCAGGTGGATCTGACGAGGCGTGCTGGCTTGCAGTTAGGCTTGGGTTAGGTAATCTTCGGCGGTCGAGCTTGCCCCGTTCCGTAAGGATAAATTCTTCTACCGCAGCCCAGCGAGTGGGGATCGCAGCGGTCGGCAAGTGAGCGGCGGCGTACACGGCGAGCTGTCCTGCCCAGCCATCTTCGGGTGATTGACTCCATCGGACCCAAGCAGCGAGCGAGGTGGAGCCGCCCCGGCCCGACACCGGCCCCACGTGAGCCGCCGAGACACCGGGAAACATTTCTAACACCCGGATGACTTCGTTAGGTTCCACTCGGTTGCCACGGATTTTTAATTGGTCATCCTGCCGCCCTAGGAACCGAAGATCGCCGGCGTCATCCCAGAAAACGCGGTCACCGGTACGATACCACGCACGCCCATCCATGAAATGAAAAGCATCTGCCGTGAGGTCTGGTCGTTGCCAGTAGCCCGCGCCCACGCAGATTCCTCCCAGCCAGAGTTCGCCTGCGGCCCCGGGTGGCAAGCTCCGCCCAGAAGCATCGCATACCCGCGCAAAAACTCCTGGCAGCGGACGGCCAATCGCCGGATCGCCGGATTCGTTCCAACTGCCATCAATCAACTCCGCCGTGCCGACGATGGACGCCTCAGTGGGGCCATAAGTATTAATGAGAAAGTTCTGCCTGCCGCCCGCCTCGAACCAATCTTTGACGGCTGCGGCCGATGCCCTTTCACCGCCGATGATCGTCGTCCGCACCTGTTCAGGAATGGTTTCCTTTTCCGAAACCATCCAAGCACACCACGCCGCCCAATGCGCAGTGGATAGATCGAGCACGGTGATGCCAGCACTGCGGATGAATTTGTGAAAGTCATCGAGATCAGCTGCTAGATTTTCCGGGCGCGGAACGAGCGTCGCACCGCTGAGCAAAGTTGCCAAAAGCTCTTCAAGCGATGCATCGAATCCGGGCGACGCGAATTGCAACACCCGGTCACCAGGCTCGATGCTAGCCAGCCCTGCCATGCCGAGTGCTTCGTTGGTGACACCACCATGAACCATCATCACCCCTTTCGGTCGGCCGGTGGAGCCCGAGGTATAGAGAATGGCGAGGGTCGCGCGGGGATCGTTAGATAACTCCGTGTTACAAGTCCTTCCTCTCATGCCATCAACCTCAGTGCAGGGAAGGGAGAACTCAGCGCAAGCGTTAGGGTCGTCGCTAAGAATGAGGAGTGGCCCCGCATCGTCGATGATCGCGCGCAGACGATTCTGCGGCAAAGTCGGGTCCAGAGGCACATTAATCGCGCCGATCCTAGCAACCGCTAACAAAACGACCGCTAAATTTTTCCGATCCCAAAGCATGCTCGCGACCGTAAGTCCGGGGCTCAATCCCGCTTCCTGCAAACGGGCGGCCAAGTGCTCCACCTGTGCGTCGAGTTCGGAATAACTGATCGCCCCGTCCGTCGTCCAAATTGCTTCCCGTAGGGCAAATTTTTCCACTGAGTCCCGCCAAGCCGTTGCCAAGTGGAGGTGGGCTGCTGGCTGACCACCGGATTCCCACTGATCGAGAAAGTCTCGCATGGGGGCTGGCAGTGCCGTTAAATTCGCTGCATCTGTCGCACTCTCATCCGCGAGGTGGGTGATGATTGCCGCCCATTGATCTAGCAGAGATTGCGCCGCACGAACACCAAACTGTCGCCCATTCACCTCGACTTCGAGCTGCAGCTCGGGACGAATCCAAGCGCTCGCAAACAAAGGTTCGCCACCCAATTCGTGGATGGTGACAGATTCAATTCCTTCCGTTTTCCCCAATTGATCGTGGAGTGTCCCACGTTGCACCATGATCACTCCCCCAGGCCATGGCCCGCTGGTCTCCTGAAAAATCCCGGAGGGAAGATCCTGCGGGGAAACGTTTTCAATCAAACGCATATCTAGCAGATGCTTGCGGAAATCTCGCAAGACCGGCATCGCGGACCCTGACACTGCACGCGGGATCACCAGCGGCACCGTATTCATGGAAAACCCAGCCTCATGAGGCCGTGGGGGTCCGGAACGCACTTGGCCAACAGCGACCATGTCTGCTCCAGCGGTGCGCCCGACCGCCTGCCCCCATGCCCAGGTAATTAGGGTTGGCACGGTGACCTCCATGCTACCAGCAACAGCCTCAATGCGGGCCACTGTTTCAATACCAAGGCAGCGATTCACACGCGTCGGGGCATTTTCCTCACCCGGGAATTCTAACTCAAATGCCTCTATTACCGCAAAAGCTCGGTGATGGAATTCTGTCGCTTGTTGGATCTCCTCCGATCCGGACGGGGCTAACAGGGCAAGCTCCAAGCCTCCTGGATCGTCCCCGTCGATTAACCGTGCATGAAACGCCCTAAGGATTTTTTCGATAGAAGCACCATCAAGCAGCGCGTGATGAAACGTCCACACGAGTCTCCCAGCGGTCGGCCATATCACCATCCGCCACGGCAAGCCTCCGCCGAGAGGAAAAGGCTTTACCCGATCCGCAGCAAGCCATGCACTCCAAGAAGAAGGTGTTTCCGTTTCGGTTCGGATTGGCGATTCGGCAGCTAGAGAATGAATTCCGCAGGGTTCACCTTCACTTACGAGAAATCCGGATGCGAGAGCGGCGGTCTGCTCCACGGTCGCAAGCCATGCCGGATGCACCCGACTCATGGATAAATCCGCGCTGAAAACGATTTCAACCTGCTCCACGTTTCTGCCCGAGCATTCTGCCAGCGAGTCGCGCAACATCGCGGCTTGCAAGTGAGAAATCGGGCGGACTGGTTGAAGATCAGACATTCAGGTATCGGCGTTTCAGGGACATAAATTTGTTAGCGATTAGTAAGAAATAAAAGTATGGGCTTGGCAATCACTCAGTCAAATTATGCATGTGGGTGCTTTATTTTTTCCAATATGAATAGAGCTGATTGAAAAGCTCCGATTGCAAGATCCGGCTCAACAGCGGGGAAATGATAGGGATCTTCGGGAGGATAAACAAATCGTACAACGAGCGCTTTTGCATGCCCCAGTTTTTGTGCCATGCCGCATCTGCGACACAGTTGATCTCATCCACATCCCCCATTCTGCAAGCATGCTCGATGGCCTTTGCCAGCAACAAATTCCCCGGCGAACACAATGAGTAAGACTCGTCGTGGCCAATTTTCAGAAGGAACAGGGTTCGCTTGATGCGGACTGCATAATGCGCACCAATCGTCTTGTTCTTGGTCTCGATAAGATTCCATTCCATCCATCCTTCATTCTCAAAACGTTCAGCGGCGATCGTATAAAAACGCGAACTTCCAGCCACGGATTTAATCGAAGTATTTTCCGCGCCTTTCCACCCGGCATCTTCGACTTCCTCAAAACGTCTCATGTTTTCAATTAAAGAACGTGATCGCTCACGACAATGAAACATAACTTCTTCGAGCTCCTGCAATTTCTTGCTTCCGCGTTTCAACTGCCGACGGAAGTTAGACGAAAGTTCAGAACGATATTTTTCAAAATCTCCTAATATCGGAATATAACCCTCAGCCCCAGAAAGATTCTTAACGACGCTGAGCTTGCTCCCAGCCCGCCTCAAATAAACCATCGTGGGTGAATGTTCCGGTAATTCCCGCAGACGAATGAGCGGCCAAGTGCGAGGAATCAGAGAAAGGTAATCAACAAACACATCCACGATTTCCTCCCGACCGTGAAGTGTCAGACAATCCACGCCGCTGGTGTGCAAATTATTATATGGCGTCTTGAGGCATAGGATAGAAAAACCCGGGACACCGAACGACCTAACGGAAATTAAAGGAAAGACTCCGACTAAGCGCTCTCCTTCATATGCAAACAGACAAAGCCAAGACTCCGACTCCAATAGTTGTGTCTCAAAAAACGCGCTGATTTGCGGATAGGAAAGCATCGGCGAGGCAGCGGGCGATTGCAAAAGCAACTCCGCCCACGCGCGCGCATGCGGCGCAAGATCTTGAGCCGACCTAACATCCATGACCCGCAGACCACCCAACGGCTCAAACTTCCAAGGGGGTGGTATCAGTTGCTTCGTCAAAATTTTGGTCTTTTCGGTTAAGTTCTATGGGCGAAAGATCCCTTTGATCTTTGCCTTCGCTCCTGCGGGAATCATCTGCGGCAGACCGGTTTTTTTCAAAACATTGATCACTTGCCGTGCGCGGCTGACCGGTTCGGGCGGATTGATTGGCTCTGATAGAACATCCGGCCACAGCGCTTCAATGAGGTCGGCAAGCAACCTGAAGTCTGGCCCTCGGCGCATCCCAGCATCGACCGTCAGCATCACTCGCAACAGGCGTCGATTGCTGAGCGGTGCAAAACTTTCCTGAGCCATGTCGTATTCCGCACGGACCCTTGCCTGCCAGCGCCCGGCCATTTGTTCCCAACAGAAAAGATCCAGCAGGTTGATAGGTGGCTTATTAGAACTTTCCAGCCACTTGCCGAACGCTTGAACCGCGAATGGGTGCATGCCCAGCCCTCCGAGTTCCGCCAATTCGAGCGCCGAAATGGGCTCCGGCTCGCTTCGGCGCCGCTCATAGTAACACTTTACGATTTCAGCGACATCACCGGTGACACAGACACGATCACCCGGATAGACGGCATACAAGGACTGCGTATCCGCGCAGTAAGCGGAATTTGCGGAGGGGTTGTTACGGCGGAAAATCTCTTTAAATGCGACGTCGATCGTATCTGGATAAGGAACCAAATGATGCTCAATGCCAAGCTTTCCTAACAAACGATTTGGCACACACACATCTCTCGATTCGGTGGGCAGGTGGGGATAGACGAGGGTGAACGCGTAGAGATTTTCTGTGTATTCCCGGTGCAGGGCCAGCATCAGGCGGCTATCCCAGCCAGCCGTCATTGAGATCGCCAGTGGAAAGCGTCGCTGCGCACTGTCGATTTGTCCGCGAAGCAAGCGAATACATTCCGATAGAACTTCCGGATAAGACATCGGCGGAAGGGCTTGCTCCGGCCAAAACCGATGGCAAATCCCGTCTGATAGGGTAAGAAAATGATTCGGCAACAGAGCGCAAATTTCCGCATACAACGACGTATCTCCTGGCATCCAGTAGATTTCATAATCGTCCGATTTTCGCGAGTGAATGAAATCTACCGCACTGGCATCCATAGTAAGCCCGAGTTGCTCAGCCATCACACCGGGTTTGGACGCGCAGACCACGCTTTCGCCGATTTCTGGGCGGGTGAAATAGACTTGGCGCTGGCCCGTGGCATCATGTAGAACCGTGGTTTCCTTTCCGTCGTGAACGATTAGAACCCAACGACCCCCTAAGGTTTCGGCGTCCCGCAAAACATCCTTGGAGCACCCCATACTTACGATCAAGCGACGCAAGATTGCTTCGTTGCCAGCCTCGGGATCATCAGGATCGAGCGCGAACCCTAGCAGAGTGAGGGACTTTTCCGCATGTTCGATATGGGTGAGTTCAAGATCTAAATGGGCGCTGAGATGATAGCACCCACCTATCAGAATCTGCTTACCATCAGCCAGACCATGGCCGATTTCCTTACTCAGAATGAACTGTCGCCTAAATAACAGCTTATCGAGCTCCGCAGGTTCGTTAAGTTGCATTGATTTCATGAGCGGAGTTGGAATGTGATAGATTCGCTTTACCTCGCAAAATCACGCGTTTAAGGGTCACCCATTGCTGACCGGTATGATAGAATAAATCGATGTGGCGTGCACCAAACCTGAACTGAATCCCTTGCGATGCAAAGGAATCTCGAAGCTCCGCAAATTCCCGTTTTGATAGACCATAAGCAAGCGTCACATGAAAGCGAAAGCGCGAATCTTCGATTGGCAGCGCTTGGATTCCCCACTGTCCCGCCAAGTCGAAAAGAATGCGTTGGCGAAGTTTTTCCAGCTCGGGATTTGCCTCCACATCGAGAAATAAAATGCCCTCATCGAAAGAATCAAAACCCTTGATCACGATTTCAAACGGAACAACCTCATTGGCTAATTTCGCCAAATATTTTTCAAATGGCGCGCTGTCCCTAACATTGAATCCCAGCTTGAGCGTGATGTGCGGAGAAGCCTCCAGCCCAGGATTGCGCCGATATTTCCGCAAGATGCTCACTTGCAATTGCGTGACCTGGTCCGCAGCCTCGCCATCGAGAGGGATCACGAGGGCAAGCGGCAGTTCATCGAGCGGACGGGCACGCAGACGGCTGGCCAATGAACGTAACCAAGCACGCAGCGAAGATCGCTGCAAACTAGGTGCTGATAGCTCAAAAATCATTAGGAGGGAGTGGCAATCGCGAGGGCAAAATTTTACGGAAAATAGACGCATGGCCAGAGTGGCATGAAACCGGCCGTTGGAAACCACGTAATCGCGTAATCGCGTAAATCCAGCTCTTTCTCGCCTGACTGCCCGCTTTCGCCTGAGTTTCCATCCACCCCCAGATCGCTGAAAAAACGGCACGGAAAAAGCCCGCCATTGCTTCCGGCGCGGGGCCTTGCATACTCACTGCGTTCCGCAAAACGAATGCTTACTCTTTTAAAAATCCGCAATCTCGCCTTGGTCGATGAACTCGCATGGGAACTCGGCCCGGGCCTCATCAGCGTCACTGGAGAGACTGGCGCGGGGAAATCCGTCATCGTCGGTGCGCTCAAACTGGTGCTTGGCGAACGCGCTGAAAAAAACCTCATCCGCACCGGCGAGGACAATTGCTCGGTCGAGGCGGTGTTCGAGCTCAAAGACGCCAGTGAAATCAACGCCATCCTCGCCGACGGAGGGCTCGATCCTTGCGACGACACGCAGCTCATCATTCGCCGCGTGATTGGCCAGACGGCGAACCGCCAGTTTATCAATGATTCGCCAGTCACTCTCAATTTGCTCAAACGACTCGGTGAGCATCTGGTAGATCTCCACGGTCCTCACGATCATCAATCACTGCTTTCGGTGGAGCGTCAACTCGCGATGTTAGACGCCTACGCCGGAGCAGAACCCTGCGTCTTGAAATACCGGGAATCTTATCGCGATTGGCGGGCCAAAGCCGCAGAGTTAGTGGAAATCCGCCACGCGGAGAATGCCAGTGAGCAGGAACTTGATCTCTTGCGCTATCAGCTCCAGGAAATCGACGCAGCGAACCTCAAACCCGAGGGCGAACAAGACCTCGAGGATCGTTGGCGGCGTGCGTCGAATTCCACCCGCCTCGTCGAAGCCGCTGCTGCTGCCACCGCATCGCTCAATGGCGAAGACGGAATTCTCGAACGGCTCACCGAAGTCCAGCGCCTCGTGCGCGACTTGGAAAAACTCGACCCCTCCATCCGTGAGCGCACCGCCTCTTTGGAAACGGCTTGCCTTGAACTCCAAGACTTGGAAAGCAACCTCGCCGAATACGTGGACGAGCTCGACATCGATCCAGCAGAAGCCGCCACACTCGAAGAACGGGTCAATCTGCTAGAATCTTTGAAACGGAAATACGGCCCTTCGCTCAGCGACGTGCTCACCCGCCGTGACGCCGCCGCTGCCCGCCTCGACACCATCGAAAACCGCGGGGAAAAACTTGAGACACTCGAACGCGAACTCGCCGCCTGCCGCGCGACCCTCGACGCGGGCGGAAAATTACTCAGTGCATCACGCAAGAAAGCGGCACCAAAGTTAGCCAAGGAAATCGCCAGTCAGTTGAAAGACCTCGGCTTCAAGCAATCGTCGTTCGAAGCCCCGTTAAAAATCCTCACCGAACCCGGCCCGCAAGGACTGGAATCTATCGAATTTCAATTCGGCCCGAACCCGGGCGAACCGCTTTTACCGCTGCGGCAGATCGCATCGTCAGGTGAAATTAGCCGCGTGATGCTCGCTGTAAAATCTGCTCTAGCAGATCAGGATGCCACACCGTTGATGGTCTTTGATGAAATCGACGCAAACGTCGGCGGCGAAGTAGCACGGGCGGTGGGCAGGAAAATGGCGGCGCTGGGTATGCGCCATCAAGTCGTGGCAATCACTCATTTTCCGCAGGTGGCAGCGACCGCGACCCATCATTTCGTGGTGGAAAAAGAAGTCTCCGGCGGGCGCACTCGTTCCCGACTTTTCCCAGTCAGTGGCGAAACACGTATCCAAGAACTCGTCCGCATGTTAGGCGGGGGTGGCGAACAGGCACGGGCGATGGCAGCCTCACTCTTGAACCTCTAACATGTCTCACATCTTCAAAGCCGTTCCAGAGCCCGTCGAGTCTTCTTCGCGAGATCTCGCTGCCTCATTGGGTCTGCCTTGGCACGGAACGGGAATGGCGAGATTAGTCATCGGGCGGCGGGAATGGGTCGCTTTGCCCGACGTCGGCGTCGGCCCGCTGAACGCGAAGACGGACAGTGGCGCACGCAGTTCCAGCATCCATGCGGAGGATGTGGAATTGTCAGATGACGAACTGACGGTGCGCTTTACGACGACCAATCACTACGGCAAGAAAATCGCCTGCCAAGTGGCCGTCGCCAGAATCGCCCGTGTTCGTAGTTCCACCGGAAAAGCCAGAAAGCGAATCTTCATCCAAACGACTGCTGAGCTTCCCGGCGGCTTCCGTTGGAGCATCATGATCAGCCTTGCGAACCGCTCTGAAATGCTTTGCCCCATGCTGCTAGGGAGACGGGCACTATCAGGTTATTTCCTGATCGATCCGCAAGGCGCACATTTGTTAGGTCCACGACGCTTGCTGAACTTCAGACTAACCGATTAGAGAAATCCGCGGGCTAAGTTACGATGCTCCGTGCGCACCGTGATGGTTCACCAGCCACGAGTCCACGGCATCGATAAGCTTTGGATAGTCCTCCTCCCCGAAGGAATGACCCGCTCCCGGCAGTTCGATTAAATTTTTCTCACAAGTGGCCACTTCGAAGGCGTCGCGACTGTCTTGAACGGGAACGAGATCGTCAGCCTCACCGTGGATCAACAGCCAAGGCTGAGTCACTGATTCCGCAGCGGAAAGGGTGTTATCTATCGAATTGAGATCATCCACAAATCCCTCCGAAAGCGGGCAATCCTCTTCCTCCCACATCAAGCCGGCACCGGGTAAAACATCGCCGAACTCGCGCTGCACGAAGGCTGCGGTGTGAGTCATTCCCGCCAATGAGATGAGCGTAGAAATCCTCATGTCCCGCGCAGCAGTTAGAACACCCACGGCACCGCCCATGCTGTGGCCTACGTAGGCGATTTTAACGTCATTAGAAAGTGTTCCGAGCACCGCCTGGAGATCGCCGATTTCTTTAGTAATACAAGAATCTTCGAATCGGCCCTCGGAATCGCCATTTCCCGAGTAGGTAAAACGCAAGCAGGGCCATCCCCGCGCAGCAAGGCCGGTTGCAAGAGCAACAAGCTGCGGGCGGTCTTTGTTTCCCGTCAGCCCATGACCGAGCATCACCAGCGTGTCCGCACGGGTACTGGGGTGGAAACTGGTATCGATCCGCTCATTCTGGCGGTTTCGGATTTCGCTTAATGTTGTCATTGAATATTATAGTTAGATCGTGGCTCGATCGGGAAATGTGAGTTCCGCGATCCCAGACTTGTCGAGCTCGCCAAGTCCGATTTCCTCCATCTTGCGATATTGCGCCTCAGCGGCCTCGGAGAGAGGCACGAGCAGGCCGGCCTCATGCGCAAGAGCATTCGCGATGCCGCTGTCCTTAGCGGCATGCGCAGCAGAAAAATAACAATCGTGCTCGCGCATAATCATGTCATCACTATCAGTTTCTAACACCCTAGAATTCGCGCCCGTTTGTGAAAAAACCTCCTTGAGAATCTCCAAATCTAGCCCCAGCGCCGCTCCAAGGCCGAGACCTTCGGCGAGCCCCGCCGTATTGATGTTCATCACCATGTTCACCAGCGCCTTAATTTTCGCCGCATGGCCGACGGCACCGACGTGGCGGAGTGACGCGGAGATATCGTGGAGAAGTTCTTGGTGTTTTTCGAAGACCTCAGCATCGCCACCGATCATCAGATAGAGTGTGCCCTGCCGTGCTTGCGGGATGCTAGATGCCATGCTGGCTGCTAGAGTCGATGCACCCGCGTTCGCCGCTGCCACCGCTGCGAATTCATGGGTGGCTGGGCTGACCGTAGCACAGTTGATAAATGTCCGACCTTCCGCACCTTTTAAAAGGGATTCATCACCCGTGAAAATTTCGCTCATCGCCTCATCGTCGCTCACCACGGTGAAGATGACATCACAAGCCGCAGTGACTTCTGCTAGAGTCGCCACGGCCGTGGAACCGAGTTCGAATGCGAGTGACGTCGCGGACGCAGAATGATGGTCAAATATTGCAGCGATCGGATATCCCAAATCCGCCAAATGGCGGGCGATGTTCGCGCCCATTCGCCCGACACCCACAAATCCCAAAGCAATTTCTTTCATCTGCGAAATCTTGGATTCAAAAACTTGGCCGGGCAACTCCTTGTTTCGGAAACCCAAAATCGAGTTGCATCAGGCAAGCCAATCGCCGCTGCGGAGACGCCGATGTTCGTCAACTTCGCCCAGCCACTCCCAGACCGAGGCGGGAAGAGTCTCGCCGTCTGGGCGGATCACAGTGGTTTCTACCCGCCGATATTCGGTGCCCTCCGTATCGCCTGCCGAGACGTTTTCAAAACTATCGAGGCTCCCTAACATTTTTGCATCCACTGCGTAAACTTCGCCAATGATGTCGTCCCCGGCTGGATCGAGAACAAGGCCCGGATACCAGTCGATTTTATACATTTTTCCTGCAATCCGACCCTCCGTAATGAACTCCGCGCCATCCATGCGGAAATGATTCGAGCCCCCACGGCGGAGAGTGCCATAGACAAAAACCATTTCGCGTGGAGAGATCATGAGGATTTGGATGAAAAAATATTAACCGCAGGTGGACGCAGATTTACGCAAATGAAAGAGTAGATGATAAGTTTTTTTCTATCAACTATTAACCATCCTCTATCAACTCACCTTCACTTGTCTGAGCGGTGGCCGAGTTCGTTATCTAACATCTGTTTGAGATCGTCGATGCCGGTGCCTTGATCCGCAGAGATTGGAATGATGTCGATCTTTGGGAAACGCCCTCGGAAGATTTCGAGATTTTCCGCAGCCCCTTCGAGGTCCATTTTGTTAGCGATGATTTTCCATGGGAAGCGTGCGAGTTCATCGTCGTATTCCTTGATCTCGCGGCGGAGGATTTCCAGATCAGAGATCGGGTCGCGGCCTTCACTGCCTGCCATGTCGATGACGAAAAGCAGCACGCGGCAACGAGTGATGTGGCGGAGAAATTCGTGACCGAGGCCGCGGTTTTCATGCGCGCCTTCGATGAGGCCTGGAATGTCCGCGATGGTGCAGCGGCGGAAACCGGGGAACTCCACCACTCCGACGACCGGCTGAAGCGTCGTGAACGGATAGGAAGCTACTTTCGGCTTCGCATGGGAAAGTGCGCCGAGCAGTGTGGATTTTCCTGCATTTGGGAAACCCACAAATCCGGCATCGGCGATGCGGCGGAGCTCCAGATAGAATACTGCTTGGTCGCCAGGTGTGCCGAGTGTGTGCTCGACAGGCGTGCGATTGGTGGCAGTTTTGAAATTCCAGTTGCCTTGGCCAGGTTCGCCGCCTTTGCAGAGCACGAATTCCTGACCGTTTTCCGTTAGGTCTGCGATGGGTTCGAGGTCGATGCCTTCATCGCCGCGTTCGTATTCCACGGCTTCTTGCACGGTCACGGCGTTGCTGCGATAAACGACGGTGCCGGGCGGGACCTTGCCGATGACTTGCTTGCCACTTTTCCCGGTTTTCCGGCCACCCGCGCCGTTTTTCCCGTCCTCAGCGATGAGTTTCGGATCGTAGTGGTAAGCGCGAAGATTGTCGGTAGAAGGATCCACCACGAGGATGATATCGCCGCCGCCGCCGCCGTCGCCGCCGTCGGGTCCGCCACGCGGGACAAATTTTTCCCGACGCCAAGAAACAACGCCGTTTCCGCCGTCGCCCGCTTTGGCGAAAATCCGTATGTGGTCGATAAACATGGTGGCACAGTTGCCATCCGAACCGATATGGTCAACGGCAATGGTAAGCGCGAGCGCGATTTCATGCGGAGCCGAGGCAACTTTGGTGGTGAAGAGCGGCGTTGTTCGGAGAAAGTTGCTAGACCGGCCTAATGGGTTGGTTTTCCACCCGATTTTCCTTCCGAGATCGGCGGGTTCTGCTTCAATCCGCGCATGAAATCGCCCTTTGCTGCACTTTCGATGATGCTCGCTATTGCAGTCGCGCCCAATTTGCTTGCGAGCGGAAAGCCGGAAATCAAGACAGCGGTGTCGTTTCACATGGAGACGGACGCGACGGACAATCCAAAGATGATTTTTCCGCAGTTGGCGAATGGACAGACCCGCTACTTCCGCCGAATGCCGGAGATCACTATCAAGGATATCGTTTCGTTCCGCCCTTTTCCATCAGATGTGGGGGAGGAATATGGAATCGTTTTCCAACTCAAGAGCAACGCCGTGAACCGATTGGCTGCAATCACGAACACAAATCAGGGAAAATGGCTCATCTCCCAAGTCAATGGCCGCGTGGTGGACGGTGTGCTCATCGATAAGACCATCAATGATGGCTTCATCGTGATTTGGAAAGGCGTGACCTTGGATGACCTAACTCTTTTGGATAAAACCCTACCCCGCACCGGAGCCGAGAAGAAGAAGAAATAAGCGTCACCTCTCTCGCATGACCCGAATTTTCGCCCTGATCCTGTCGCTGGTCGCCGCCGTGCCTGCCAGCCCTATCGATCTCCGACTCCCCACCGAAAACCAGCACCTCTTTACCGGGGAAATGGACCAGTTTTTCATGTATGTGGACCGCACTTTTGAGGGCCAAATGTCTAAGCCTTGGGAAGCTGGCACGTTCGGCTTCGTCCGCAATGAGACCCGTATCAACGGTCAGGTGGTCTGCACGAAATTCCATGAAGGCATCGACATCGCACCCGTCAAACGCGATCAGGCGGGGAATTCGTTAGATATGGTTTCTAGCATTGCAGACGGCCGCGTGGTCCACATCAGCCCACTCGCCGGCCGTAGTAATTATGGCAAATATGTGGTCGTTGAACATCATTGGGAAAACTCGCTCATCTACTCGCTCTACGCCCATCTTGCTGAAATCACCTGCAATCCTGGCGATCCCGTAAAGGCGGGCTCGGTGCTAGGCCGCATGGGCTTTACGGGCGCGGGGATCGATCGCACCCGTGCCCACTGCCACCTTGAGTTAGCGATGTTGATGAGCATGAACTACGAGGATTGGAATAAATCCTGCGGCGGCGGCGGCGAGAACTATCAGGGGATATTCAATGGCATGAATCTAACCGGCTGTGAAGTCTCACGGTTTTTCATCGAGCAAAAAGCGAATCCTGAGCTTCAGTTCAGCGAGTTCATTGCTTCAACGCCCGTCTATTTCAAAGTAACGGTCCCCATGAAGGAGACTCCAGATTTCGTTAAACGCCACCCATGGATTAGCCATGGTAGCAGCGAGGGAGCGACCTCATGGGAAATAAGCTTCAGCGCCACAGGCATGCCCATCGCCTTTTCCCCCAGCAAACGTGAAATGGCCGCTCCCGCCCTGACTTCGGTCCGGCCCTCCACTATTCCCCACCGCTACCTCACCCGCGGCCTTGTCAACGGTGAGGGGAATCAAGCCGTTCTCACTCAGGCCGGCCTTCGGCTCGTCGCGCTTCTCACCGATACATTTCCTATAACTCCATTATCCCATGCCCCCGTCTCAGCCGAACACGATCCTCGATAAACTTACCTCCCTCGGACTCACCCTCCCTGCTGTCCCCTCCCCCGTCGCCGCTTACGTCAACTGCGTGCGCAGTGGAAATCTCCTATTTCTATCAGGTGGTTTGCCAATCGACGGCGACAAAAAAGTCATTGGTAAGGTCCCCACAGATGTCTCTATCGAAGAAGCGAAAGAAGGTGCCCGCATGATCATCCTCAATCGTCTCGCCGTCATTCAAAACGAGATTGGCTCGCTTGATCGGGTGACACAAATTGTGGCCCTCACGGGTTTCGTCAACTCCGAGCCCGATTTCTACGGCCACCCACAAGTGATGAATGGAGCATCCGAATTGTTAGTAGAAATTTTCGGCGACAAAGGAAAACACTCACGTACCGCCCTCGGTGCCGCCGCCCTGCCGCTTAACGTCGCCGTCGAAATCAATCTCATCGTCGAAGTGAAAGCCTGAACTCACTCCGGCCTTCGCGATGTCTGTCCCTTCCGCCACTTCGAAACCCCTTGTGATGACGCCTCATCAGGCGCTCAAGCAGTATTTCGGTTTTAATGGGTTTCTCGAAGGCCAAGAAGAAGTCATCCACGAAATCACTTCCGGCCGGGATGGCCTCGTGGTGATGCCCACGGGCGGCGGCAAGTCGCTCTGTTTCCAAATCCCCGCGCTCTGCTTCGGCGGTGTCACGCTCGTGATTTCCCCGCTCATCGCCTTGATGAAAGATCAGGTAGATGCACTCGTTGCACGGGGCATTGCTGCCACGGTCATCAATTCCACGCTGTCATGGCCGGAGCAAAAGGAGCGGCTCGATGGGATGCGTGCGGGGAAATATAAACTCGTCTATGTCGCGCCCGAACGCTTCCGCGCGGAGAGTTTTCTGAATGCTCTAACTGGCATCGAGATTTCGCTCTTCGCCGTAGATGAAGCGCACTGTCTCAGCCAGTGGGGCCACGATTTCCGGCCCGATTATCTGCGGCTTGGTAAATCGCTAGAAAAAATTGGTAGGCCTCAATGCGTCGCTCTAACCGCCACCGCCACCCCCATTGTCCGAGATGACATCACGAAGGTGCTTGCTCTGCGAAATCCCTTCGAGCGAGTCAGCGGATTTTCCCGACCGAATCTATCACTTACGATTTCCGCCATCGACAAGGCCGCCCAAAAGGACGAGCGCATGAAGGCGGTGATCGCTGCTCATAAAACCGGCATCGTCTATTGTGCCACGCGAAAAAAAGTCGATGCCGTCTCCGAGACTCTCGCGAGCTGGGGCATCAAATGCGTGGCTTATCACGGCGGTCTATCCGATCAAGAACGTGAGCGCGCCCAAGAAATTTTCATCAGCCGCAAGGCGGACGTTGCGATTGCCACCAACGCTTTTGGCATGGGCATCGACCGTTCAGACGTGCGTTTTGTGATCCACTACGAAGTCCCCGGCAGCGTCGAGGCTTACTATCAGGAAGCTGGCCGCGCCGGTCGCGATGGTGAGGCTGCCGTCTGCGAGCTGCTCTTCAACTACGCAGATACCCGCACCCAAGAGTTTTTCATCGATGGCGCGAACCCAAATCCCACGGTCATCCGCTCAATCTATCAATACCTGCTCAACGATGCGGACCGCGAATTCGAGGTCCACCGCACGCTCGACGAAATCGCCGAAGGGGCCGATGTGAAAAACTCCATGTCCGTCGGCAGCGCAATGGCGATCCTCGCACGCAGCGGCTACGTCGAGCGTTTCGATATTCCGAAAAAACGCATGAAAGGCACTCGTCTTCTCCGGCCCGATGTGCTCACCAGCCAACTTAAGTTAGACGAGGCTGCCATCGAGGAAAAGGACCGTCGGGATCGCGAAAAACTCAAGGCCATGGTGGAGATGTGTTACTCGCGCGTCTGTCGGCAAAAGTGGATTCTGATGTATTTCGGCGAGGACGACGCGGGCGTCTGCGGCTCCTGCGATGTCTGTCGCGATGAAGGCTCTGGCGAGTCCCGCGCCCCTACACCCGAGGAGGAAATCACAGTGCGAAAAGCCCTCAGCGGCGTCGCCCGCATGTCTCGCCGCACGTCACATGGCTGGGAACCGAAATTTGGCCGCGGGCGCATTGTCCAGATGTTAGCAGGGAGTAAGTCCCAGGAAATCATCAGCGCCCGCCTCGACCAGCTCACCACCTACGGCATTTTAAGGGAAAAAGGCGCAGGCTACCTTAACAGCCTCATGCGGTCCCTCGCTGATGGCGGATTGGTCCAGACAGTCACGGGAGAATTTCCACTCATGACGCTCACCATGCTCGGCGACAAAGTCATGCGCGGCACAGTTTCCTATCAGCTCGTCTGGCCCGATCCCGAGGCTGGAAAAAAAGAAACCGCCCTCAAGGACCACGGCCTAGACGGCCAGCTCTACTCCATGATGCGCGATCACCGGGCCCGCATCGCCAAGCGTGAGGACGTCCCCCCTTACGTCATTTTCAACAATAAAACTCTCGAAGCTCTCGCCCGCTATCAGCCGATCAACACTGAGGAGGCCCTCCATATCCCCGGCATTGGCACAGCAAAAATCCAGCGCTATGCCGAACCGTTTCTGGAAATGATCCGAGTTTGGAAAAAATCGCGCCACTAAGCTGCCGCAGCTTGGGCTTTAAGGGAAAAGCAACGTTGACCTACTGCATGTGCTACATCAGTGTAGCCATATGAGAACCGCCACAGTCCGCGATCTTCGTAATCATTATTCCAGCCTCTTGAGCTGGATCAGTGCTGGTGAAGAGATCGTTATCACACAGCGAGGAAAGCCAATTGCAAGGCTCATTCCTGAAAAGCCCGCAGAACCAGAAAAAGTCAGCTGGGCGGACAGTCCAGCGGTCAAACGTGATCGAACGGGTGAAAAAATGCTCACCGCCCAGGAATCTCTGGATCTCATCCATGAAGCCGCCAGCAAATGGTGATCTCTGCCGATACCAGCTTCCTATTCTCACTATACGGGAACGATTCCAAAACATCCGATGCGGTGAAGTGGAGCGCACAAAACAGTTCGGAAATATGGATCACCAAGCTAACCCGTTTCGAGTTGATCAACGCACTTCGTTTCGCTGAGTGCCGACGTTTTATTAAAATCGGCGATTCCGACCTCTTCGCGGCCGATTTTCTAACGGACATCAAGGATGGAAGACTGGTCGAGCGATTCTGCGATTTTGAGGACGTCCTTGTCGAATCTTCCCGTCTATCTCTCGCCCACACCCTCACCGGCGGCCATCGCGGATTCGATATCCTTCACGTCGCCGCAGCAAAAATCATCGGAGCCACCCATTTTCTAACGTTCGACATGAACCAAAAAAAACTCGCGCAACTTGATGGCCTTATCGCTCCTCTCTAACTCATGCGCATCCTCTCCATCGACCCCGCAGTTAGAAACACGGGCTACGCTGTGCTCGAAGGTGATCCGCGCAAGCCTACCGTGCTCGCCTTCGATGTGATTTCGATCCCAAAGTCCATCCCACAATCCGCCGCGCTCTCCGCGATCCGCACTCACCTCGTCAACATTATCCAGAAATTCCAACCCGATGAAGTTGCCGTCGAAGGCATCATCTATGTGCAATCCCACCAGACCGCGATTTCAATGGGAGCCGCCCGCGCCGCCGCACTTATCGCCGCCGCCGATCACGGGCTAAAAGTTTATGAATACTCTCCGAAGAAGGTGAAGATGGCCGTTGTCGGGAATGGCAACGCGGACAAAGGGCAAGTCGCCTTCATGGTCCGCGCCATCCTCGGCCTCGCCGAAACCCCGCCCTCCGATGCCGCCGATGCCCTTGCCATCGGCATGGCTCACCTCCAAGCTTCTGATCCGCTCAAAGCGAAACTCCTCGAACGCAGGCTGATTTAAGATTGATTAAACAGCAGATGGACGCAGGGGTTAAAAAACTCTTCCTCTGAAAATGCTAGAAATCAAACATCTCCCCGGCCTCATCGCTTACGAAGACGGCCTGCGGATTCAGGAAGAAAGGGTCGCCGCTATTCTATCAGGAACAAGTGGCGATACGATTTTGCTGCTAGAGCACCAGCCCGTTTACACCATCGGCCGTCTGCGCGACAGGTCTTCTCTCCGCGATCCAGCAGTGCTACCCTACCCCGTTCACGAAACGAACCGCGGTGGCCAAGCCACCTATCACGGGCCCGGCCAGCTCGTGGGCTACCCGATTCTCGATCTCACTCCGCGCAATAAAGATCTCCACGAACACCTGCGGAAACTCGAAGACGCGCTCATCCGCGCCAGCGCCCGCTTCGGCGTGAATGCAGGCCGCCGCGATGGACTCACCGGCGTATGGTTAGATAACCGCAAGCTCGCGTCCATTGGAGTAGGCGTTAGAAAATGGATTAGCATGCACGGCTTCGCGATCAATATCACAAACGAGTGCCTACCGCCGTTTTTCGCCATTACCCCCTGCGGCTTAGACGGCGTGAGCATGAGCAGTTTGGAAAAAGAAGCGGGGCGTCCGATTAGCATCCAAGAAGCCTCCGCCGTCATCAGCGAAGAACTGCGGAGTTTGTTCGAACTTTAGCAACCGCATTCAAGCGAACAAATCTGTCACCACTTTCGCGGGTTCCACGCCGGTGAGCCTTTGGTCGAGGCCCTGGAACTTGAAACTGAGCCGCTCGTGTTCGAGGCCGAGGGCGTGCAGAATGGTGGCATGAAGGTCCCGAATGTGGACGGGATTCTTGACGATGTTATAAGACATTTCATCAGTTTCCCCATACACTTGGCCGCCTTTGATGCCGCCGCCGGCCATCCAAATGGTGAAGCAGCGAGGGTGGTGATCGCGACCGTAGTCGGTCTCGGTGAGTTTCCCTTGCGAATAGATTGTTCTCCCAAATTCACCGCCCCAGACAACGAGTGTATCCTCTAACATACCTCGCTGTTTTAAATCTTTGATCAGGCCGTAACAACCCTGATCCACATCCTTGCACTGCGAGGCGAGGTCGCGGGGGAGATCACCGTGTTGGTCCCAGCCACGGTGGAAAATCTGCACGAAGCGGACGCCGCGCTCGGCGAGTCGGCGGGCCATAATCGCCGAGTTCGCGAAAGTCCCGCGGGTCTTGCTGTCCGGTCCGTAGAGTTGATAGGTGCTCTCAGGCTCGGAAGTTAGATCCGTGAGCTCTGGCACAGAAGCCTGCATTCGAAATGCCATTTCATACTGTTGGATGCGGTTTTCAATCTCCGGATCGCCGACGGCCGAAAATGACCGGCGGTTCAAATCGTTGAGTCCATCGAGCATGTTGCGGCGAGTTTCCCGAGAAATCCCCGCAGTATCTTTCAGGAATAAAACAGGGTCGCCGAGCGAACGAAGCGCTACTCCCGCGTATTTGCCGGGAAGATAACCGGAACCCCACAAGCGCGAGGAAATCGCCTGGACGTTAGAAAATGGCGAGGAATGCGTGGCATGCAGCACGACGAACGATGGCAGCTCCTTATTCATCGAGCCAAGGCCATAAGACAACCACGAGCCGATAGAAGCTTTTCCCGCTTGCATCGATCCGGTGCAAATCAATTGGTTCGCAGGTTCGTGGTTGATCGCATCCGTGTGCATCGACTTAATGATGCAGATGTCGTCCACCATTTTCGCCGTCCATGGCAGAAGCTCGCTGACCCACGCACCGGATTGGCCGTGCTGTTGGAATTTGAAAATCGAGGGAGCTAACGGAAAGCTCGCTTGGCCGGACGTCATCCCTGTTAGGCGCTGACCCTGCTCTTTCAGCCAGGTGTTAAGATCCTCCTTAAAGCGCTTTTGTAAGTCCGGTTTGTAGTCGAAAAGATCGAGCTGGGACGGCGCGCCAATGAGCGAAATATAGATCACGCGTTTCGCTTTCGGCGCGATTTGCGGCAACATGTCATTGATGCCAGAAAGGCTCTCCGCTGCCGAGATCCCGCGTTTGCCAAGCAAGGAGGCGAGCGCGGCCATCCCCAGACCCGTCCCAGACTTGCGAAAAAACTGGCGGCGGCTGTAGGCTGCGTTGTGCAGTTCGATTGGATTCATCGTGATTCAGCGGGTGATGGTTTCATCGAGATTGAGGATCTGGCTCGCAATTAAGGTCCAAGCGGCAAGCTCTGGAACATCCGCATCCTTGGGCGGTGGCGTTGCTCCGGTGGTGATGAGTTTCATCGCATCATCGGGCTGATTGCGGAATGATGCTATCGCTGAAGCGAGCGACTTGCGGACGATCTGTCGCTCATCCGCGTCGAAAGTTCTGCCATCCAGCCGTGCGGTGATAAAATCTAAACGAGCATCAAAATCATTGTTAGAGACGAGCGCTTTCGAGGCCAGCTCGCGGGATGCCTCGATGAACTGAGGGTCATTTAATAAGACGAGCGCCTGCAACGGAGTATTGGTTAGGTCACGTCTCACACAGAAAGTTTCACGTGTAGGGGCATTAAAAATTTCCATGGATGGAGGTGCTGCAGTGCGCTTCCACATCGTATACATCGAGCGGCGGTAGAGCCCTTCCCCTTTATCCTCGCGGTAAGTTCTGGTATTGGATTGAGGCATCGCGACTGCTTCCCAAATACCTTCTGGCTGATAAGGTTTCACTGAAGGACCACCTACTTTCGTTGAGAGCAGCCCAGCGGTAGATAGTGCTAGATCACGAATTTGCTCGGCATCAAGCCGGTAGCGTGGTCCACGCGAGAGTAGTCGGTTAGATGGATCCTTTTCAAGCTTCTCCGCAGAGACCACGCCGGATTGGCGGTAGGCGGCGGAGGTGACAATCAGCTTGATCATGTGGCGGCTGTCCCATTTGGATTCGATAAACTCAGCGGCGAGCCAGTCGAGCAGTCGCGGGTGGCTGGGCCGCGCTCCCATGACGCCGAAGTCAGAATTCGTCTCGACGATACCGGTCCCAAAAAAATACGACCAGGTGCGATTCATCGTCACGCGGGCTGGCAACGGGTTCGCGGGATCGTTAAGCCAGCGCGCCAGACCTAACCGATTCCTTGGCGCGTCGGGGGCCATCGGAGGAAGCACGGCAGGAGTGATAGGGGTGACTTTCTCTCCCTCGTCCGCATAACCACCGCGGAGGAGGACGTGGGCAAAGGGCTCCCCCTTTTTTTCCTCCATCACGAGTGAAACTGACCCACGGGCTCGCAGCGCACCTTGCTCGGATTTCAATCCATCCAAGTGGGTCAAAAGCTCGCGAGACGGCGCATCCACATTGGCGAGGAAATACTGAAAGACCGACTTGATCTGCTCGGGGGTTCGGCTGTTAGGAGTCAGTGAAATGATCTGATTGAGCATACTGTTCCCTGCAAGAATTTTGATTTCCTCCGGTGAAAGCAGGCGGCGGTAAAAGCGAAAATCTTGGAGGGCCACTTTACCATTGAGTTTCGCATCGCCGTGATGACGCGAACCAAGACGCAGTGGCACAGAGGTTTCGATGGTGCCACCGACACTGTTAGGATATGATTTGGATCCTGCTTTTTTCCCATCAATGTAGATTGCACCAGCTTGATGCCCTGCGAGGGCACCGTCCCAAGTAGCGATGAAGTGATGCCACTCACCGGGCTTCAGTTCAGATTCTACAATGACTTTGTTAGCCGCTTTGTCCCATGAGTCGATAACATGAAAGGCGGGTTTTCCATTTTCGAGGAAGAAGTCCCAGCCGCGCAACGATTCATCAGGATTCATCCGGGCAATGATGGCACCGGTGGGCTTCCCCTCGATCCGTATAAAACCGCCGAAGGTCACTCGGTCGGCTCGCGAAAAGCTTCCAATGTCTCCGAGCTCGATGGACTCATCGCTGATGACCGGAGCTTTCCCGAGAGGCGCGTCGATGCGGGACATCTTGGTCAGCCATTCCTGCGGTTTACCATCCACCTTGCCGTGGAGAGGTCCCTCTGCTTCATTGAGAGGAAGGTGAATCGCAAGTGTAGAATCAATGTCACGAGAAGGCTCGATGATTGCCTTGGGCAGCCACGCATCGAACTCGGGACGCGCTGCTTTCGCTCGCGCGACGAGTTGTGCCTCTGTGCGGGAAATCTCGATCTGCAGAGCTGCCCAGCGGCCCCGCTCTTCCCTGAGAGGGACGAAAACATTTGGAGGATGGTCTGCGTTATTTCCGTCGAGCGATGACATGGGGGTATTCCGAAAAAATGCAGTTAGAGAATAGAACTCTTTGGTCGAAATGGGATCGAACTTGTGGTCGTGGCAGGCCGCGCAGCCGGTAGTTAGACCAAGCCAAATGGCAGACATTGTTTCCACGCGATCCCTAGCGTAGATGGCATCATATTCTGCAGGAATGGCCCCGCCCTCGCCCGTCGTAGCCAAGCAGCGGGAGAAACCTGTGGCAATGAGTTGATCAAGCGAACGGTTAGGCAACATGTCCCCGGCGATCTGTTCAGTCGTAAACTCGTCCCATGGCATGTTCTCCTGAAACGCCCGGATCACCCAATCGCGGTAGGGCCAGATGGCACGATAGTTGTCGATGTGAATGCCGTGAGTGTCCGCATATCGTGCTGCATCAAGCCAGTGACGGGCAAAATTTTCGGCGCTTGCCGTGCTCGCGAGCAATTCGTCCGCAGCAGTTTCCACCGCAGCTTGTGGATTGGCAGCTGCGGATTTTTTGAACGCTTCCATCGCTTCTAACGAAGGAGGGAGCCCAGTTAGATCAAGATTTAGGCGGCGGTAGAAACGCCCAAGGTCATCCGGGGGATTCGGCTTTAAACCAGCTTTTTCAAGTTTTTCCGCAATGAAACGATCAATGGGATTTTCCGCCCAGCCCTCGCCTACTTTTGGGACTTCGGGCTTTTTCACCGTGACGAATGACCAGTGCGGCTCAAACTCCGCGCCCTGCTCTACCCAACGCTCGATCATGGCGATCTCTTCGGACTTCAAAACCTTGTGGCTTTTCGGCGGAGGCATGATTGAGTCAGGGTCTTTTTCATGAATTCGCTGGACCAGCATGGATTCCCGAAGATTTCCCTTCACGATGATGGATTTGCCACTCTCACGCGGCCGGAATACGTCCTCTACCCGATCCAATCGCAGAGGTTCCTTCTTCGGCTCGCGCGTGCCGGAATCCGGCCCGTGGCAATGGTAACAATACTCGGAAAGAATCGGCTGGATGTGCTCATTGAACGAAATTTTCTCTGGCTGGGAAATTTTTTCCACGTCCTTCTCCAGAGAGCCAACGCGTGCGTGCGTAGAAGGCTCCGATTTCGACACTTTCGATGCCGGTGGATCGCACGCGCCAAGGACCCCGATGACACAAAGACCCAAAGCGGAAAGAACAAATCGGAAGGGACAATTCATTGACTGACAAATACTGGCACAAAACGCATGGGCAGCTAGTATTCTTTCAGATGGGGCTTTCTCAGGTAACGGATTGAGTAGATTCAAGGGAATCAATTTTATTGAAATTTCACAGCGTTTCATGAAGTAAAAACCACCGATGCGCTACCTCATTCCGTTTCTTCTTGCTCCGCTCGCCTTCGCCCACCCCGAGCCAGGCGCGGTGCCAGGAGATGATCCCCAAGCGGCGGTGCGCACCGGCAACGGTGCCTGGTGCTATGAAGCCGTGCCGCACTGGGGCGAGTTGCCCGACGGAAAAATTATCGGCCCAACCCACGGCGGCGTGGTCGTGGATAACGAGACCGGCCTGATTTACGTTTCTACTGATTCCGATCTCTCCGTGATCGTCTATCAGCCTGACGGCAAGTTTCTCCGCACAATCGCCCCAGAATGCAAAGGCTTCCACGCCATGGCGATCCGCCAAGAAGAGGGTAAGACGGTCATCTACGGTGCCCAACTCAACGGCAATAAACCACCTCAACGGGTTTGCAAAATCGATACCGATGGCAAGCTGCTCTTGGAAATTCCGAACGCGGGCACCGGCGAAGTTCCCGGTGGCTGGGGCGGCCTCACCGGGGTCACGGTCGCTCCTGACGGCAGCATTTTTGCCTCCACCGGCTACGGAGCGAACATCATTCATAAATTCGACGCCACCGGAAAGTTGCTGAAATCCTTCGGCTGCAAAGGCCCTGATGAGAAGCAGTTCAATACCCCGCACGGCCTTGCGATCGACACCCGCTTCGGCGAGCCGCGCCTGCTCGTCGCCGATCGCGGAAAGCGCCGCCTTGTGCACTTTGACCTCGAAGGAAAATGGATCGGCGTGCATGCCAGCAATCTACGCCTTCCCTGCTCTGTGAGTTTTCGGGGAGATGAGCTGGCCGTCGCTGAACTTGAATCCCGCGTCACCATTCTCGATAAATCGGGAACTCCCATCGCCTTTCTCGGTGACAACCCTAACCGCACGCAATGGGCGAATTTCAAGGTGCCACTGCAAGACATGCATCTTGGAATTTTCACCGCTCCCCACGGACTGAGTTTCGACAAGGCGGGCAATCTCTATGTCCAAGATTGGAACAAAACCGGTCGCATCACGAAACTAACGAAACTCTAATACGAATACTCACTGTGATGTTCAATGCGTTTACTTGGTCGAGAATCCAGCGCTGCGACATCGTCCCAGTGGCGCTTTAAGGCGAATATCGCGCTTCCTACAAATTTTTCTCAAGGGTTCCGAAGTGCTGGTTGCCGATCTCGTCCTTGTTGATTTCCCAGAGCTACTAACATGGATTGAAGTCAGGATTGTAGGGTGGAATATCGATAATTCTGATCCGCTCGGGTAACCTCATATTGCGGTCATGCAGTGAAATCTTGTTAGGTCACCGATCACGACATGGATGGCGTGAGTGTTAGTTGCCGGGAGGTCTTCCCAATAGCGGCCGTCCTCTTCATTCGTTACCGCAAAATCTGACAGAAATGCGGATGACCTCCAATGACGTCGAGCGAGGCGTGGGGGTCCGGAGCAACGATAGGAAGAAGCAAGCGAGGAGGAGATCGAGGCTTTCCGGAAATTCTGCGAGAGCCTTGGTTGAGGGAAAAGTGAGCGGGCCTCAAGCGTAAAATTCAATGGAAGGTCAGAGCCGAATGGCACTATCCTCTACCTGATAGAAAACCAAAGCATTTTCTAACATCTAATATTTCCTCGGTGAGCTGCCCTCCTTGATCGCGAACGACGAACGGCGATTCCACCTGAGGATGAACAATTAGATCATCTTGAAGTTTGCAGGCGAACAAAGTGAAAAGTGCGGGAAGGGTTTTGCGCGGGATCACATCGCGCATACGCAGGACATGAAATCCTGAGTCGGCGATTCCATCGAGCGCGCGCTGTTTCTGGCGGGATGGAAAGCATAACACAAACCACCCTCCGGGAGATAGATGCCTAACCGCAGCCTTCGCGTAATCCGAAACATCCCCTCGCAGCTCAAATCGCGCGTGAGCTTTTTGCGAGTCCTGCGGAATGATGCCCGAGCCGTCTGGGAAATACGGAGGACTCCCCGTGATGAGCGGAAATTTTCTCTCCAAAGCAAGCTCACGAAGATCCCCATGGGAACAACTCACGCGGTGACGGAGGCCATTGAGATTAATGTTAGATTGCAGGAGCCGATAGCTGATTGCCTGCGCCTCCACACAGGTAAGCCGGGCGGCAGGCCCCATGCCCCACAGCGTCAACAATCCGACCGTGCCGATCCCGGTGCCAAGGTCGAGGTGCTCGGTGACTTTCGGGGAATTTCGCAATGCATACCACGCCGTGAGCACATCATCGATGGAATGGCGGTGGCCCCCCTTACGCTGGGCGATGAGCCAGCCGGCCGCACTGCCTGAATCGTCCTGCCATGGATCGCGATTGGAGATACCGTTAGGTCCGGTCAGCGCGTCGAGCGTGATACGCTCGCTGAATTCAGCTTCAAGGGATGCCCTTTCCATTTGCCAACTGTCCATGCTGCAAGTTGGCAAATTGGGTCCGGGCTGTGAGGAGATCATCGCGGGGCATTCTCAGCAGGAGTGCGAAACACAGGAAAGCCCGAATTCGATGAATTGACGGGACAATGAGGCACTATCGCTCCATTCTGTGCGGAGAGACGGGCTGACTCTCCCATGAGATTTTCCATCGGTTGCATCGTTACCTGCGCCCATCCTACAATGATTAACTAACTGTTAAATAGATTGACCATACCGCTCATCAACCAATGCCGTTTCACCGCAATCGATTTCGAATCGGCGGGCGCATCGCGTGGGCTGACGGACCACCCTGTGCAAATCGGTCTCGCCACTTGGTCTATCGAAAATGGCCATGGCAATGCCTTCACCTCGTATCTTTTCACGGATCAACCGATCCAGTGGTCCGCGCGGAAGATTCACGGAATCGGTCCGGAACAACTGACGGACGCCCCTTCCCTACTCTCGCTCTGGCCGGAATTAAAAAACCGTCTAGCACGCGCGGTCGTAGTGGCCCATGGAAAGGGCACCGAAAAACGCTTTCTCCGCGCGTTCCCTGGCCACGGTTTCAAACCATGGATCGATACCCTTCTGCTAGCCCGCGCGGCTTGGCCGGACTTGCCTGATCATTCGCTCGGAGCGGTTTGCCAATCGCACCACCTCACCGAAGAAATCCAAGCAATCGTCCCTGCAAAGTTTTGGCATGACGCGTTGTTCGACGCGGTGGCTTCGCTGGTTTTACTCACTCATCTAATCAAAACTCACGATCTCGAAACTCAGCCACTCGATTCCCTGCTTCACCCGGACACTTCAGTGTGGCACAAGAGCCGAAGAAACTGAGCTTCTTCCCACCTAACCCTTCCTATGTTCCTCAAAAATCTTCGCGTCATCGGGTTCCTAACAATCGCAGCAGTCATTCTTTCCATTGCTTTTTTCGCCCCTAGCCACCGAAAAAACTCCCCACCAACGCAACCCGCACAGCCCACAAACGCCGCACCGCAGGATGATGCCGCATTGGTTCGTTCGCTGTTAGGTGAACATTTGTCTGGCAGAACCTTCGCCTTCGCCACCATCGCCGAGGCATGTTCCGGGAAAAAAGTCCTCCCGCTCAACGATAGCCCGGCCCATCAGCGCGTCATTGCCGCGATCCATCATGCGCTCAAGGAAACGGTCGCAGAACTCAATCAGACAGACTCCCCGGTTAGACAACTCCGCAGAATCAACGAGGCCTCACGATTTTTCGAAGACGGCATTCACGCCCATATCAATGCCACGTCCGGCCTCAAATGTGAGGTTCCGCCCACCCGCGATGGCGAGCACCAGCGTTCCGGCTACCCCGATCTCAAGATCACGGATCTGGAATCGAAACTGATCTTTTACCTCGACCCCAAACTCGTCGAACAAGGCTCCGCAGAAAGCACCTTCCGCACCTTTTATTTCGAGCCCAAAAATGAAACCCTCAAAATCAACGACGACGCCGTGCACCTGCTTTGCGGAATCGAACATGACGGTAAGGATCGCCTCTGGACCTTCACCGCGTGGCGTTTGGTCGATCTTTCGGATCTGCGCGTCCGCCTCAAGGCAGAGTTCCAGGCCTCGAATGCCGATCTCTATCAAAAATCCGTGCTTTCCCTCCCCGATTCAGTCCGTTAGCCTGTTGCCTTAGTGACCCTTCCTCCCAGACGCACCAGCGGCTCAGTCGCCATGGATGACTACCTCGAACAGATTCTCCATCTGATCGAGGCGAAGGGATACGCTCGCGCCGTGGATATTTCAAAAAATCTGGCGATCTCCCAAGCCAGCGTCACGAACATGCTCCAACGCTTGGATGCCGAGGGATTAGTGAAACATGAAAAATACCGTGGCACTATCTTGACCGATGAAGGCCACCGGATCGCACACGCCATTATCGAACGGCATGAAACTCTCACTCGTTTTCTGCGCTTGTTCGGCATCGACGAAGACACCATTTATCGCGATGTGGAAGGCATGGAGCACCACGTCTCCCGCCCCACCCTCGGCGTGATTCGCGCCGTCGCTGACGCGCTGGAAGCCGACCCCGCACTGCTGGAAAAAGTCCGTAAAAAGTGCAGCCCGCCAGCCGAAACCCAAGCACTGAGTCAATGAGAAAATTCAGGCTGCGACTCTAAACACCTTCATCACTTCGTCGCCTTGGAGTGTGACTTTAATTATTGGAGCTTGGGTGCGCCGGGGTCTCGCCACTGGGTGTAAAGCAGGCGCTAGGTGAGGTGGAAAATAAGCATGGAAGGGCACATGTCGCCACAGGATGCGACAGGGCGGAAGTCAAATCTGTGATAAGGTAAAAGTTTTTACCTTATGCAAGAACAAGTCACAAAACGCTGAATTCCAGTGAAATAGAAGCTCAATAATACTCCATTTGTCGCGAGAATTGGGCGGCAGTGACTCGTCGAACCAACATGACGCGGCGCATTTGGAAAACCGGGATATACTGTGATATAACACATCCCTCAAGTGGGCGAACTGCCTGCAGGATCGCCAGGTCAGTCACGGGTTCCGAGCCTCATGGCCTACCTCCGCCTGACGCCCTCCCTCGGGGCGGAGGTGCCTCTGAAGCTGCCTTAAGTCTCCCTGTCACAAAGCGCAGGCCTCGCCATTTGGCCCCTGGGGGCAAGCCTCTCACTAGGATCCAGCAGTTCGATCCATTTCCTAGCGATTTTGCTTCCGCCGTGTTCCGAGATTTGGCGTCATGTCGCAGGATCATTGTAATTCATAGCTGCCCAATCCAGTCATCCACCAGGTCGCACTCCCCACCGATGTCTAATCCCTTCTTCGATCATCCCATCCTAAACTCCCCCTACGAGTGCCCGCCGCGACACTGGGAGCTGGCTCCAGACGGGCAACCGACCCAAAAAATCATCGAATCCCGGCGGAGCGCCGAGTTCATCACTCCCATCCCCAAGCCCAAGAAGCGGAAGGGATCCAAGAATCAGGATGAAATGCTCTTCGACGAGGGCAAGGGCATCTCCACAAAGGAGCAGCGTTACGACCCCAATCCCATCATCAACGAGGTTCGAGGTTTTGTCGCTATCTGGCGGGGTCTCGCTCCCGGACTGTGGCAGGTGACGCCGGAGAGCCAGCGGCTTCTCCAGCACTGGCGGCATCACAAATTCAGCGGCCCCCGCCCGTTCTTCTGTCAGGTCGAGGCTGTGGAAACTGCCATCTGGCTCACCGAAGTGGCTCCCAAGTCCGTTTCCGGGAAACGCATTCTCTCCCTCCTGGCCAGCGTCAACAAGGAGGCCAACCCGGATCTCATGCGGCTTGCGCTCAAGCTCGCCACCGGCGCTGGCAAGACGACAGTCATGGCCATGCTCATCGCCTGGCAGACGATCAACGCGGTTCGCAGCCCCGGCAGCAAGACGTTCACTCGTGGATTCCTCATCGTCGCCCCCGGCCTCACCATCAAGGACCGCCTCCAGGTCCTCCAGCCGAACGATCCGAACAGCTACTACAAGGACCGCGAACTGGTGCCGGGCGACATGCTCGACGAGGTGAACCGCGCCAAGATCGTCATTACCAACTACCACGCCTTCAAGTTGCGTGAGCGCATCGAGATTTCCAAAGGCGGTCGCCAGCTCCTCAAAGGCCGCACCGGCGACGACATCCTGACCACCGAGACCGAGGGCCAGATGATCCAGCGCGTCATGCCGGATCTGATGGGTATGAAAAACATCCTCGTGATCAATGACGAGGCGCACCACTGCTACCGCGAGAAAGCCGGCGAGAGCGTGGAGGACGAGGAGGATCTCAAGGGTGAGGAAAAGCAGGAGGCCAAGAAAAACAAGGAAGCCGCCCGTCTCTGGATCTCAGGCCTGGAAGCGGTGAACCGTAAAATCGGGGTATCACGCGTGATGGACTTGTCAGCCACGCCGTTTTTCCTCAGTGGCTCCGGCTACGTAGAAGGAACCTTGTTCCCGTGGACCATGAGCGACTTCTCCCTGATGGACGCCATCGAGTGCGGCATCGTCAAGCTGCCTCGTGTCCCCGTGGCGGAAAACATTCCGGGCAATGAAATGCCCATGTTCCGAAATCTCTGGGAGGCCCTGAAAAAGCAAAAAGTCAGCCTGCCGAAAGCCGGACGGAACAAGGCCGGTGACCTCGATCCCCTGAAGCTGCCCATCCTGCTCCAGACCGCCATCGAGTCTCTTTACGGTCACTACGCCAAGACCTTCGACCTTTGGCAGCAGAGCGGCATCTCCGTTCCTCCATGCTTCATCATCGTCTGTCAAAACACCGCCATCTCCAAGCTGGTTTATGATTTCGTCTCCGGCTTCATGCAGAAAAACGCGGATGGCACCGAGACCCCCGTGGGTGGACGGCACCAACTCTTCCGAAATTTCGACGAATACGGCAATCCGCTCCCCAGACCGAACACGCTCCTGATCGACAGCGAGCAGCTCGAATCCGGCGAAGCCCTCGACGACAGCTTCCGCGGCATGGCCGCCGACGAGATCGAGCGCTTCCGCCGGGAAATGCACGAGCGCAGCGGCAATGTCCGCTCAGCCGATGATATCACCGACCAGGAGCTTCTCCGCGAGGTCATGAACACCGTCGGCAAGGCCGGTCAACTCGGTGCCGGCATCCGCTGCGTCGTTTCCGTCTCCATGCTTACGGAAGGCTGGGATGCAAACAACGTCACCCACGTCCTTGGCATCCGGGCCTTTGGCACCCAGCTCTTGTGCGAGCAGGTCATCGGCCGTGCCCTGCGCCGTCAGTCCTACGAGCTGAACGAGGAAGGCCTCTTCAACGTCGAATACGCCGATGTCTTCGGCATTCCCTTCGACTTCACCGCCAAGCCCGTCATCGCGCCGCCGCAACCGCCGCGGGAAACCATCCAGGTGAAGGCCCTCCGCCCGGAGCGCGACTCTCTGGAAATCCGCTTTCCGCGGGTCGAAGGCTACCGCGTGGAGTTGCCCGAGGAGCGGCTTGAAGCCAAGTTCGATTCCGATTCCACCCTGATCCTCAGCCCCGAGTTGGTCGGCCCTTCCGTCACCCAGAACTCCGGCATCATCGGGGAAACGGCGGACATGGGCCTGAAGCACCTCGGCGACATGCGCCCGTCCACACTGCTCTTCCACCTCACCCAGCGACTGCTTTACACCAAATGGCGCGACCCCGGCGAGGAAGCCAAGTTGCATCTCTTCGGCCAGCTCAAGCGCATCACCAAGGAATGGCTGGACACCTGCCTCATCTGCAAGGGCAACACCTATCCCGCCCTGCTCATGTATCAGCAACTCGCGGACCTTGCCTGCAACAAGATCACCGCCGGTATCACCGAAGCATTCGCCGACACCCGTCCCATCAAGGCTTTGTTGGATCCGTACAATTCCACCGGCTCCACCAAACACGTCCGTTTCAATACCTCGAAAACCGACCGCTGGGACACCCAGGGCCCGCCGCCGAAATCCCACCTCAACTGGGTCATCCTCGACAGCGACTGGGAAGCCGAGTTCTGCCGCGTGGCGGAGTCGCATCCGCAAGTCCGCGCCTACGTCAAGAATCACAACCTCGGGCTGGAAGTCCCATACCGCTACGGTTCCGAAACCCGCCGCTACCTCCCGGACTTCATCGTCCTCGTGGACGATGGCCACGGCCCGGACGACCTGCTCCACCTCATCGTGGAAATCAAAGGCTACCGCCGTGAGGACGCCAAGGAAAAGGCCACCACCATGAAAACCTACTGGGTTCCCGGTGTGAACCACCTCGCCACCCACGGCCGCTGGGCCTTCG
>JANYEC010000069.1 GCA_025363295.1 Akkermansiaceae bacterium
GGCCTCAGCTTGGCCGGCAGTCCGAAATTCTCCCGCCCGGAGCTTTTCGGTTAGTTCCGCCTTAGCTTCGGCTGTCATCATGCCCTTTCTTCCCGAACCCTCTCCACGCGTTAGAAGCGCTTCAATTCCACCATTCCGGAACAGTTTGATCCAATCATTAATACTGTTTCGATGGCGTCCTACCAAATGGGCCACTGCGGCGATATCCAGTTCACCTTCGAGCAAATGCTTGATGGCGAGAAGCCGCTCTCTTTTCCAACCGATCTTCTCGATACGGTGCCTTTTGGAGACCTCAGGTGCCTCGTTCTTGTAGTCTAGTCTGCCTCATTTTGAACCCATGCGCTCTGTCTAAGCGAAATTTACTACCGCGCATCGAACAATTTGCTAAATGGTATTATTGATGGGAGTAGCGGAAGGTGAGAGGCACGCGTCTCCATTGCGGCGTCTGAAAAAGGTCGAGTGACGGACATCTGCGGAAGTTCACGCAGTTGGTGATACAAAAAAGCGAGGCTGCATTCACGGCCTCGCTTTGAGATTGAATATTTGAGATTTCCGGGAACTCAGAACGGAATATCGTCGTCTTCCTGGAAATCATCCACCGGGGCTGCAGACGCGCCTTGCGGGGGGCCGGAGCGTTGTTCCGGTGCGCGGGAGGACTGTTGGGTGTAGCCGCCTCCGCCTTGCGAATTGCCGCCTCCGCCTTGGCCGCTTTGTTGGCCGCTGGAGAGGAATTGGAGCGTTTCACCAATGACTTTGAGCTTGCTGCGTTTTTTGCCCGTTTCCTTGTCGTCCCAAGTATCCAAACTCAGGCGGCCTTCGATGTAAACGGGCCTACCCTTGGTGAGATATTGTTGGGCAAGTTCCGCTTGGCGTCCCCACAGAGTGACTTCTACAAAAGTGGTGTCTTCCTGCTTTTGCCCCTGCTCGTTGTTCCAAACCCGGTTGATGGCAAGGCTAATTTCCGCCACAGCGGTGCCTTTCGGCGTGTGGCGTAGCTCAGGATCTCGGGTGAGATTGCCGATGAGCATGACTTTGTTGAGATTGGCCATGGGAAAGGGAGTTAGGGGTTTCCGTCCGCTTGGACGGGGCAAAACTTAAGCGACGCGGGAAAAGTGCTGAAGGTGCACGTGGCCGTTGAGCTTCAGGCGGGCTTGAATTTTGGCGATGACGTCGGCCGCACCTTGGAAGGTGTAGTTCACATAATGGCCGGACTGGAGGTGGCGCGATTCGTAAGCGAAATCACGACGGCCGAGCTGGGCGACTTTCTCGATTTTTGCGCCTTCGGCTTGGAGTTCCTTTGAGATTGCGCTGACGAGGTCGTCAACGGTGCCTTCAAGGGATTTGGTATTAAGGACGATCAGGCCTTGGTATTTGCGACTCATCAGATTGAGATGGAATTGGATTGTTACGAGTGTGATAGCGATTCGCCGCAGTGGCGATGCCTTGGGAACGCGCAAGCTGCACAGCTTCGAGAGCGGTGGCAAGCGTGTTTTCAAGAAGTGGCCGTTCGTCGGGTGAAAATTCCCCTAAAACGTGGCCGACCATCTCGCCGGGCTCGCTTCCACCAATGCCGATTTTCAGGCGGGGGAAGGCGTCATTGCCTAAGTGTTGGAGGATAGATTTGATGCCATTGTGGCCACCGGCGGAGCCTTTTTCACGAAAGCGGAGGGTGCCGAGGGGCAGGGCGACGTCGTCGTAAATGACGAGCATTTGTTCCGGCGTCCATTTGTGGAACGAGAGGATTTGTTGAATTGCGCGGCCGCTCAGGTTCATGAAGGTCTGGGGTTTGAGCAAAATCGTGCCGCTGCCGGGGAGCTTGGCGAGGTGGCTCTGCCATTTCGGGCTGGATTGAAACACCGCACCCGAGGCGGCGGCGAGGCGATCCAAGATCATGAAGCCGACGTTGTGGCGAGTGTCTTCATACTGTTTACCAGGATTCCCGAGGCCGACGATGAGGGAAAAGGACATGGAGGATAACTTAAAAATTAAACTTTCAGATTTGAAATCAAAAAGAACGCCCGGACCGCAAGAGCAGACCGGGCGTTAGAGGAACCAGGAAGATTGCTTACTTGGCTGCAGGGGCGGCTGCTGCATCTTCGGAGATGGCGGCACCCGGCTTACCAATGTGGGCAACCACAACTTCTGCGGCGTGGGTGGCTTTGACACCACTTGGAAGTTTGATCTCACCAATGTGGAGCGAAGCGCCGATCTCAAGGTGGGTGATGTCCACTTCGATCGTTTCTGGAAGATCGTTCGGAAGGCAGGTAATTTCGATCGCGTGAATGTATTGTTCCACGAGGCCACCGGCTTTGACGCCGATGGATTCACCGTTGAGGTGAGTCGGAATGTGGGCGGTGATGGCGGTGTTTTCGTCGATGGAACGGAAATCAGCGTGGAGCGTTCTGCCGGAAAGTGAATCGTGTTGGATCGACTGAAGGAACGCGAGGCGGGTGCCGTGGCCTTCGATCTCCAAGTTGACGATGATGTTTTCCGAGCTGCTGCTGGCGAGAAGGTCGGCGAAAGTCTTGGCATCAACCTTGAGATTGATGTTTTCAGTGCCTTTTCCGTAGATGACGGAGGGAACCCAGCCTTCGCGGCGCATTTGATTGAGGCGGCCGGAGCCGGTGCGTGAGCGGGGAGCCGCTTTGAGAGATGTCTTCTTTGCCATGACGATTGTGTCGTTTATTTTGAGTTGCCGCCGGGGATTACTGCACCCAGTGCGGGGGCGGTGTGTGTAGCTGCCGAATCCGCCCTTGTCAAAAACTTGTTCGAGGAACTCTAGGATCGCGGTTTTAAACTGAGAAAAGCGAGGTGATCGACTGGCCACCGTGAATCCGCCGGATCGCTTCCCCTAACAATGGAGCGATACCGACGACTTGAACCTTCGGCCCGGCAGCCTGGGGGACGGAATCTGTCGTGATGACTTCTTCGATGGCTGAATCCCGGATTCGCTGGTGCGCGAGATCGCCGAGGATGGCGTGGGAAACTCCGGCGTAGATGCGTTTCGCCCCGTGTTTGTGAAGAATATCCGCTGCGGCGGTAAGGGTACCGGCGGTTTCGGTCATGTCATCGACGAGCAAGACATCGCGCCCTTCCACCTCACCGATCACATTCATCGCCTCGACGCGAGTGGCGCTGATCCGGTGCTTGGCGACGATCGCTAACTCCGCACCGAGGGCATCTGCGTAGGCACGAGCCATTTTCACGCCGCCGACATCCGGGGAAACAACTGTTAGGTTAGAGGTGTCGGGGTGGCGTTGGCGAAGGTAACTTATTAGGACGGATTTCGCGTAAAGATGGTCCACGGGAATATCGAAAAATCCTTGTATCTGCGGAGCGTGGAGGTCCATGGTGAGGACTCGGTTTACCCCTGCGGAGGTGAGTAAGTTCGCGACGAGTTTCGCAGTGATTGGCACGCGCGGCTGGTCTTTGCGATCTTGGCGAGCATAACCGAAAAAGGGCATCACCGCGGTGATCCGTTCGGCACTGGCGCGGCGAGCAGCATCCACCATGATCAGCAGTTCCATTAGATTATGGTTGGTCGGCGGGCAGCTTGGTTGGACGATGAACACATCGGCACCGCGCACGTTTTCGTTGATTTTGACTTCAGTTTCCCCATCGGGAAAGGCAGAAACATGGACGTCGGCGAGTGGTTGTCCGACACATTCTGCGATGCGCTCTGCAAGCGCGCGGTGAGCAGTTCCACTGATGATTTTCATAGGCAAAAGAAGCAAGAAGCGAGAAGAACGGCGGATTGTTGACAGGCAAGCGGGCCTCGGCAATACTTTGCTTGGAAATCGTCTAACTTAATTTTTACGAATGTCATTGAACTCATCTGAGCTCGCGGAAGACGCGCCACCGACTCGCGCCACCGTTGGTAATCAGTGCGTGCTGTGGGTTTCAATTGCGCTTTCGGTAGCACTGCTGGTTTGGTTCTATGTGGTGGAGAAGCGATTTGGCGGCGGTCGGGATTTTTCCGCATTCGATTGGATCATGAGCGCATGGAACGATGAAACCGACTATGAACACGGCGTTCTGTTTCCCTTCGTGATTGCCGGGCTGATTGTTTACAAGTTCAAGGAGCTGAAAGCTGCTGCATGTGACGGTAGCGGATGGGGACTGCTGGCTGTTTTCGTAGGAGTACTATTTTATGTGGCATCTTATCGCACGTTGCAGCCGCGGATTGCGATGGCGGGGCTGCCGTTCATTCTGTGGGGTTCGGCCCATTATCTGTGGGGTTGGCGAGTTGCCAAGATGCTGGTTTTTCCGTTATTTTTCTTTTGGTTAGCTATTCCTTTGCCGTCCTTCCAACAGGCTACCACACATTTGCAATTGTTAGCGACTTCGCTGGCGCATCACGGCTCTGCGTTGTGTGGAGTGCAAACCTACGTCGAGGGAACGACCGTCTTGCCTCTCAAGGGAGATTGGAAACCGCTAGATATAGCAAAGGGTTGCAGTGGAATTCGCTCGCTGATGGCCTTGTTGATGATTTCCGCCGCATGGGCCTATATTGCGAAAATGGCGATGTGGAAACGGGTGCTGTTATTCCTCTGTGCTTTTCCACTGGCGATCCTTGGAAACGCCCTGCGGGTGATTTCGATTTTTGTGATCGCCGAATATGGCAATGCAAAATGGGCCAGCACCACTTGGCATGATTGGTCGGGTCTGTTATTGTTCTATCCGTTTTCACTAATGCTTTTGTTAGTGATTCATTCGGTGCTCGAAGGGGGGGTGCCATGGAAGAAAGGCAAATCACGTGTCCTGAGACGCGTGAAGGTAACAAGCGAAGGCGAATCCAAACCTTTTTTGTCCGAGTCATGAATTTTAAAGCACTCATCTTGCCCTTGTTCCTAGGCGGCACATTGAGCGGAATCTATTCTCTGCCAAGCGTGGGAAAAGTGGCTGAGTCTGCTGTAAAAATGGAGCTCCCGGATTTTATCGGACCTTGGTCATTGGAAAAATCTCCCCCTAGCGAGGCGGAGATCGGAACGCTTTCAAAGGATACGAAATTTTCAAAAGCCCAGTGCTTTACCGCACGACCTGGCGAGGTGACGGCGGGTGGTTACTTGATCCCTGATCGCGTTGATCTATCAGTGGTGCTGTCAGGTGCAGATATTAATAATTCGATTCACCGGCCGGAGCGCTGCATGCCAGCGCAAGGACACAACATCACCGGTTCTAGCGATCAGGTGCTCAAACTATCAAATGGACGCCAGTTTCTAGCAAAGCGCTTGCTGTCCGTGCAAACACTTCCAGCGACCCTAGAGCGTAAAAAGCCTTTGAGATTCAACTGTGTGACATATTATTTTTTTGTCGGCCATAATCATGTTAGTAACGATCACTTGGAACGGACCTTTACCGATATGAAGGACAGACTCGTCCGCGGTATGGATCAGCGCTGGGCTTATGTGTCCGTCTCGATGTGGTATGGGAAGCTCGATTGGATTCCAAAAGAAGTCTCCGAAGCCGAGGCGGATACTAAGCTGCGTAAATTTTTGACGAATTTTTCTGAAGAACAAATTGAATGGGAGAAAATCACCCGCTGATTGGCTCTTATTTGGGCATTGTCGGCACGATTTTAGCACCCTTGAGAAAAGCAATCGTCTGGTCCAGATAGGCGAGGTATTCTACACGTTGGCTGGGGGCTACGCCTTGGGGGAGATCTTTGGCGGCGGCGATGCGTTCCCGGGCTTTGATGAAATAGCCGAGCGCTTCGGATGGCTTGCGTGTCGCCCACGCGTTTGCTGCCATTTTGCCATAGAGAATCCCGGCGCGATAATGGGCGCGCGTGCCATTTTGGAGAGAGGAAGCGAAGTTATAACTTTCTAACGCACCTTCATTGTCTCCGGATGCTTCACGGGCGGTGCCGAGGCTTTCGTGGATGACGAGCCGGGGTTCGAATAGGTCTTTGATAATCCAGTGCATTTCCCTCACAGCAGATTCGATCTGCTGTGAGGCAAGCTCTAACGACTCCAGTGCTTGAGCGGGTTCTTCTGGACGGAATAACCTTACGCTTTTTCGCATATAATGATTGGCCAGTGAGAAATGACCTCGGAAACTCGGCTCCATTCCTCCTTGAAGGTGTAGTCCCAATGTGTAGGCGGCCTCAGCCTCGGCATCACGATGCAGCTGACTCAGCAGATTGGCATAGTTCACCGCGATGGCAGGGTCGTTGGGATGTAGTACTGCCGCATGTTGATAGTCATTTAGCGCTGCTGCCGTAGCTTTTGGATTGCTTTTTTCATCGTCGCCGACTGCCAACGTCTGATAGCTGACTGCTCTTTCCTGATAAAATCCAGACTGCGGCCAGAGACGGATTGCCTCCGTTAGGGCGTCGATTTTTGCTTCCGGAGAGGTTAGGGGTTGTTCGCTGAAATGCGTTGGCCAGAGTGTTTTTGTCACCCAGATTCCCCTCCAGCCCATGGGGACGAGGAGTAAGCAGCAACTACACGTGGCGAAGGTGAGAAGAATTCTCGACCCGAATATCTGCGGAATTCGATTCTCGTGAAAGGATGACCGAGAAATTTGTCCTAAGCAGATTCCAAGAAATAAGATTCCGGGCATCAGATGGAAAACGAAACTGAATGAAGATTGGACTAACATCCCGGCAAGTCCCGCCAGTCCGCCTAACCGCCAAGCATCGCCCGAGTTGTTTGAATTCCGACCTGATTCCTCGGAGAGGATGCGAAAGACAGCTGCTACTGCAAGCGAACCTAGTAGAATGATTAACAAGCCTGCGCCTATTAGCCCGTAATCGGTGGCTGCTTGCACCAGTTCATTATGAACCTGTTCGGGTTTGTGAGTAATGATGTCGCCCTGTGCTTTTCCTGACGCGAATCTAAAACATTCCCAACTGAAGCTTCTGCTTCCACCTCCGATCATGGGATGGAGGTCGATGCACGATAATGCAATTCCTAAGAAATAAAGCCGGCAGGTATTATCGAACATTTCCGTAACACCTGTCCCCGCACTCCGAAGTTGCTGAGCATCATGCCAGCCCATGAAAAGATAAGCTCCAATGGCCAATCCTAACACAGGTAGCGCGATCAATGCGGGAGCGAACCAGCGGGCATTCCGTCGTTTGCCGATCATTAGGCTAACAATTGCAAAAATCCCAACGCCCACTGCGGCTCCGAAAATACCCCCACGTGAGCGGGTGAACCACACAGCGGCTAGCCCTGCCAAAGCGATGAGAACCCAAATGATGCGAATGGCAATATGGTGCCGTCCAAACAAACCTGCTGCTCCTACAAGCATGGACGAAACAATAAAGTAGTTTGCGGCCTCGTTGTAATGCGCGAAAAATCCGGAAACCATTTTGGAACCCGCTTGTTCTCGGAATATCGGGCTGAAAGGGGGAGCTATGGCTTGTACTCCCGCTACCCATACATTCGCTAACAATAGCAACGCGATTCCCCAAACCAGAATTCGCTCGGCATCCACATTCCCGGCGATCGCTCGAACGCTGATGAATGCTCCGACGGTCGCGCAGATGAGCAGAAGGTCCGCCTGACCGAGCTCAGCCACCGGGGAAATCCATGCCCGCCATGCAAACCAGCCCGCTACCAGCGTTGCGAAGGCGAGCAGGCCGAAATCTCCCGGCGTTTTGTTACGTTTCCAGAATACCGGGCAAGCAGCCAGCACGGAGATTCCTAGCGAAAGCATAGCGGGCCCCCAAGTCCATGACCGGGTTTGCGGGCCTATCAGCACCGCCATAACCAACGCGATGACCAGAAAAAGAGATGAAATGACAGGCATTGTTAGGTAAAACGTAAAAAACAGAACTGGTGGAATCGGATCTCAGGATGTCTTATTTGCCTGAATCTTATCTTGCGCCTTTTCCCAACAGGACCGCGGGAATGGTTCTACAAAGAATTTGAAAATCTAGCCAGAGTGACCAGTTGTCGATGTAGCTGAGATCCATCGCCACCCATTCGTCAAAGTTTGTAATCTGATTACGTCCGCCGGCTTGCCATTCACAGGTGATACCAGGCCTAACACTCAAGCGCCGGCGGTGGGAAAACTCTTGAAACGCCTCCACCTCGTAAACGGGCAGCGGCCTTGGGCCTACCAGACTCATGTCTCCGCTAACCACGTTGAGAAGCTGCGGCAGTTCATCAATACTATATTTCCGGAGGATCGCGCCGAAACGAAACACCCTAGGATCGTTTTCTAGTTTGAAAACAGGTCCGTCCATATGGTTGCCATGCTCCTCCTTTATTTGATCTAGCAGATCCTCAGCATTGGCTACCATCGTCCGGAATTTCCACATTCGGAAGGGCTTCCCGTATTTGCCTGCCCGCATTTGCGAGAAAAACACCGGTGCTCCCGGGCTTTTTAGGGCGATCCCGAGTGCCGCAAAAATCCATAATGGCAATGTCACCAAAATGATTAGGCTCGCGCCTGCGCGATCAAAAATTTCTTTGCAGAGGAGCTCCCAAGACAACTCCGGGGTTGAACGCAGCACCAGCATGGGTTTGTTTCCAACCGTATCAAAAACAGGTCGCGCGATCTGGGAGCGGATGAATGTGGCGGCAATCCACGCCTCCACGCCTTGGAGTTCACAGGCTTCCACTGCTTCTGCTACTTTTTGGAATTCCGTGTTTTTCGCAGCGAACAAAACCCGGCTCACTGATTCCTCCTTCAAGACCTTGAAAAGTTCCGTCACGTCGCGCTTTCCTAGATCGAAGTGCTCAACGATTTTCCAGCCGGAAGTGATTTCTGGATCGAGATCGGCAAGAAGCTCGTCCATTTCCCCATCTGATCCAGCAATGATTACCCGCTCTTTTGTCGCCTCACTCTCTGTTCTTCGTTTAAGCCAAAGCTGGGTAAGCCGATCTCGAATGAGCAAAAGGATGAAAACAAATGTTAAGCCGATACCAAGTGACAGACGTCTAGCATCCCCCATTTTTGCGAAAACGGCAAACACTCCGATAAACAGAACAATGCCCACGAGTGCCCGAATCAATTGCCATACTGAGGTGCCAGCCGACTTGTTCCTGAGACGTTCGTAATAGCCAAGTCGTTCGAGAAAAAGAGGAGTGAACGGTACAGCGATGTAGAGCACCCAGTGCATTACTGCCATTTTTTCTTCTTCGATTCCCATGTCTGCCCACAGGCGCACTGCGTTCCGAAGTGTGCCTCCAATTAAAAATGCAGCCAAAACAAGCGACGCATCCGTGAGCTGGAGCACTTGAATCGTAAACGAGTCTTTGCGGCTAATGGCCATGCAAGGGGCGGTTTTTTGGGTAAGGGAATTAACGTTTCCCGCAAGCGCGAGAATCGCCAGAATTCGATCTCCTGCAATCGCCGATTACAAAGGAGGAATGAATTGCTACGGATGGCAATAGATTAGTCATAATCCGCTGAAGGACAGGTAAATTAGATTGGATACTCGTGGTTCGCATGCTGATTTGAGCGTTGTGATACGTTTATTTGTCTTGTTGGGGATTTTTAGTGCCCTTCTGATGGCACTTTTTTTCCTTTGGGAGCATCGTTTTGAACGCGCTCCAGAGTTTGCTACGGTTCGGTTGGCCGATCTAAAGGGAATGACATCTCCTGCTGCTGGGGTCGAGTGGCTCGGCCCTGAGTCAGACCCGAGCGTTCGCTTGAGAGTCGAAAAGCCGGACAATCCTATTTTTGTTAGAATCAAATTTCCCATGAGGACGCCAGTGGACTTTCTGCACGTTCGCTTCCACATGAAGTCTCGCGGTTTGAAGGTGGGTCAAGACCCATGGGCTGATGGGCGGTGCATCATCGAGTGGCATCAGGCTGCGGGCGGGGTGTCCGAGAATGATGCCGTTGCTTCGGCTCGGGGAGATGATCTAGGAGAGGTGGTCGATTTTGTAATGCGCCCAAAGCAATCTCCAGCAGTGCCGGTGCTCCGACTCGAGAACCTCGGTCAAACGGGGGAATTGGAGCTCACCCAGTTTGAGGCGACTGTGGTGCGGGAGAGGTGGGCTTGGAAAATCGGGCGCTGGTTGCTTTTGGCTGCTTGGCTTGCATGGGCCTACGCGCTTTTGATTTACACTGGGGCGAAGGGGGGGCTAAGCTCACTGCTGGCCGCCTCCGTTTGGCTTTGGATGGCCCTTTACTTTGTGGTCCCTGGTCCTTGGGAAAATTTGCGACCGCTTGCCACGCCGTTCCAGATGGGGCCGGAAGTTGCGAAGCCTTCATTACCCGGCATTGAGGTGAAATCCAAGGAGACCGCCGCTACTTCGAATGCCGAGGCGGTTACTTCCATTGGTAAGATTCCTATCCAAGGAGACTTGCTTCTGCGCATCAAATTCCATTTTGTCAAATTACGCCCCCTGCTGCATTTACTGCTGCTTTTAGGTCCGGCGTTAGTGATTGGGTTGCTCGTCGGCATGCGTCCCGCATTGTGGCTCACTGCGATATTTTCAATCGGCACCGAGGTGGCTGAAGTCGCGTTCGGTTATGGCTTTGACTCGGCCGATGTGTGTGATTTGATTTGGGATGCTATTGGAATCGGTCTAGGTCTTTGGTTGTCTCACTTCGTGTTGATTTGGATATCTTCACGAAAAACAAGGCTTAACTAACTGTTATCTAATGGCTGAGCAGCGGGTTCCTTCATTTTGCCTAACTTCCCGTTCCAGCCGTCGGAAACAGCTCGAAGTAGCAGCGGAAGCCGTGTGGGTCCGTCAAACCAACATGCGCTCACAGTATAAGTGGCTGCAATGCACGCGGCTCGCAGATTGCCGAACTGTTTTCGCTTTAGCCAAACCATGTTGCGGATTTTATAATACAGTTTCCAGTCAGCAAGTCCGCTTTCGTAGAAGAAGTTTTTACGGAGAAATTGCCAATGAATCAAATTTTTCGGCCCTGGATGATCCATCATAGCGTTGCGGATCGCTTCTTGGAAAACCCCAGCCTGTTCGAAGCGCCACGGGTATTCCTCATCCTCACCACGGATAAATAACTCACCATTCACCGGTCCCACACGATCTCTAACTTCTCGTGGGACTAGCGCTCCGGTCCAAGCGATCCTGCTGCGCACTTTCGGTCCGTCTGGGAGCTCCTGTTCGCTGTAAATCAGGTGCCATCCTCCATGGCCATCGTCGATTTGAAGTGGCCAAGTGAATTTGCCAGTTTCAGGATCGATCTGGAGGGGATGGCGCACCACTTGAGGGCTCCATTCCTCGTCTAACAAAGCAGCAAGAGCTGCTTCGCGCGGCCATGAATCATCATCCAGAATCCAAACGGCATCAGCTCCATCACCGAAGGCTCGGTCCATAGCCACTTCTACCCCCCCGGCATTTCCGCGGTTCTCCGGCATGCGATGCACCACGAGCTCAAATGGTAAATTTCCAAGTTTTTCTAGCACAATTACGGTGTCATCGGTGGAACAGTTGTCAGCGACGATCACCCGGCTCGGTGGGCGGGATTGCGCCGCCAGCGCTTGCACACAAGTGAGTGCTGTTGGCGCTCGGTTCATGGTCGCAAAGACAGCGACGATGGTTAGGTCACTGTTCATAGCTTCATCAAGGCTTTCCCGCCTTTGGCAGCAAGCCATAACAGTCCATCGGCCAACCCATTCAAATAGGGGTCTTCAAACAGGGTGATGCCGTAAGCCCGACGGACCGCCCTCGATTCCAAATGCTGACGCTCAGCAGCGAGAATCGTCTCCATGTCGCGTGATTTTCCGAGATGACGTTGCGAGGCATTCGCTCCGTGCATCCTGAAATCCGCGATGCTAATAGGTAAGTGCTGAAAAGACTTTCCCATGAAATTGAGACGGGCATAAAACTCACCATCCATCACATAGTGGAAATCATTTCGTAGGCGATGTCCGTCATCGATAATCGTAGTTTTTCGATAGAAAGCGGCCGTCGATGGCACATAACAGTGATGATGAATGTGTACAAACGCCGACCAACGCGGCACCTTCATTTTGCGAGTTAGGTTTCCCTCCTCATTCACGAAATCATAATCTCCGTAAACCACATCAGCATGAGATTTCTTCAAGGCGTCGATCATTGCAGCCAAAGCACCTGGCTTCAATCGATCATCGGCATTCAACCACATTACCCAATCGCCTTTCGCTTGGTTAAAGCCCTTGTTGATTGCATCCGACATCCCTCTATCAGGTTCCTGCAACCATGTCGCATGGGGAAATTTAAATGCCACCTCGGCGCTGTGATCCGTGGATCCCGAATCAAAAATTAGATGTTCATAGCGGACGCCCTCTTGCGCTGCAACGCTGCCAAGGCACTCGCCGAGAAATCGGCCGTAGTTCAAACTCGGCGTGATGATGGTATAGTCCATGAGGATCGGATGCTTTGAAAATGAGTGACTTGTAACTGGTAAGTATTAACTGTTTAGTTCTTAGTCTGCCTTGGTGAAAATGATGTTGCAGTTAGCTCCGTAACGCAGAAGTCTTGGAAATTTGCGGAATAACCACGAATCCAAGTGCTGGACCATACTGGATAGAAATTCAAATCGATTCGAAACCGCTTTCATCGGGTAGCCAAGGAAGTTGAAAACCTGAACTTCACATAATGAGAAGCCCGTGTTTTTCATTTGCTCGAACTGAGAAAAATATAAATTACTCTCGTCGCCGAGTTCATACCTCGCCATGCGAACCGCGCGGATCGCTGCTACTAGCAGATTGTGGCCAAGTGGTTCAAAAATGAACACGAAACGCCCGCCCGGTTTGAGTACTCGCAGCACCTCTTTGCTCAAGCTTTCGGAATCATGAGCGAGATGATGCAGCGCCGCCTGTCCCCATAACAGATCGATTGATTGATCCGAGTAAGCCGACATGTCGAAGGCGTCACCCGCCACATAAGTAAGTCCGGGGAGTCGTTTCAATCGCTCGTCAATTTCTGGTCCAGTGGCTGCGTAGAGATCCAGCCCAATGACTTCGGCCTGTGGAAATGTCTCAGCCAACAGGCCAGCAAGTTTTCCAAACCCTCCGCAAATCTCTAGGGCGCGCTTGCCGTTCAGGTTAATCCGACATAACTCGCTGTAGCCTGCAAGAAACAAGGGCTTATCGGATGGGGGGAATCCTCCAAGTGCAGGTAACATTGCCTCGGCACGAGGATCAAAGGGAGGAGCCGGATGGGTAAGGTTAAGGGACATGATTTGGAAAATAAAATTCCAGATTACCAACGAATCATGGTTACCCCACACAGTCCGTCACCCGGTGCCAAAAGGTCATTGCTTGTCTCTAACTGCACTGCAAGGCCCTCGGCGCGAAACCACTCGATCAAGTCATGATCGGTGCGGCCACCAATAGACGCGGCGAATAGGGACGAGTTGCTGATGATCATACCGTGAGCGGAATGTTTAATATATTGGGTGAAATATTTGTTTTGTATTTCGGCGTTCAATTCAGTGAAGGCATAATTGGAAATCACAAAATCTGCTGAGAAATCTACGTTTCCCTCACTAAGTCTTGCATGCTCCTCGAGCCCTATTTCAGTGAGCACTCTCATTGCAGAATTTTCGACCTGTGGAAGATCGACCAAGGTTGTGGTTGCGCCGGATACGAGAGCATTCATGGACGCCAAGCCGCCAAAGCCTACTCCGATTTCGACGATTCTAGTCCCGCTCTTGATGTATCCCTGCCGCTTGAGCCATAGCGCGGTTGCGAGATACCGTAGCGTGGTAGGGCTGAATGCTTCTGATGTTCCTAGTAGTAATCCCGGCCAGCGGATGGGGTTTCCCCACCTGTCAATCTTCGTGACCTTGGAGTTTCGTAGCCATTGGGGTTCCCATGCAAGAATTTGCTTCGCGTAGAACCTGCCGTCCACTGCCCCCACCGTTTCAACGATGTCACGCACGGCGGAACTCCTGCGAAAATTTTGTGCATTCAAATTGCCGTTTGCGAAAGCCGTGCACAAGTGCGCCCAAGGCATAGATGCAGAGATGCTCGAGGATTCAACGACCGCGTTTGTTATATTCGTAATGTCTAGGCGGCTTGATAACAATTGCCCGACTTCACTCCACAAACGATCATGAATTCTATCTACTAGTTTACGTTTCATTTCTGAAGTTCGCGGGCCAAAGGGATCATTGATTTAGAATCAATTTCTTGGGTTCTGTCCCACCACGAGGATCGACTGGCCGAGCGGCGGACAAATCCAACGTTCTACCCTAGAAATCAATGGCACGACTCGACGATCAAAAAACCGGATCTGGGCATCATTTTGCGATTCTAACTTTCCAAATTTGGCATTCCACCACCACCCCCAGATCCCAATAAAGTTGTAGTAACGCATATACTCAATCCGCAAACCCGCACCCGCAAACAGGCTCCGAGAATAACGCTTCGAATACCTTCTGTAATGGCCCAACCGCTCATCTACCTTTCCGAACGCCCATGATCCAGCCGGCACCAAGATAACCAACCGACCTCCGAACGCGAGTCGCTTACTCAATTCAATTAGAGTCAGTCCATCGTTCTGAATGTGCTCTAACACATTCATCATTACTACGCTGTCAAATTTCATGTCCGTCCCGAGCGCTACGTCTAGCGTTTCCACCGTTGCTTGGAGGGTGCGCACATTTTGCAGTTGTCGGGTATTTTCTTCCAATTGTTCAAAGCAGTAACGATTAGGCTCCACGCTCACCACTTCGCGGGATTTCTCCGCAAGCCAGGGGGTAAAGTTGCCGATACCGCCACCCACTTCGAGGATGCGTTCTCCCAAGAAGGGCTCTATCATCTCGAACTGCCAGCGACGGTAATTGACTGCCCGCTGCATCTGCCGTAGGTCCTCCACATAAAAGGGATCCAAGGTGATAGCGTTGTTCGTCTCGTTTGTGGGAAGGTTAGATCCATCGCTAAGCTTGTTCATATCAGCAGAAATCAACAGCGGTTTTCGTTGTTAGTTTGCAGGGTTAGTATTGCTGTTTGGGACGAGAACACTCCAAGTCGCGAGTTCCTGGGATGCCATGGCCCTGATTTCAACCCTACCTGTGATTTTCCATCCGAGGCGTTTTGCCAGTTCCTCTGGTGAGATCCCAAAACGATCACGAGTGCCCCATGCAGATGCCACAATCACATCGTAACCTGTGGGGTTGGGCATCTTTCCCTCCGCATCCCCATGGAAGTCAGTGACCTTTCGTGTGCCGAGCGGCAGCCAGAAGGAATACTCGGACTCACCGCCGGTGCCCGCGAAAGCGATCGACTTTGCATCTAATGGTAACATCTCGCGGACCGGAGCATAGACATCGTGTCGGTTCGCATAGACCTCATAGACCGTCCGCATTCGCTCCGCAATTCCACTGGCCACTCCTTTCTCAATGAGAATGTTAGTAATCGTTCCGAGGGGCAGAAGTGGGCGGGCAGGGTTGCAGGCCAACGCAATCGTTATTGGTAATAGCAAAGCTAGACTAGACCATCGCCACCAGCGTCTCCGGGAAAAATCGGCGGAACTCAACGCCAACAAAGGCAACGCAATGATGCCGAAGTAGTAAGGGGCTAGGTATCGTGGAGCCCCGCGGTTCCCAAGGGTCATCATGTAAAATAGCATCGCGATCCAGAATCCCCCGAAAACACAGCCTCCAAGACAGCGCAAGCGGCCGAATCGAATGTCACGCCAACCTACGATTAGAGCGAGAACCAGTGTACCGGAAACTCCTAGGCCAAGTCCGGAATGCTCTTCCGCAGCAAGCTGAGGATTCGTCATTTTGAAATCTACAAATTCATTTTTAATCCAACTGAGTGCGGTTTTTTCGGTCAGGGAATTGAACCAAGTGTTGACTCTATCAGCTGGTGGGAAAACAGCAGGCACAAGGCATGCACCACCGATTAAAAGAGAATTTCCGACGAGTCCCGCGGCAGGGTTTTTAATTCTGAGGACACTATTTGCCTCCCCACTCCAATCCCCCGTATGCAGGGTGTTAGCGATCGCTGTGGGGACAAAGGACACGAATACGCCGATGCACCCTGCAAGGGTTGCCGAGATAAGAGTCTTGGGGAAACGAAAGAAGACAGGAGTGAGGCAGATCGCGATCGGCAACAAAAGGGGTAGGTTAGTGGCTTTCACGCCGGTCATTAAAGCCGCTGATAGAACGGATAAGCTCACGGCGCTCGCGCGGCCACTGCAGAGTGCGCTCGATGCAAAGATTAAGGCTGTCAGTAGATAGGTGCATGAAAGGAAGTCGTTTCCGATGCTTCCCGCCTGAACTGCGAAGCACGAACCGCACGGCAGGATCCACATCCAAGTGGTGGCAATGGATTTTTTAATGCCAAGCGAGGTAAATACGGAAAAGACCAGCCCTGGCATAAGCAGGAATGGGATGGCATTCACTAGGAATGCAAATCGCAGCGTATGGAACGCCGCGAACGGTGGAAGCATGAGAGTCTCAAATCCGACCGCAGTGAAATCCATTCTGGTATCCGCACCGCCAATCCAATGCCAATGGCCCTCAGCAAGCCAGTGGAGGAGGCGAGGGATGCGGTAGCACAGTCCATCGTGATTGGATGGCTGATAGATTGCTCCTCCGATGAGTGCTGCTAGAGCACAGAAAAGGTAGAGCAGCGGGAAGGGTTTTCTGAATCTCTTCAATCTGAAACCCCTAGGTAGCCATGATCCTCCATTGAGGCGATGGTAAGCGAATGCAGAACCGAAAGTACCAACGGCTAGAAGCGTGCTGCAGCCCGCCCGATTAAGCTGTCCAATGAGGGAAAGAAACAATGCGCCTAACGAAAAGAAAGCAGAAAGCGAAATCCAGACGGTGGCCGTGGTTTCGGTGAAAGGCCGGAGGGGTAGGGAATGGTTTCTCATGAATCCATCGGGTTTCGCATTTCTTGCCGATCGCTCCAGTTGAGCAGTTGCAGGGCATGATTGAAGCGTCGGCTTTTTGCGATTCCATCGAGAATGACGGCAGAAGAAAAGCTGAGCATCGAGAGAATCGAGAGTCCAGTGGCCAGAATCGCTAACGGAAGGTGGAGGATTTTTGATGTCCGGATGAACTCTAGGATTGGGACGGTGCCAACGCCCAATGCAGTGATTGCTAGCACGACGGAACAGAATGTGAAGAACACGAGTGGGCGGTAATTGACGAAAATCGAGAAAATCGTCTTGATGACAAGAATGCCGTCGGTGAAGGTTCTCAGCTTTGAAAATGATCCCTCGGGGCGGTCACGATAATCGGTTGGCAATTCGATGACCGAGTATCCTTTGTCGAGAGCGTGGATGCTGAGCTCTGTCTCCAGTTCAAATCCATCGGATAGAATCGGGCTAGTCTTTACGAACCGTTTTGACATCACTCGGTATCCAGTGAGAACATCGTGAAGGTTTCCCTTAAAAAAGAAATTGATAAGAATGCGGACTGCATGGTTTCCTATCATATGCATCGGGCGTTTGTTTTCTCTCTGATAGGCTCCACTGCTCTGGCGGTCGCCGCAGACCATGTCGGCATTTCCATCTAAAATCGGTTGCAGTAACTGGGGTAAATCGGAAGCTGGATAGGTTAGGTCAGCATCTACCATTACATAGATATCGGCGTTGATTTCCAGAAACGCTTTACGCACCGCGATCGCCTTGCCTTTCCTAGATTCCTGGATGATCCCGCCCTTGCAACCCAGTTCCTTATAGACGGCGAGAGCGCACTCGAAGGTGGCATCTGTCGAGCCGTTGTTGACGACATAGAACGAGGCATGCGGGCAGACATCGTGGAAATCACGAAGCGTTCGTGCGATCGTCAACTCTTCGTTGTAAGCAGGAATAATGATAGCGATCGATGATGTCATGGGATCAGCGGAGGGAATAGGCGATTCAACTGTACTAAGATGACCGCTAAGTTAAGCGGATTTTCGGCCAATGCGTTGTTAATGGAGCCTGAGCCAGGACCATAAAAATTGTGAGTGCCTAGCCAGCGGGCTGGCGATGAGGAAGCTTGGGATATTCCAGCATACGGGGATTCCAAAAAAGAGGAGATACCAATCTCTTGCTCGTATTTTTTGAATATAATGTGAAGCCTTTACGTTGCCAAAACCTTGAGCAACAAACAACTCTACGCAGCGGGGAGTCTGCCTTTGAGTGGTGTGAAGGATCAGTGCACTTGCCGCCCAAAAAAATAACCATCTGCCGTAGTCATGCCCCAATACAAACAGAGGAGAAATAAAAATAAACTGCATGATCAAAAGTGCGGCGATCCGGATTTTTTCCTTCATCGTGTGGAAAGCGTCATGATTTGCGCCTCGATTGGTAAAGAGAACAATGATGGTGAATGATAGGGCAAACAATAGTATCCAGACCGTTGGCTGATAGAATCCAGATGTCAGGAGATTCATTCCAGGTCCAATTCCTTCTTGGGAAGTCCAGCCGAGCGCTTGAATCGCACCCGATGGATGTTCCAATCCTGCCTTGGCTGGATCTATCATCTTCCATAAGGGCAGCCAGGACTTATTGACTTCATCTGCAATCTGAGGCGTGCCATGAAAATACGTGGTCGTTAGAAAACACCCGATACTAGGTAACAGAACAAGGGTGCGCCGGATCAGCACGCGTGGGGAGAATGATTCGCAGTCTCTGGCTCCACATATCACAAGTGCCGGGAGCGCGTAAAATGCGAAGGCTTCATGGACTAGAATTGCTGCTGCGGCGAGCAAGTTAATCACCAAAAAGGCTCCAACCCGAGGCAGGTGGCCGGCTTCTACTTTCAAGCACGCGAGAAATAGCAGAAGTCCGAGACAGTCTTTACGGACAATGCAATCTTGGTATGCAGGAAATCCCATAATGACACACGAAAGGATTAGCACTGCGGGAAACACACGGGTGGCTTTTATGAGGAGCCATCCGAGCAGTAGGAAATAGAAAAAAAATCCTGAGAGGACCACAAGTTGGTTCGCTTGCATTCCTAACCAATTCGATACCATCATTGCCACTGAGCCTGCAAGTCCGCGCCTGACAAAACCACCCGAGTAGTTAATCAGGCACTCGGTCATTTGAAAGCTATCATGTCCCCATGTAAGTGCGGACAAGAACTGCTCAATGATCTGCCAGAAGAGAAAGCAGGCCATTAGAATTAGAGCGGGGGATATTTTGTTGGGTGACATTGATCGGGCGGTTCATCAATGTACAATTTGCCAGTTTGGCAGGCGCTTTTCCTCGATTGGGGCGCGAATTTCTTGGAACCAACGGGGCGGCATCAAAACGTGTTGTCCAGGCTTTTCGCCTAACCAGGCTGCCCACCATGAGTAACTGCTATTTGCGATGATGTGGTGGGACGCGAGACTCATCAGGTGAAGATCGACGAGAGGGGAGGTGACCAAGTGATGGTCAATAATTTCAGCGTCTGTGTCGAAGAAGTGGTTGGCGCACCATTCAGGATCGTCAGAAAATATAAAAAAACGCGAGTGGCCGTGTGCCTCGCGCATTTGGGTCATGGAGCGGCGATAATAGTCGATGCCACAAAGGTCGAGGTTTGGGTTTCCGACATAATCGGAACGGCGGATGTGCACTGCAATACTATCAGGCTTTGATAGGCGTTCTACCAGATTTTCATGACCAGTTTCTAATCCAAGACCATGGGTAGAAAGTTCCATACGCAAGGTCTTTTCCATGCTCTTGAAATAAAGGGGTGTTTGGAAATAACCAAATACCATGCAGTCTGCCGGAGCATCGAGAAAGCGGGAAGCGAACGATTGGTCTCCTTCAGTTTCGCGCAGAATTGGGACGTTGAGATATTCCCAATAATGCTTGCCCGTGACTCTGTTTAAGGCTCGTGCACCTAGAGAAAAGTTCCGAACGATCTTTGCCTTTCCTTCTTTTGGGCCCGGCAGGTGTTTCAAGCAATTCACCATTTTCCAACCGTCTCGATTGAACCACGAACCGTCCATCATCAATGGCACCCCGTGCTTTTCCGCAAGAACCCGCCCCAAGGCATACTGGAACAAATTGTTGCCGAGTCGACCTAACATGACAATGCGTATCACTGCGGACAATAAAATTACAGTTAGAATTAGAAGCCAATATTCAGGTTACTTCGACTATGGTAGTTTCCTCGCGGCGATAATTCCTAATCCGGTCTGACATCCAAAATGATTGGCAGCATCCCCGGAGCGCCAATCGACCGATTCGTGAATACAATTTCTATCATCGATCACCGCAAAACTCTCGATGTTCCAGCCTAGCGTGAACCAGTCGATCAGTGTTTGAGCTGCAAATATTCGATGAGCGTTAAATTCGATCCGCTGTGGTCCGATAGGGGTGGAAAGGTAGAATATGCCGCCTGGCTTCACCATGGACATCATATGTCCTAAGCCTTTGAGGTGTCCTTTACAGTCGATGGTGTCGCCAAATCGGCCTAGGCCAAAGTGCTCGATCGTGTGCAGACAAGAAAGTGAGTCCGTGGCTGCTTGCCAACCGAGTGGCACCTCTTCCATTAGATCCATCTGATGAAATGTTACATTGTGCACTGATGCGGAATTGGGGCGAATGTCGATTGCATCAACGTGACGAAATACCGACAAGGTGCCAATAAATCCGTCCAATCTGGACCCAACATCGATATGCCGTTCAGGCATCGCTTCATGAACCCAGCGGGCCACCAGTTGATCTTGATAGAAGTAGTGCCCTAGACTTCCGGAAGATTCATTCCATTCGTTCAACATCGGCAACTCGGTGCCCCACAGGAAATCATTGTTCTTTGATTGTTTTAAATATACAGTCCTGTCTCGTAAATAACGCTGCCATCCACGGATGGAAGAAACAACTTGGTGCGGATTGATCCCGGCATTGCGAAAGATAGATCGTAGCATTGGCTGGTGAAGGAAGAAGGTGAAAGAGTGGGAGTCAGCAGCCGGGAACGAGACTCCGGAACGCCGTCAGCATGCGGGCTGCAACTTGATCGGCAGCGTATGCGGCGCGAAGTTTCAACCCACATTGATAGATGACTTCGGGACTAATTGCCATGACTTCATCGAGTGAAGTAAATAACGTCTCACTGCTGTCCAGAGAGAAGCCACCTTTCGCTGTCGCGACGCCCAAAATTTCTTCCACTGACGTCCCTTGGACAAAGCACACGGGCGTCCCCAGATAGTAAGCTTCTAACGCAGGCAGGCCGAAGCCCTCAATCTCTGATGGCAATATCAATGCTCGCGCAGCCCGATAGGCAGCCTGCAAAGCACTCTCCTCTAAAAAGGGGCGCTTCACGATCGTGTGGGAACTTGCTAACAAGAGGTCCACTTCGGGTGGGACAGAGCCAATCAAGTGCAACATCGGAAGTTTGCGACCTTGGGCTTCTGCTTCATGCCACCAGCAGATCAAATGGGCGCTGCGTTTGTGCGGTTCGCAGGAGGCGAGGTGGATCACGTAATTTTCTTTTAAGGGTTCAACCGGTTGGGGAACGCTCTCATACATGCATGGCTCATACGTAACAGTAATATCTTTGCGCGGAATGCTGTGGCGTTGCATGAAAGCTTCAATTTGTTGCTTGGCAGATTCTGATACCGTTAGAATTCGATCCGCCTTACGTAGTGTGTGTTTAAGCATCTTCGCCCAATAAGCATACTCCCACGGGTTTCGCCACTTGGGATAGTGGTCTTCATCGTATTGGATGATCGTGTCATGAATTGTCACGACCGAGGGTTGGCAAAATGTGTTTAGAATAGGTAAATAGCCTTTTGGGAAATAATGCAAACTCGGTGGGGAGCCACGATAGTTAGAAATCGGGTGGAGGTGATCCGTTAAAAGACGGACCAGCTTGTTTCGCGTGCCCCATGGCAGAACTCTTTGGTGATGCGTGGCTACCGGAGCTTGTTGGGAGGTTTTTGAACTAACGGTTTCCACGGTCACAGCGCCGGATTTTTGGAGTGCTGTAATGACGGCTTGCGACATTCGAGAGATACCGAAACTCCGATCATGCCCCGGATTTTGGTCGGCCAAATAAACTTGGACCTTATATATCGGGATAAGGGGCGATTCGCTGTGTTCGGGAATTTCATGTTCCTCACATGGGGCCAAAGTTGACGCCATTGTCTTGAACGCATTCACAAGGTTCTCGGAGAAATCTTTGATTTGATAGAGTGCGAGTGATCGGTCACGTAACTTTAATCCATTCTGAATTTGAGTTGATTCTCTCAAGGTATGACAAGCGGCCACCAAGTTTGATGCCAATGCACTGGGATCTGCCACAGGTGATAGGTAGGGGTGCTTCGGTGGCAATACTCCGGCGACGCCATCGGACGAGGTGGCTATTATCACCATCCCGTAGCTCATGGCTTCTACAACAGTGAGGCCGAAACTCTCCCAACGGCTGGGTGCAAGGAAGACATCATGATCTGCAAAGCAGCGGGATTTTTCACTGCCTGATAGATATCCTTGTTTGTGGATCGCTATTCGGTCCGCCCACTTGCGCTGAATCGTTTCAACCATTGCATTAAACCGATGGTGGATTCCTTCGCTAATACCACCCGCGAATGTCACGTGAAACCGCCATGCGGTGGGCGACTCCTCGAGAGCATGTTCCAGACATTCGAGTGCATCAATGACGCCTTTTTCCTCAGTCCCGTGGGAAAGAAACAGGATTTTATAACAGGGAGTATCATCGGTTCTGATACGTTTTTGACGGGCCTCGATGATAGGCATCAGGACTTCTTTGAAATCTGGACAAGGGTCTTCGATGCCGTTGCAAATTACGAAGGGTTGTTTTGAGGCAACTGCAATAGAATCCCTCTCAGAGGTGGAGGAGACGGCGATCGAAGCAAACGGGTCGTCAAGAACCCACCTGCTGATGCGGCGTGCGAGGGCGTCGATCCCGCGCGGTCCCCTGAGCGCTAGCCGTTCGGATTCATGAGCCCACTCGCCATGGCCGATCGCATGCCAGTGGAAAACCACGTTAGAATAGAAAACACGCAGCACAGAAAGTAGTGCCCAGTCACGAAAAACCGAGCTCCATTTGACCGGCCCAGGGACATAATAGAGAATAGGATTTCGCATTCTAGCTCTCACTCGGATCGCCTTGAAAAGGTATTTGCCGGTTAGGAATAATTTTCCGAGCGAACTCTCGCCGATGTCTTCGAGAGTATTTGAGAACTTGGCGTTGATGTGGAAAACATCGAATGCTTCCGGGTTCTCCCGAAGTGCTTTCAAACCCAATGAAACCATGCGACTCTGTCCGTGCTCAGGCGGCGGCACTTGGGCGAAGACGACAATGGAAATGGGTAGATCTCGATGCATTAAAAATTATTGTGTTTCCCAAATTTCGAACCCAGCGAAACTTGTGTTCAATTTAAAGAAATTGTTTCGGAATTCTTCCTGATAGTTTCGGTTTCCATAGGCTATTTCCGGTCGGTTTAGGATGATGATGTCGGCAAACATCAGTCCTGTCGGAGGTTCTGATTCGAGAACTTGGATTGCGTCCATGAGAGCCATACCGCCTTTGCGAAACGCATAATAACGAGCGGATGTCATGTCTGCTTGCCAGAGGACCCGTTTGCCTTTCGCCAGCTCCGCGATGGCGATCTCGGTGGCTTGGCGGTAGTCGTCCTTAGCATGCCTTTTCGAAAACCGGACACCAAGCGAGGAGATCAGCATCAAGAGGCAGGCGCATAAGCCTAACAAGAGAGGGGCTCGCCTCAGTGATTCTTTCACATTCAGGCAGTGGGCGAGCGGCAGTAAAACGGCTGGAATTGCGGGGCTGAGGTGACGACCAAGCACTTGAAAATCCATCATTGCTCCCGCTGCTGTGAGAATTAGAATCGGCAGCGCGACAGCACACACGATGCCGACGACGACGTGGCGCGGAGTAGTCTCCACCCAGCGGTAGAAGCCAAACCACCAAGCCCCGGCCATGCACGCCGTCGCGGGAATGAGAATCCAAAGATGGGGCAAGATGGCGGACAGGCTGCGACGCAGTTCGTTCTTACCCGGGCCCAGCCCTAGTAAGCCTGCCATTTCATAGAATCCGAACAATACATTGAGGATACCCGCACTTTCTATTTTCGTGGCGCGAAATCCCATCATCAAGGTCCATACATAGAAGCCGCCCATCGCCATTGAAGCGGCCAACCACGGAAGGGTGCGCATCCAGAAACCCCGCGTGCGTATCCACTCTGGCCGGATGATCACCGCGCCAAGTGAGACGCCAGCGGCAAAGACGGCTCCATTGAGGCTGCACGCGATCAGGAACAGGCAGGCCCCGCAGACGGCGTGGACCCCGACAAATCCCTCCCTATCAGCACCCTCGATTACTCGATATAGCGCAGCGGCAGCACATGCGCCGGCCGCGATTTGCATCGAGTAGGGCCTGAATTCATCGACGAAGTAGAGGACGAATGGCGAGAGTAAGCAGACCAGCGGCCAGAAGCGCACGCGCCGGAAAGCAAACACAGTGATTATCAGCCAGGGAAGGTTGGACAAGCGCAGTGCATACTCGCTCGCGAAGCCGAGTTTTTGGTGCCACAACCACGCATAATACATGTAGGACGCCATCTGGATGTCCGATCCCTTGAGAAAAAGAATCATCTGCCACCACTCTTTAAGCGTGGGCATCATTGCTCGGAAGGCAGTCCCCCCCTCGTCTATCCAGAAACTCTGGCCACTGGCCGCCGCAAGACCAACGGCTAGGGTGACGATAAGAAGTATTAAGTTGCGGAGCATCGCGATAAAAAGGTGTTAGAGGGCGATGATGGTATGGTGATTTAGGAAAGATGATAGAAACTATTACTGCAAAACGCTAGGCTGTTTCGCTCCACCGAAGCAATGTGAGCCGCAAGCAACGGACTCGCTGCGGAATCTCACCACAACCTTCCATGCGTCACGATGCGTTTCACAATACGACGGAATTGAAAGATTTTGCGCAATAACTTGAGGATAGCCGCGTTATTCAATGCAGCGGGGAGATCCATTGCTTCGATATGCTCTTCCTGCGCCCGCAGTCCTTCGTCAATCATGCGTTGCCAGTGTTTTTGCGTGGTGCTGTCCTCATACCAGCGGAATCCCGCTAAGGCCTCCGGTAAATAGCCGAATCGGAATCCTAAGCGTGTCAGCCGCAGGTAATACTCCCAGTCCATGCAATTTCGATAAGTGATATCTAGCAGGTGATTTTTTGCGATGATCTCTTTCCGATAGAAAGTGGATGTTGAGGGAATACAGCATCCGACGAACAAGAAATCTAATTCGTCCACCGGCGTGTCGTATTTGCGTCGGATCGTAGTTTTGTTCTCTGTTACATAGATGCAGTCGCCGTGCACCACGTCTCGGTCAGGGTGAGCCGTGATATACTCGGCTACCTTTGCGAGGGCCTCGGGAAGCAAGTAGTCATCACAGTTGAGCCACATCACCCAGTCCCCAGTGGCTTTGCGGAATCCCTTGTTGATTCCGTCGCTCATGCCTCCGTCTGGTTCGCTGGTCCATTCGAGGTGGGGATAGCGCTCAAGCACTTCTAACGTCTCGTCGTTAGAGCCCGCGTCAACGACAATGTGTTGAACCTCTACCCCCTTTTGAACAAGCACACTTTCAATGCAACCTTGTAAAAAACGCCCTTGGTTGAAACTGGGTGTGATAATTGAAAACCTCATTTTTGGAATCATGCCTATCTCCCAAAATAAAGATCTCGACCTGACTTGCAGTGGCTTTTACAGCAGCGTCATGCACGCTCAGTGAAAAGTCCCGTGGCGATAAGGTCGGCTCAGAAAGTTGTCAGCGTCACCCGCAAACGCAGGAATCGGGATGCCGCACTTGTTTGTGGAAACGAAACGCTGAGTGGCGACGTGGTGCTCTCTGTCATGTTTACCGGCCCCACATTTGGCACGGGTTGCCACGTGTTGAGTGAAGTACTCTCTTCCACTTGATAAGTTCTTCCGACGACAGCTGGCCATGTTAGGGTGATCAAACCATTGGCCCGGGTAATCGATGATATTCTAAGCACTGAGTTTGCATTGTAACGGTCAGTCCCAGCGATATTTTCAAAAAGGTCGGTCATTCCATCACCATCACTATCGGTGTTAGGGGAGGTGATTGTCAGCAGATTTGGAATCGACAGGGAAAGGTCGGAAACTTCAGTTGCAGTGAGAGCGCGTGGGAAAATTCGAATCTCATCTAGGGTGCCGGCGAGGTGATAAGCACTGTCATGATTAGATCCAGCAATGCAGGGGATGAGTGTCGAACCGGTTGAGATTGGAATGGATGGGGTGCTGGTGATCGGATCTAGAATTCCATCCACGTAAAGTTTTGTTTCATTAAGATTGAGGACGCTGTCGTTATTTTGATCTGCAAGGACAAGGGCGACGTGGTGCCACACACCATCATTGATGGGTTTGTATCCAACGAGGCTTCCGCCATCAACTTCCAAGCGAAGGGCTTGTGGTCCTGCAACATTGGCAACGTTATTGAGGCGAACACTAAAACGTTGGCCATTGCCAGTTGCCCCATAACTGAAGAGGGTCTGGAGGCCGGGCACGGAGGATGCGGAGGTTTTGATGAAACAAGAGAAAGTGCGTGGTGCTGCTCCGGTGGGTAGTGAAAGTCCTGGGAAGTTGACTTGATCATCTATGCCATCGAATGTGAGAGCTTTTTTGAGTGCTCCGTTGACCCATGACGTAGAGGGATCGGCCGTGCCGACTAAAACACCTGCTGGGGGCGTCGGAGATCCGTATGCTTTGACACTGGTTCCTTGCCCCTCGTCTAATGGCATCCAGATTTCATTATCATAGAATACAGAAGCGGAAACTGATGAAGGCACTACAGATATTCCATCATTCGCTCCGTACGTGAAATTATCAAATCCGATGAATTTGTTTGTTGGGGTATATACAGCTTTGCCGTTGGAAATCGAAGTTGTTCCGTTACTAGCAGCACCGACTGTTTGAAGTGTTAGGGGGTTTTGTGCGCTGTCATTTGCTAAAACGTCGACTGTCACAGGTATATTCATGCGGGTGACGGCCGTATCCGGCAATAGGATCGTCGGTTGACCATCTACAAAGTACGATGTGGATGGTATTGGCTGCATCGTGATGCCAGGGCCTGAATAGCTTAGCGTTAGGGCCGCTGTGCCCGTCGTCTGGTGGCGATAATAGAGCCGGATCGGATGCAGCCCTGCAGAGAGAAATATCGAGCTCGACGTTTTCGTCGCAGTGAAAGTGAAATCATTGTCGATCAGATGACCTTCATCTACCCACAGATCGACATTAGCATCTGAAGAAGTTTGAAAGAAATACTCACCGCTGGTTGGCACGGAAAGATAAGTCTCAAATGAAAGACCAAAATCATTGGCCCTTGAGCTGAGAGACGGTGAGATGATTGGGCTTTCTCCGGATGAGACTGGCGTCAAGGTGCGGAAGTCAGGCAGCCATGGCCAGTAACCTTCAAACGACTTCCACTTGAGACCGTTCCTTATTGGAGTGGGCGCAATTGCAGGGATGAGCCCAGTGTCGTAGGGGCGGGTCACGGTAGGAAGTTTACGGTGGGCTCCGAGACCTAGATATTTCATTCGTTGCTGCAAATCGGGAAGAAATGGAGCCAGATTCACGGCTTGTTTCACATCGGTGACGACGTTGTAGATTCGAAAGGAGTCATTTGCGGAGGCAATACCGGTCCGCACCCCCATGTAATTCCCAATACGGATAGCCTGTTCTTGCCCTACGGGATTATTTCCGTGATTCGGGAAATCGGGGTAGGCATTAGTTACTGTCGAAGCTGCGGTGCCATAATTAAACTCAAAATAGAGATAGCCCTTGTCACTTTGGGTACCTTGCCCGGTTAAGGTTGGCACCATAGATATACCATCAGTGAAGGCGGGAATTGGAGCTTTCGCCAACTCTGCGAATGTCGCCATCCAGTCATAATTGGCGCAGGGGCGAGTGATTTCGCGGATATTGTTCAGTTGGTTGGTTCCAACAAGCTTAGTTGGCCACCAAGCAATCGTCGGGGTGCGGATGCCGCCTTCCCATATGTCCCGCTTGAGACCCTCAAATCCGCCGTAACTTTGGAAAAACTGAGGATCCACCTCTAACGACTCTGCTCCGTTGTCAGAAGTGAAAACTACCAAAGTGTTATTGGCAACGCCTTGGTCCCGCAGTGTTTGGAGAATATCGGTGACCGAATCATCCATCCGGCGAATCATTGATGCATACCTGCGGTTTACGATCGGCCAAGTAGGATCGACTGAAGGATGTTGGTTGGCAGAACTATCAATGCGAGAAGGATCATTAATGGCCGTGTTGACGTAGGAAGGCGCACCGGTCCACTGGATGCCCCCACTCGATCCGAAGCCCGTGGGATAGTTTGCAGTCGGAGCAAACTGGCTAATGAAGTGGGGGGTGTCGTAAGCGAGATAGATGAAAAACGGACGATTCGGGTGATTCTGGGTTTCCTCGATAATGGTTTTCTTAGCAAAGCCTGTCCATGCGTCACTGGTGTAGAGATCGACATAGGCGGAATCGACTTTTTTCCAGTCGTCGTAAATGAAGGCCTGCTTTTCAGTTGTCCCGTTGCGGGGATAGTGTTCATGCGCTGCGGTGTGTCCTAAATACCCGAAAAAACGATCAAAACCGCGCACCAAAGGATGGGCATCCGGTATTTGTGTATACCCATTGTTCGCATTTCCTACCAAGCCCGCCTTGCCGATGTGAACGGTATAGTAACCCGCCGATTTAAGGACGCCGGCTAGGGTGTGATTCTTAGGCAGGGGATAATCGAACTGTGAGTCGCGGATATCTGAGTGGCCTTGGTGGCGCCCTTGGAGAAGCGAGCTGCGGGAAGAGGCACAAATAGGGGCACCAACATAATGATGGGTCAGCTTAGCGCCCTCTGCTGCCATGGCGTCTAACCCTGGTGTGATAAACTTATGGGTTCCCGTCCGCTGGTTTTGCCAAAAACAACCGATGTCCCCGGGACCCAAGTCATCTGCGAGAATGTAGATGATGTTAGGACGTGAGGTTTTACTGTTAGCATCACATGGGTTGGTCCCTAAATTCACTTCCATGCCGTCTGGCACGCTGTCTCCATCCGTATCGGCGAGATTCGGGTTTGTTCCGGTGTTTGTGGGAGAAACATAAATCCCCGTGTTAGTTTCATAAATGTCTGGGATTCCATCATTGTCGGCGTCTCCTGGCACCGGGCGCAAAACGGTAGGCTTGCTGGCAGCATTTGCAGGATTTGTGAAATTGATGATTTCATTGCCATCGGGGGTCCCGTCACCATCGGTATCGAAGATGTTTGGATTTGTGCCTGTGAACAGAGGGTTGATGTAAATACCTGTGTTGTTCTCATAAGAATCTTTAAGACCATCCCCGTCCGTATCCCCTTTGAGTGGATTTGTGCCAGTGTTGCTCGCGGAAACATAAATTCCCGTGTTGGTTTCGACACCGTCACTCAGCCCATCCCCATCAGTATCAGCAACATTGGGGTTGGTTCCTGTATTGGTTGCTGAAACATAGATTCCGGTGTTGGTTTCGTAGGCATCTGGAATGCCATCATTATCGGCATCTCCGGGTACCGCGAGCAAGACGGAGGGAGCGCTGAGTAGTGAGATGAAAATTAGATAGCGCGAAAACGAATACATGGGTTTGATGCATTAGGATAGCCAAGAATAGGCGATTGTCCAATAGCCCTCTCCCTGCGCATTGCGCCAAGTAGAATGACACCGGCGTGCGGATGCTGAATCCGCTTTAGTTAGTCGTTGCGCCAGAAAGAATGACACCCGGATGAAAACACTATCTGGGATCATGAGTCATCAAAGCAAAGAAGAATATCTGGAG
>JANYEC010000035.1 GCA_025363295.1 Akkermansiaceae bacterium
CCATTGATGGGTGAGACGCCAGCCAACGCGTAATCATCGAGTGGGTTGACTTCGGCCACGCCTATCGCAGGCGGGGGCTTTGAGGTGAAAGGGGAGTTCATCCAAAGACCGGAGTAGCGGGAGATGGGCATTTTTTGCGGCAAATCGGCCGACGCCCAGGTGGTCAGGAGGGCGATGCAAAAAAAGATGGAGAAGGAGGATTTCAAATTTGCGATTTGAGAGTTGAGAGTTCAATGGCCTCAGGCAGAAGGTGGCGGCACGAACCATTGTTCGATGGTCGCGGTGCAGTCGATCTTGGTGTCGTCTTGAGCGTTAGGAGAAATGCGGATTTGCGAGGCGATCCGGAAATTGTCGGGCATATTGAGGTGATCAAACCAGCGGTAGAGCGCTTCTTCGGTGCCAGTGACGGTGATCTGGATTTTCGCGCGGTGATAGTAGTGGCCAGCGGTCGCGTCGGTAGGGAGAGGCTTCTGGGTTTTGATGGTGAGTCCGGTGGACCTGGCCTCTCGCTCGGTGAGTTGTTGGAGCTGGGTTTGGACGTCCTGATTGGCGCTAGGCTGCGGCTCGTGGGCGGCGAGCCAGTCCATTTGGTCAGTGACTTGTTCGCGGCTGGCACTGAAGTTTTTGGCGGTTTCGAGTTTCTGGCGCGCTTGATTCTGCTGGTTCGTCACTTCGATGCGCTTGGTCTTGTAGAAGCCAATACCGAGAAAATTGATCACGGCAAATCCCGCGATGCCGAAGAAGGTGAGAAGTTTTTTTTCGCGGGGTGACATTGAGAAATTCGGGAGAATAGAGGAAAAAGCGTGTCGTTGAACAATAAAGGCCGTGGCGGAAGGGTTTTGTCGGTGAGTCGGGGGAAAATCAAGGTTGTCCTTCCACGGCAGGAATATCTGCGCTGAAAACGAACTCCCAACCGCGGGTCGATTGGTTCGGCTCCGGTGTTTGCCAATCGAACTGAGAGAGGTCGGTGTTTTTCGAGAGTTTCAGGCTGAATCCGTTCACCGCCTCTAATTGCGGTGCCTCGCCCATGAGCTTGATTTCCGTCGCACTGATATCGGCGGTGCGAAGGCGCAGGCCGCTGTTCGGCGGAATGCAGGACGCGATGCGGCTGAGAATATCGACTGGAGAATTGGCCAAGTCGATGGCGTTGGCGAGCTCATCCCATCTGGAAATGTGAGTGGCGTATGCCTCGCTATCCGGGGCGGCGGCAGCAGCTTGTTTCAGGAGATTGTTCGTTTCCTTGTTATCTTTCCAAAGACCGTAGCCGAACCAAGAGATCAACCCGAGGTAGAATAGGGCCACGGCAGCAATGCCGATCATGATGTTCTGTCGCTTCAGGGCCTCGCGGCGGGCGGCACGTATGTCCGCAGGAAGGAGCTTACTGAGAGGCGAGGGCAGCGCAGGTGCGGGTCGCGGTGAAATTTCGACAGGCAATCGAAACGCAGCAGAGAGGGAAGCGGGGCTCACTTCTTCCGCACGGGTCCAGAGGATGATGCGGGTGGGTGTTAGATCGAGTCCCTGCATGGAAAGTTGCATCAGAGCCAGCCGGATTTCCCGAGCAAGGTTATCGTTAGGGCTGCCAGTATCCACGGAGGTCGCCTGACAATAAACGAGGTTTCCCTGGTGTGAGAGAGCAAAAACCCAACGCCCGAATTCTTTCCAAACCGCGATGGTTTCTCCGGTGAGCGGGTAGGCGCGTGGTGAGATATCAAAACCCTTCGGTCCGCGCGGTGGCATCTCGCCTTCGCCCGGCGCGCGCAGCAGAATCGAAACGATCGCGGAGTTTTCCGCCTCGCGGGCAATCACGAAAATGTCGGTGAGCTGGCCCGCCATTGGGTCCGGGCGGAGGCCAAGACGCTCGGCGTGAAGGGCGGCGAGATCGGGGAAAAGCGCGTCGTCCTCGCTGGCCACACGCATGGGCACGGCGGTGATGGCTTTCACGGGGAAGAGCAGAAGTAGATCGCCGTTAGGAATATCAGTTAGATCGCCTGCCCGCTCGGTGGTGGTCGCGCGATGGAGGATAAATTCGGTGGGGCCTTGGCCGGTCCAGATTTCCCAGCCGGATTCGCCGGGAACAAGAAGCACGTTTTCGTTAGTTTTACTCACGGGATAATTTCTTCAGTGCGTTCGAGGAGCGCCGGTTTCCCGGTGCGGTTGCGGACGATAACAGTAATTTTGCGTTTGGATCCCTCAGCGATGCCCGTGCTTTCGATACGGGTGGTGGCGTCATTCACCATGAACCGCTGGGCAAGATCGGGGCGACCATTGGCATCAATGCCTAAAAGTGCAAGCGCGGCGGCGGCATTCTGAAAGGGAACGTCATCGGGCGTGTCGCGCTGTTCATCAGGGCCACGGACCGTTTGAGGAATAATATCGGCTTGTTCCACGGTGATTTCCGCAGCGGCGGCGATCAATTCTGCGGGAGCTTCATTCAAGTCCAGCGGACCACCGCTCCAGATGGTGAACCAATTCCGCCAATCCGGGCGCACCGCCTCTACCAGATCCATGCCACGCACGAGGCTCACTTCATTGATGTCATAAAACGGTCGATTGAACGGCTGGTTGATGCGACCTTCCTTTTCGTAATATTTTTTTTCCGCGCCGTTGAGCTGCTCGTCGTCACCGGCATCAACCCAGTCGATCAAGGCGTCAGTGACCCTTTGGGCATCCTTAATTTCGAGTCCCCAATCGACGAAAATCGATTGAAGTAGCTTTTTGTCACCGTGAAGAAGGATGAAGTTGAGGTTGAATCGGCCGCCTTCGGAAATGACTTTGACGTCATAACCCTCACCCGTGGAATCATCGGTGCGGTGGAGGAGGGGATCGGATCGTTTCACCACAGGATTGGAGCCTATCGCGATGCCCATTTCCGCCACTTGGCGGGCACGGGAGCCATGGATTTTTGATGAAGCGAGTTCCATATCGAAGGAGATCACCCGCAACGAGGCCATGCAGGCAAGTGACAGAATCGCGATCAGCCAGAGCACCGCCATCAATGCGACACCGCGAAATTTCCGGCTGCTAGAGGTGGGGGTGGTCATGGGGGAGGGACTTGGATCTGGATGCCGCCGGGGTTTCCTCCCGGATTTCCACCTGGGGTGCCGCCACCTCCATTTGGATTTCCGCCGGTACCATCGCCGCTGGCATTCCCGCCGCTTTGGAGCATTTGGCGCATGACCACTTCAGGGTTTTGCTTCGGCGGGATCCAGAAAATCTGGCGGATTTCCTCGCCTTTCGCGCCGATGGCCATGGTGAGTTCGACTTGCAATGGAAGTCTGCCTGGGGTGTCCCAATCAAACTGCCATTCCATCGAGCGGCCATCGAGCACGCGCCACTCGAAGTATGCGACATCTTCTAGCAGCACGATTTCCGCGAAGGGCTTCTCATCGCCTGCGGTCCTTTTAACAGTCGATGCGGAGTCTTTGAGGATTTCGTTTTCGTAATATCTCAGGACGATGTCGAGGTAGCCGCTGCGGCGTTTGACGGTGGAGAGTTGCACGGCTTTTGCGATCCGCGCCTGGCCGCCCCAAGTGAAGCTGAGTGGGACGTTTTGCAAGGTGAGATCGGAAATGTAGTGGGAGCCCGAATCATCCACTTTTAATTCCATGCGAGTGTCCCCGGGAAGCGCGGAAAAGCGTTGGTGAAGGAGCTCGAAAAACGCCTGCTGGAGCATTTCCTTGTTCTGAGTCTGGACGATTGTATTTCCCAGTGCCAGTGATGTGCGGGCCGTGCTGAAAACCATGCCGATCAGCATCGAGAGCAATGCCAGCGCGATCACCAGCTCTAGCAGCGTGAATCCAGAAGGCCGGGGTCTAGCAGGATGCGTGATCATGGTTGATACATCCGGCCGTAGCGCCAAGTCTCGACTGTGCGGTCATTCCATGTGCCACTTTCAAACCATTTGGCAGTGATGTTGATCGAAAACATTTCTTGAAGGGGTTGGCCGTCCTCGTTTTCAAGTTTATCTAGCAGCTTGATCGTGGTGTCCAGTTCGATGCCAGTATCGCCGACCGAGCTATTGGTGACGCCTTCTTCGAGGGCTGGCAGGGAAAGTGTCTCATCCAGCGCACTGTCCAAAATGCGGGTGATACGCAGTTCGCTTTGGGCAAGGGCGGCGACTTTTGCCATGCGATTGAGCGCGACTGCAAATCCAGTCGCCGCGATGCTGAACACGGCCAATGCGAGAATCATCTCAAAGAGAAGAAATCCGCGTTTCGGGTGATGGACGGGCAGAATCATCGGACTTCGAGCTGGCTTTCGCGGATGGAGGCGGTGAGCGGGTGATAGGTGTCCTCAGACCAACTTTTTTCTAACGAAAGACGAATGGAAACTGGCTCGCACAGGCCATCGGGATCAAAACGCCAGACGTGAATTGTGTTCTTCTCAGTGGTCAGCCATTTCGCGGAATTCCAGCGGAGAATGGAGAGACTCATGCCGTCTTTTAAAATCACTTGTTTATCATCGTCCACAGACTCGATGACATCCTCTCGTCCTGGGCCTTTTTTACTAACAATTCCCGCGCGAGCGAGCGGCAGCAGGCGGACAATACCCACGCGGAATTCCAAGGCATACGGAGTTTGCTGGAGGATCGATGTGGTGCGGGCGCGTTTGGCGAGTAATTCGATTTGCCCAGAAATATCTCTCAGGGCACGTTCGTCTGACGAATAGATCATGAATCCTGCCGCACCGCCCATCACCATCGCGGCGATGCCGAGGACCACAACAATTTCAAGCAAGGTGAAACCGCGCGAGCGATTACTCGTCCTGACTGCTGAGATCATCTGGGGTGTTAGGTAAGCCATCTGGGCCGTTACTGATCATTTCAAAATCATTGGCCCGCTTCTTGCCCGGGAAGCGGTAGGTGTATTCGCTGCCCCATGGATCCAGGCTCACCTTGTCCATGATCCGCACCCAGCGCCGCGGAACCGGGGTGGAAGTGGGCTTGTCCACTAGGGCCTTGAGGCCTTGTTGCGTCGTTGGGAAAGTGCCAGCATTGAGTTTGTAGCCTGAAAGCGCGCTTTCGTAGCTTTTAAAGTCGGAATCCACCTGCTTCAGTTTTGCAGCGTCCTGAATGCCCTTCATGGCGAAAATCGCGCCCCCGAGGATCATCGCAATGATGCCAAGCACGATGACCATTTCAAGAAGAGTGAAGCCCGCACTGCGGCGGAAGTTGAGGGATGGGTGAGTAAGTTTCATGGAGAACGTCGATATTTCGTCTGGCGATAGCCTTTCAGGGATGAAAACGCCATGCCACCGAAAAGTTGTCGGAAATTTCCGGTAAAGATTGCGCTTCGTCACGGGGAATTCCTTGCCAGCGGGCCGGGATTCTTTCACCCCTAGTGCCTCAATTCCCCAATATGAATCAAGTCCTCATCATCGGAGCCGGCGGAGTCGGCAGCGTCGTCGCTCACAAATGCGCCATGGTCCCCGAAGTTTTTGGCGAAATCACCCTCGCCTCACGCACGCTTTCAAAATGTGATGCCATCGCTGCGGAAGTTAAAAAACGCACCGGCCGCAGCATCGCCACCGCGAAGGTCGATGCGGACAACGCTGAGGAAACCGCCGCGCTCATCCGCAAAACCGGGGCCAAGCTACTTATCAACGTCGCGCTTCCCTATCAGGATCTCAATCTCATGGACGCGTGCCTGCTCGCCGGTTGCGACTACATGGACACGGCGAACTTTGAGCCTCTCGATGTCGCAAAATTCGAATACTCGTGGCAGTGGGCGTATCAGGAAAAATTCGAAAAAGCCGGGCTCACCGCGCTGCTCGGTTCCGGCTTCGACCCCGGCGTCACGAATGTTTATACGGCTTGGGCGCTCAAGCATCATTTCGATGAGATCCACACGCTCGACATCATCGACGTGAATGGCGGAAATCATGGCAAGGCCTTTGCCACGAATTTCAACCCGGAAATCAACATCCGCGAGGTCACGGCAGATTGCAGGCACTTTGAAAACGGCGAATTTGTCGAAACTCCGCCGATGTCTGAGCACCAATCGTTCACTTGTCCCGACGGCGTGGGAACCTACGAGATTTACCGAATGTACCACGAAGAACTGGAATCCCTTGTGAAACACATCCCGACAATCAAGCGTGCGCAATTCTGGATGTCCTTCTCGCCCAATTACTTGAAACATCTGGAAGTGCTCCAGAACGTCGGCATGACGCGCATCGATCCAGTGATTTACAATGGCATGGAAATCGTCCCGCTCCAGTTTCTCAAAGCCGTTTTACCTAACCCCGGCGATCTCGGTCAGTCCACCAAAGGCCGCACCTGCATCGGCAATGTCATCACCGGTCTCAAGGACGGAAAACTCAAAGCAATCTACGTTTACAACATTTGCGACCACGAGGAGTGCTTCGCGGAAGTCGGATCTCAGGCGATTTCCTACACGACGGGCGTGCCAGCGATGATCGGGGCGAAACAAATCCTCGCCGGAGCCTGGCGGATCCCTGGGGTGTGGAACATCGAGCAACACGCCCCGGATGCCTTCATGGCGGACCTCAATGCACACGGACTGCCATGGCAATGGATGGAGCTCACTCCAGATCAGGCAGCTTCATTTAAAGTCGTTTGAGGATCGGGGGCGATCTATCCAATTTCCCCTTGTCAGCCTGAACCCCGCTCCATAGATTCCTTAAACTCTAGGTCGCCAGTTCGAGTATAGAACCCATGATTGATACCACTAACGGACTCATCCTTCATCTCGAAAAAAGCAGCCCGGCTTCGGGTGCGCTGATTTGTGCGATTGATACCGAGGCGGACAGTTTGCACCGTTATCGTGAGTCCTTGTGTTTGATCCAGTTTGCGTTCGGCAGTGAGTGCGTTTTGATTGACCCACTGGCCATTGAGGACCTTTCGCCGCTAGGCGCCTATCTTGCGGAGGCCACGGTCTGGATGCATGGAGCGGACTATGACATGACCATGTTCAAGCGGCAATTCGGCGCCCTCCCCGCAGTGGTTTACGATACTCAAATCGGTGCCAGACTGCTCGGTGTGCGCCGCTTTGGCCTTGGCGATTTGGTGAGCCATTATTTCGGCGTTGAACTCATTAAAACCTCTCAGAAGGCCGACTGGGGGAAGCGCCCGCTGTCTCCGAAAATGATCGACTATGCACTCAACGATGTGCATTACCTCCTAGAAATGGGCGATATCATTGTCGCCGCACTTAAGGAAAAAGGTCGTTATGAATGGTTTGAAGAAAGCTGTTTAGCAGCCCGCCAGAAAGTGTTGGACCGCGATGATTCACAAGAGGAAAATTGGCGCGTTCAAGGCTCTGGCAGGCTAGAGCCCTACGGTTTAGCATTCCTCAAAGCACTCTGGCAATGGCGCGATGGCGAAGCGAAAGCGTGGGACCGACCCTCTTTCATGGTCGCCCCCAATCGCCAATTGCTCGAATGGAGCATGGACCTTGCGGATCGGAAGGAGGTTGCGATTCCCCACCATTTCCGGGCGGAGCGTGTGAAGCGCTTTCGTGCGGCTATGTCATCCGTTGACGGACTCGCGGAGTCCGAGTGGCCCGAGCGACCCTCCGGAAAACGCCGGAAGCGTGATCGTGACTTCGAGCGCAAGGTGGATCTCCTCATCAGCAAGCGTGAAAAAGCCGCCACCGAACTCGACATCGATGGCTCCCTGATCGCGCCTCGTGCCGTGCTCGAAAACATTGCGGCGGAGGAAGTCCAGCCTGCGGACGTGTTGCTCAAGTGGCAGCTTGCAACCCTGAATCTCTAGCGGTTAGATTGCGGATTTCTTGTAATTTTCCATGCGTGAAATTTTCCCACTCGGATTCTGGAGATGCAGCCCGCGCTAACACCTCTCCCCGGCCCCGATGCTACGCCGATCAAGTTCACCTGCCCTCACTGTGGCCAAAACCTATCGGTGCCTCGGGCGCAGGCTGATGTCAGTGGGCCCTGCCCCTCGTGCCAAGCCATCGTGAGCGCACCACGCCCCCCAGAGCCCTTACCCAGCGGTGATGCCTTTCTCCGGGAAAAAACTTACAAACCCATCGAAGGCCCACTCACGAGCGAAAGATCCGTGTCATCTAGCGGACGCAAACGGCGGATTGCAGCAGATGCCATCGTGGATCACGAGCGCCTCGAAAGAGCGGAAACTACGAAGAATTTGGCCATCATCACGCTGTTTATTCTAGCCTTTTGCATCTGCCTGGCCGTCGTGTGGTTTATGAAGGATTGGATGGGCAAATAGTGATGATTCAACCCATTCATCATCAATTACTTAAAACGTTAAAAAACGACCCAAAAAAAGCCCTGTTTTTTAACGAAGTTCCTTGTCTCCGGGGGTAGGATTTCAGACGCTCTGGCCGCACTATGTCAGAGTCTTCAAACGAATCACCAAAAGCAGAAACACAGGTTGCCGCGGCGCAGGTTTATGATGCCGCCCAAATCGACAAGCTCGAAGGGCTTGATGCGGTTCGCAAGCGCCCCGGAATGTATATCGGGGATCCCGACGAGCGCGGTCTTCACCACTGTGTCTTCGAGGTGTTAGATAACTCGATCGACGAGCACCTCGCTGGCTATTGCAATCGCATCAAGGTGGCGATCCACGTCGATGGCTCAGTTTCCGTCGCCGACAACGGGCGTGGAATCCCGGTGGACATGCATTTGAAATTCGGCATGCCCGCCGTCGAACTCGTTCTAACAAATCTCCACGCCGGCGGCAAATTCGGCCAAGGCGCCTACAAATATTCAGGCGGTCTCCACGGCGTGGGTGCCAAGTGCGTCAACGCTCTATCCGATTGGTTCAAAGCGGAAATCATGCGGAATGGAAAAGTCTATCTGATCTGCTTCGAGCGTGGCAAAACTACCCAGCCACTTCACGTCATCGGCGAGGTCGATCCCGGCAAGACCGGCACGATGATTACCTTCTTTCCCGATGCCACGATCTTTGTGGATACCATTGAGTTCAAATTCGATCGACTTTCCACCCGCCTCCGCGAGCTCGCTTTCCTTAACCCCGGCCTCACCATCGACCTCGAAGACGAGCGCCCTGAATCCGCCAAGAAGACCACGTTCTTCTACGCAAAAGGCATCGAGGAATTCGTGGCCCAGCTCGGCGAAAACAAAACTCTCATCCACGAAGAGCCAATCATCCTCCACGGCAAACGCTCCATCGAAATCGACTACGACGGTAAAAAAACTTCGGACGATGTCTTCGCTGACGTGGTTTTCCAATACAACGATTCCTATAACGATCAGATTCTCTGCTTCGCCAACTCCATCCCTAACGGCGACGGCGGCACTCACCTCACCGGCTTCCGCACCGCGCTCACTCGTGGCATCAACCAATACGCCAAGGCTAACAAAATTCTCAAGGACAAGGATCCTGCACTAACGGGCGACGATTGCCGCGAAGGCCTGATCGCCATCATCTCGGTGAAAATGCCGAACCCGCGCTTCAGTTCCCAGACCAAGGACAAGCTCGTCAACGGTGAGATCGAGGGCGTCATTTCCTCAATCGTTTATGAAGGCCTGATGCAGTTCTTCGATGAAAACCCGGCCCTCGCCAAGCGCGTCATCGAGAAATCCATCAACGCGGCCCGTGCTCGTGAGGCTGCTAGAAAAGCCCGTGAAACGGTCCGCAAGTCCGCCCTCTTCGGCGGCGGCCTGCCGGGTAAACTCGCCGACTGCTCAGAGCGTGATCCTGCGAAATCCGAGCTTTATATTGTCGAAGGAGATTCCGCCGGTGGTTCCGCAAAACAAGGCCGTGACCGGCGGACGCAAGCGATTCTCCCGCTCCGTGGAAAACTGATCAACGTCGAGAAGTCCCGTCTCCACCGCGCCCTTCAAAACAAGGAAATCCAATCCATGATCACCGCCATCGGTGCGGGCATTGGCGATGGCGAAGTGGAAGGATCATTCAATATTGAAAAAGTTCGCTATCATAAAATCGTCATCATGACCGATGCCGACGTGGACGGCTCGCACATCCGCACCTTGCTACTAACATTTTTCTGCCGCCACATGCCCGCCCTCGTGAAAAGCGGCTACCTCTACATCGCTCAACCGCCGCTCTATCTGGTGAGTCGGAAAAAGCGTCAGGAATACGTCCAAGACAACGACCAGCTCAACCGAATCCTAATCGACCTAGGGGCCGGCGAAGTCGAGCTCCGCACTTACGACCAATCCCGTAGCTTCACGGCCGAGGAACTCAAAGTCGTTCTGGAAAATCTATCGTCACTCTCACGCTTCTCCAGCTCGATCGAAGGCAACGGTGGCAACTTCAAAAACTACCTCGCCGCCCGCCAGGATGGCCACCTGCCAGAGTTCATGGTCCGCATTCGCACCGGTAACGATGAAGTTCTAACCTACTTCCCGAAAGAAGCCGACCTCCGCGCCTTCGCCGCCGAAAACCGCGATCTCCGGCTGTTCGATGAAATTCTAACAGAAGAGGAAATCGCCGCACACACCGGCCCTTCTCGCCGTGCGAATCTTCACGAACTCCACGAATCCCACGCCATCACCCGTATTTTCTCCCGCCTCGCCGAATGTGGAATCGACACTGCGGTCTTCTTCAATGATGACACGCCCATTTTCGAAATCGTCGAAGGCGATGGCGAAAAACAGAAGATCACCCCGATTTTCGCTGTCCCGGAAATTCTCGGAAAAGTTCTCGAAATCGCCAGCCGCGGCGTGCAGATCAAACGCTTCAAGGGACTCGGTGAAATGAACGCCAAGCAGCTTTTTGAAACCACCATGGACCCGGAAGTCCGCCAGTTCCTCCGCGTCCGACTCGACGAGGACAACGCCGTCGAAGCCGACAAGATGTTCGACGTCCTCATGGGCGACGTCGTAGAGCCCCGCAAACGCTTCATCGAAGACAACGCCCTCAACGTCCGCAATCTCGACGTCTAACCGTGGCGGCGGATTTCATCCGCCAAGCCCATTCAAATTAAGCAATGCCCTCCAAAGACAAACTCACCAAAGAGCAAATTCTTGCCGCCTTGGCGCGCTTGAATGAGCTCCTCCATGAAAAGGGTGTGATGGGAGAAATCTGCATCTTCGGCGGTGCCGCCATGATTCTAGCCTTCGATGCCCGTGAATCCACCCGCGACGTGGATGGCATCTTTGTTCCAAAAACCGAAGTGATCGAATCCGCTAGAAAAGTCGCAGAGGAATTTGACTTCGAGCCGAATTGGCTCAACGACGGCGTCAAAGGTTTTGTCTCAAACGAATCCGAATACACTGCCGACGGCATGCCGATCTTCAGCAACCTGCGCATCATGCGTCCGACTACGGAATATTTGTTGGCGATGAAATGCCTCGCCAGCAGAGCTGCGGACGCAAGCACTGATGGAGATCGCGCCGATATCATCACTCTCCTGAAACTCGCAGGCATCAGGGATGCCGCCAAAGCCTGTGACCTCGTGGTCTGCTATTACAAGGAAAGCCTCCTCCCTCCCCGCGTCCGGTTCTACATCGAAGAACTCGTATCAGAACTCAACTCGGACCCCACGCCATGAGCCGCCACAACGAAACACTCCGCGAAAGCCTTTCCCACGTCGGAAGCTCCACGGATTTCAGCTATGCGATTCGTAACTTTCTTGATCGCTTCAAGGCAAATCCCGATCCCGCTCTTCTCGCAGACGAGCCAGCCTTGATTTCGCACGCCCTTGGCGATGGCGGTTACGCGGATGCCTTTGCAGCATCCACCGCCGCCTACCTCAGCCAAGTCCACAACCTGCCGGCTCCTTCATGGGTCAACCACAGTTGCCGCAAAATGCCAGTCCCATGGTTCGCCGCAAAATCTCCCAACATGAAGGCAATTCTCCTCCAAGAATCCCCCGCCGCTTTCCGCGTCCGCAACCTCTTCGTCTCAGCCAACGCCCTTTCCCGCGCCTGACCCCATTTTCCCACCATGTCCGAAGCTAACATAAAACCTATCAACGTCGCCGAAGAACTCTCCAAGTCCTTCTTGGAATACTCGATGTCGGTGATTATTTCTCGTGCCCTGCCCGATGTCCGTGACGGCCTCAAGCCCTCCCAACGCCGCATTCTCTATGCGATGCGCCAGCTCGGCGTCGGCCCCGGAAAACCTCACGTGAAGTGCGCCAAAATCGTTGGTGAAACGATGGGTAACTTCCACCCGCATGGAGACATGGCCATCTACGGCACGCTCGTCAATATGGGCCAGCCATGGTCAATGCGTGAAATGCTCATCGATGGCCAAGGTAACTTCGGCTCGGTCGAAGGCGACTCTGCGGCTTCCATGCGTTACACCGAGGCCCGCTTGCATCCGTTAGGCCTCGCGATGATGGATGATCTCGATAAGGACACCGTCGATCTTGTTCCTAACTACGACGGCTCCCAAACCGAGCCATCGGTCATGCCATCGGCATTTCCTAACTTTTTGGTGAATGGCAGCACCGGCATTGCCGTTGGCATGGCCACCAATCTCGCATCGCACAATCTCGGCGAAGTGGTTGATGCAATCTGCGCACAGATCGACAATCCCGAGATCACGCTGCCCCAACTGATGGAGCACATGAAAGGCCCGGATTTTCCGGTGGCCTGCGAAATCCGCGGTATTCGCGGCATCGAGGAATATTTCCGCACCGGACGTGGCTCCATGCGTATGCGCGGGAAAATGGAGATTGAAGAACATGCTAACGGACGCTCCTACATCATCATCCGCGGTGTGCCTTATGGCGTAAACCGCGCCACCCTTCAGGAACGCATCGCCGAGTTGGTGAACGAAAAAACCCTCACCGGCATCTCTGGCATGCGGGATCTATCCGCCGAGGATACCTGCATTGAGATCGAGCTGAAACGCGATGCCCGCCCGCAAGTGGTCATGGCCCAGCTCTTTAAACTCACCTCCATGGAGACTTCCTTCTCCGTGAACATGCTTGCGATTCACAAAAATCGCCCCAAGCAACTCTCGCTCAAGGAAGGCATTGACGCCTATATTGAGCACCGCCGCGAAGTCGTCACCCGGCGGACTCGTTATTTGTTAGGAAAGGCCGAAGAGCGCGCCGAGTTGTTGGAAGCTTTCCTTCTCGCGTTAGGCCATCTGGATGACTTCATCAAAATCATCCGTTCCTCAAAGAATCGCGACGAAGCTCGTGAGCGCCTCACCGCCTATAGTTTCCCGCTCTCCACCGCTGAATCGCTCGGCATCCTCATCCGCTCGCAGGCCTCTATTTCCGGTGAGACGTATTACTTTAGTGAACGCCAAGTAAATGCCATCCTAGAGCTCCGCCTCTATCAACTAACAGGTATGGAGCAGGATAAGGTGAAAGGTGAATACGATGGCGTGCTCATCGATATCAAGGATTTCCTCGATATCCTTGCCCGCGAGGAACGCGTGCTCATCATCATCAAGGACGAGCTTCGCATGATCAAAGATAAGTTCGCCACGCCACGGCGATGCACGATCGTCGCCGAGGCGGGTGAAGTCGCTATGGAAGACTTGATCGCGAATGATGCGATGATTGTCACGCTGTCTCACCGGGGCTATATCAAACGCACGCCATCGAGCGAATACCGGGTCCAAGGCCGTGGCGGAAAAGGCCTCAAAGGCATGGAAACTCGCGCCACCAAGAAGGACGAGGCGAACGATTTCATCGAGCACCTCTTCAGCGTTCAAGCTCACGACTATCTGTTATTTTTCACTAACACCGGACGAATGTATGTCGAGCGGGTGTATGAACTCCCAGAAGGCTCACGCACGGCGATGGGCCGCAGCATCCAAAACGTGCTCAACCTCAAGCCGGAGGAAAAAATCGCCGCGCTCCTCCGCCTCGAGCGCACGGTGGATGAGAACGGCAACGATATCACCTTCCGTGAGGAAGCCGGTTTCGTCTTCTTCGCCACCCGTAGCGGCAAGGTCAAGAAAACTGCTGTCAATGATTTCAGGAACTATCGCAAGGACGGTATCATCGCCATTAACCTTGAGGAAAACAATGAACTCATCGGCGTCCGTCTCACATCCGGCGGCAATGAAATTATCCTCGTTACTCATGAAGGCATGAGTCTCAGATTCCACGAAGATGATACCCGTCCGTTAGGTCGCGGCACCGCTGGTGTCATGGGCATCCGCCCGAGCGAAACGGATTTTGTCATCGGACTTGCTCTGGTTACCGAGGGCTCAACCTTGTTAGTCGCTTCCGAAAACGGAATCGGCAAGCGCACCACATTCGAAGACTACCGTAAGCAATCGCGCGGTGGCAAAGGCATCATCACCATGAAAGTCACGGATAAGACCGGCCCTGTTGTCGGCGCCGTCACCGTCACCGTGGAAGATGAACTCATGCTCATGACCTCCAGCGGCCAAAGCATTCGTATCCGTGCCAACGAAGTCCGCGAGACCGGAAGAAATGCTCAAGGAGTGAAGCTCCTAACACTTAAAAGTAACGAGAAGCTTCAAGATATTTCCATCGTCATCCCTGATGGCGACGATGCCCAAAACGAAGATGCATCTATCGAAGGCGAAGAAGGCAACACTGAAGCTGACATCGACGAGGCCGCCGAATAATGATCTCGCTCACTCAGCTTGGTTCAACCCAAGCAGTGCCGCATTTACTGAACTAGCGCGTCACCATTGCATTCCCTCAGGGGTTCTTCGCTGTCTCAAGCGCCCCCGATAGGGCATTGGGACTTCACGTTCCGCAGACTTTGGAAGGGTGAATGCTAGAGAGGGAGTTAGAGTTTTTCCGTAGGTATTGAGCAGTGTGTCACCTTCACCATGCTTTACATCAGAGACCTTGTAGATCGGTCCATTGCTTGCGCCTTCGCCCCCATCATTTGGCATGCGGAAAAAGGGTTTCATTTCATCGAGAGTAAATGGGCGGGAGCCGCGCCGCCCGAACACTACCGTTTGGTGGCCGCTTTCATCGACAACGCGGTCACGGTCGAGGCCACGGGAAACACTGATTGCAGCACCTTCCGTAGGGTAAGTCGCGATGAGTTTCGGCTCGGGCTTCGGTGAGAAGCCCATGTAGCCGGGAACGTTTTCAGGTGAGATCAGTTGCAGGACACGCATGCCATTGTGGCCGTCGGCAACGAGCGCATACATCGAGGCGTTCACGGCACCAATTTGCACATCACGCACATCGGTTAGTTTTCCGTCGGCGGAGAAATGATTGAGGAGCTGCGGCCGCTCAGGATTTTTCACATCAAGGATCGCTAGGCCTGAGGAACCATCGGCGATGTAAAGATACGTTCTCGCAATATAAAGACCTCCCGCACTCCCCAATGAAACGGACGCGCCGGGAATCGGAGTGGGTTTTGCGGGATTGGAAATATCTAGCACTTTCAGGCCCTCTGCATCGGTGACAAAACAGTAGTGCCATTGCACCGTGGATTGACGGGCACCCTTCAGGAATGAGCCTGTATATCCGCCGGCGAAGACCGGGGTCTTCGGGTTCGAGACATCGACCACGACTAAGCCTTGGGAGGTGCTAATGTAAAGCCACTGCCCGGCCATCCAGGCGTGCCGCGCGCCATTCAATTTTCCGTCGGGATTGAATGTGGCAGCGCGCTTGATGAAATTGTTAGCCGGATTACCATCTAGCAGGGTCGCTACATCCACCACAATCAAGCCTTCCACGAGATCGGTCACGAAGGCGTAGCCATGATAGGCGGCGATCGGTTGCTCTTCGTTCTGGGGCAGTCGATTTCGATTAGGGTCGTTGATGAGAGTGCTAGGCAATGTCACCGACGTGGCGTATGCGGTTTTAATAAACGTGACTTGGCCGAAGGGAGATACGGGCGAAGTCGTGATACGTTCAGAGAAATTCTTATTGTCGATGTTAGCGATATCGAAAACACCGAAGCCATTTTTCCCGAGTGCCGCATAGAGGTATTCACCGCGCGCTTGAAGGTCAAGTGCGCCGCCTTTGGAATGACTTTCGTAGCCGGTTTTTAAAATTGAGTGATTCGAGAGGTGTTCCTTGTAATTATCCGGGTAAGCAATCCGGTGCAGGTGGCTGCCGATCGCCGCCTGTGGCTCGGTGCGCTCGGTCCAGGCGATTCCCTCCACTCCATCTTCGGTGCCGAGGTAGCCATATCTACCAAAAAAGTTGACGGTCCCCGTGCCAAATCCGAGGAGCTGAGTCATGATCGCGTTGTTGTCGTTGGCTGCCGAGATATGGCAGTCCGTGCAGTTTTTCGTGGTGCCAACGCCGCTCGTGGTATGCGCGAAATGAGGGTTGAAGGCTTGGCCCGAATATCCCTCAGCGGAGACGGTTTGCTGCTGGCTGTAGAACTGTTCACGGTTTGCGCCTTGCGAGCCGACGACTACAGCGCTGGACGAGCGTAGCACGGCGAGGCGTTTCCCTTTAGCGGTGCTATCGAGACCTAACATGAAGACATCATCACGCACCACTTGAGGATTATATGAACTGAAATTCCTCGAAGTAGTTCCTTCAAATTTGTTAGCTGCCATCTTAACATCTGCCTCCATGGGCATGTGGCAGCCGAAACAACTGGTCGCCCATGAGGTGTGACAGGTTTGACAGTCCATAGCCTCGTTGCTATGGGCGAGGTCTTTTTCGCATTTTTTTGGATCATCGGGGACAGCCCCCCAATTTTTCCCATCACGCCTCAGAGTTTTCGCATAAGCGCTCATGACGTTGTAGTGATCCGATCCGGGAGTGACCGTATCGAGAGTCTGCGGGACTTCCCATTGTAAGTTTTTCTCCATAGACGACTGCTGCATCAGCCGCTTGCCATCTGCGCTCCAAGTGAAACGGGGACCAAAAGGTGTGTTGCTTTCGCGAAGATTAACCGGCTTTACTTTTCCATTCTCTGATAGAGTGCCACCGACTCCGGAAGTGACGAGTGTCGTGTGCTTACTAACTGTTCCGTGGCAGTCGATACAAGTAATCGCAGTCGCCGCTCTTGGCTCGACTGTGAGAAGGCCATTGCCATGCATATCGTTGAGGAAATGGCAATCCACGCACTGCATTCCCTTCGCGAGATGGATGTCTTTCAGGTGTACCGCTTTCTTGAACTTGTCTTTGTCGTCATGAGCAATTTTCTCATCCTTTACTGTTAGTAAATTTCCCTCACGATCTTTTTTAAACACCGCTCGGAACACCCAACCATGGCCATGATAGTCCGCAAACTGCGTTTCTTTGAGCTTTGGATTCAACTCGGCGGATTTTTCGAGGAAATTGACATCGCCCCATAATCCCCGCGCGGCAGCAGCTTCGGGATTTTTGCGCAGCGATTTCACCATTTCCTCGTCCGTCGGATTATGTTGCTGCTTCGGATACATAAATTCCGCATCCGATTCTTGATCCCACCAAGTATAACCCAAATAGGGATTCACAAACAAATTTCCCTGATGCATGTGGCACGTCATGCACTGGCTCGATGGAATACTGCGGGTGAATTTGTGAGCGATGGGATGGCCTTTCTCCTGTTTGGATATCATGGGATCCGGGTTGAATGATAGACCCTGATTTCCAAAGGCACTATACCAACCGGAATTTGAAGGAGAGCGGTCGTTCGCATAAACGACGTGGCAAGCGGTGCATCCGCTAGACCGATAATCGCCTGGGCGGTTGTTCGATCCAAAGAAGTCTAACAATGGGTCATGCAGACGTGTCTTATGTGCTCCAATGACCACGGGATCAACCCGTGAATTTGTCCCAAGTCCGCGTTCTCCTAACCGACGAAAGGGTTTCCCCGGTGCCTCGGAAGGATCGGGATTGCCGATTTCTGCTAGCTTAGTCCCGCCCTTTTCGAAAATCCGGAAAAGATTGCCCGGTTGCGAAACATTGAAGCGCGGCAGCGGGAATATCTCCTGTACGATGCCCATGGTCTTCTGCATTTCCGGCGTGACTTTCACTGGGCTTTGCAACGCGAGAGGAACTCCGTTAGCACCGTAGGCCTGCCCAAAGATTGAATCCTTTAATGGGTAAGATCCGTTATTATAAGCCGCCGCGCCCCACAGCATCGCACCATGCCGCATCATACTGTGGCTGACATGATCGACGGACTCCGCATGGCAATCGCCACAGGTTTTCCTTGCCACTCGCAGGTCGCCCGGGTTCACGAATTGGATGAATTCGGGAGATTCGTGGTTGAGCAACACATCGCTGGAGTCCGGATTCGCGGCGCTTTCAAAGAACACGGGATTGCGCGGAGTCGGGTGAGCTTGGCGCATTGTTAGGCCCGGAGTGGGATCACCGCCGTGACAGTCCGTGCAGCCGAGGCGGACAAATTCGCTTCCATGCGGATCGTGGGAATTCTCATGGCAAGCGATGCAACCGCGGCTTTTCAACAACACCGCCTCTTTTGATTGATCCACCTTGTTTGCTTTTGGAATGACCGCAGCCTTTTGTGCTGAAGGATCGGAGGTGGCGATGGGCGGACCGAAAAGACTTCCGTAACCCGTAGCGGTTTCCTGCGAAGAGGCTGATAGGGTCAATCCTCCAGTGGCGAGAAGGCAGGCCATGAGTCGATGGATCATCGTTCGATTCATTGTTAGAATGTCATAATTGCCGTGAGGAAGCCGCTACAAAGGACATCCGCCAAGCCTTGAGAATTTGTCGTGTAACCCGCTACTCCAGTCGATGCAGTGCTGTAAATATCTTTGAAACCTGCTCCCGGGAACAACATGCCGAATCCTGCATTAAGTTTCAAGTTGTCTGTGAGAAAGGGTCTGTATTCCACTCCGAAGCTGAGATCCCATCCGATTTCTCGACTGATCTTGTCAGTGACGAGCGCGGTCTCGAGCGCATCCGTTTCCATGAAGAGGAGGTAATTCAAATTTGCGAACCCGCGCAACCGTGGCGTTAGATCCCATTCTTCGCCCAGTCCGGCGATGAAGATTCCCGGGTTGACGAAATTGGACTGCCCCAGAAACTTGTTAGAACTTAGTTCGGGAATCAAACTCAGACGCTGTTTGAGGGCGACTGCTGTGCCGCCCAGATTCATTCCCTGCCTTTGCCAATAGCTGAAGGGGCCGATGAAGTTCGGATTATCCACGATGGCGTCCCACCCTGTCGCGGTATGGTCAGTGGCATCGTCGTCGCCCGATGCACAAAATAGAACGAATTTGTGACGCATCCAGTTAGTATCCACAGAAACTTCCATTGCCGCCATCCACGCGCTGATGTCAACCGAGTGTCCGGCAACACCATTCAAATCATCTTGCCCAAAAACATGATAGAGTGAATGACTGATGTTCGCACGACCGATATGGCCCTCGCCATTCCACCCCAGATAGTAAGCTTGCAGATCATGAGGCGCGACGGTGCCGATAGGTGCCGGACGCACGATGTTGCCCGCGCTGTCATAAACGAGACCACTATCACTACCGTTGTCCCAGTTGGCCAGAAAACTGAATTCAGTGGTATAGCCTTCGGTGAGGAAATCTTGGAAATATACATTGGCAACGAAGACGTTCTGGTTCCGGTCATCGAAAGTATTCAGATCTGAAAAGGACTCTTTCTCAAAAAGATCGAACAAGGCTAAATTATACTGAATGCGGTTCTTTTGTAGATTTCCGAAAAGCCGATATCCCATGTTAGAGTCTGTGAAAACGTGGCCGCGGAAATCTGCGTTAAATGTCTGAATACCAACGCGTGCTACCGCGAAATCATAATTTTCAGAAAGATCTAGCAAGTGTGACTCAAAAAAGAACTGCTGCAATCCAACTCGGTTCTCGAATCGATCGGTTGCATTCGGATGATGGGCGTTGGAAACTAACGGATCGAGAAACGCATCGACATCTCCGGGGTTCACGATTCCGGAGTTATCAGGAGGATTGGCCGTTGATTGGTCAAGTCCGCGCGGGTCCGCCGAGACGACGTTTGCTTCGTGACCGGAGATATAGTTCGTGTTAAAAACAGGCTGGATACGGAACAACCACTCCACGGGCTTGAATGACGTCTCGCCCTTGAACAGGTCGAAAATCAGACTGGTGTTGGTGTTGATAACGGTTTGGTCACCTCGCCCATAAAATTCAGCGCTGTTAGGCCTCGCGGCGCTGACGCCTGAAGGGACAGGAATTTCGTGGATCTCAATCTCTGTGCTATTTTGTAAGGTCAACGAGGCGAAAATGTCCTGTCCGATGATTGGAATATCCCCTTTGAGCACACTTTGATAGTAGGGGTGCCAGAGGTAGGGGGTCTTTTGCTCATAGGGAGTTTCGGCAACACGATCATCCAGATAACGATTCCAAACACCCGTGGCAATCCGGTAGCGATCCTCAACTGCGGTCGTGTTAGGTGGATTGTCAGAAGGTTCGTGATGCTCCGCATGCCAGTGCTCAAAAATGTGGTCCTCGTAGCGCACCCCTCTTCTTGGCAACACCATCGAGCCATCGATGTCAGGCTCGTAGCGATCCGCATTTGGTAATTCTACCAGCTCGGCTTCGATTTCACGCTGCTCCAAGCCTTGGCGTGGCAATTGCAAATCATCGGGGATGGATGGGATAAACTTGGGAATTTCCTTGGGTGCCCCTGCGTCCCGGCTGAAGAATCGGCTATCGTTAGAATCTGAACCATCTTGAAAAAACCGCCCGATCTTAGGCGCTTTCCCTGCTGTCCCGGTGTGGCCATTAGGTCCCCCTGAATCCGCCGTTTTTCCCTCGCCACCTTTCCCCATTCCTGGATCGGGGTTGAATTGCCCCGGTGCCAGCAAGGATTCTTGATCGATTGTCGTCTCCTCCTTGATTTGTAAAATGGGTGGCGAGGGCTTCTGCGCGGGATTCAAATTTGGATCGGGAGAAAAAGTCGCGGGGCTTTGTGGCGTGGCCTCAGCCAATGTTTGTTGAGCCGTTAGGCGGTCCGGCCGCTTCTCCCCACTTGCTAGGTCCCACTCCGGAGTCCGCTCATGCGGCGGCTCATAACAGGTCGTTAGAAAAATGATCGAAGAAGCGATCAGCAGGCGACGCCCTATTTTGAGAAATCCGCCGATCATGGGAGTGAAATTTCCATGGTTTGAGGATCAACGGTTTTGCTCCGCATTGATGTGGGGTTTTGCCACTTGATCGAGTTTTTGAACGAACGCTTCGGTAGTAGCAGCGTCAAAACTCTCCGGAGGTTTGGCAGCATCGAAGAGTGCTTTCAGCGGTTCCTTCGCGATCATCTCATGCTGCCCGGATGCAATCACCGACTGGTTCAGGCGGTCAATCGCCAACGTTAGACGCTCCGCATAGTAGCCTGTGGACCATGTGCGAAATTCCTTAGCGACCCCGTCGAAAGCGTCAGCTTGGAATGGTGCCCGATTGCCAATCAACTTGGACAATATCACGCCACTCTGCTCACGACTCATCGTCATGCTAGAAACCCGTTTTGCATATTCATCAGCCGCGTGGATCAGATCCATCCGCGAGTCATCCCAGCCGGTGCCCGTTGCTTTTAACAATGCTTTAATGGCCTCGATTTCAGCGGTTCGGCGCTCACCCGGTTCACGATTGGCCTGCGCCGCGGTCTCTCGTAACGCTACGGCCTGTCCCACCAGCCATGTTTTGGCGTTGGAAAATCCCTGCTCTTCGTGCCAGTGCTTGGGCTCGGCAACCAAGAGTCCATCTAACTCAAACACCAACGCTGGGTGTTTCACCTTCACCAGCTCGTCACTTAGATTTTGGTGACAGGCAACACAATTGTTAGCCCGCTGATAGGAGCTGCCTAACTGTCGCATGCCCAGCCGCGCAAGAGCGTCCTTCGGATAATCTGGGCGGGTGTGTGAAAGCAACCAATTGTCCGCCGGACCATGGCAATTGACACAGGATACCCCACTTTCAACTGCGTGTTCTGACGGAGGTGTTACGGCGCTGGAAGAATGCACTTGGGCCATTGGCGAGTGGCAGACCGTGCAGCTTTTTGAATCCGCAGGGTTTTCAATTCCAAGCTGTCTGGCCATCGCTTTTGACCGCCCGTTAGTCAAGGTGGCAGAGGCATTAAAATGCGGATCAAAACGACTGAAAATGTTGTAAGCTCCTCGCCCCAGTCCCGCTCCTCCATGGCAGCCGCTTGTCATGCAAGTTTGGGAGCCAAGCACCCTGACATTTTCCGTGGGATCGCATCCACCGATCTGTGATTGGCTAACCCAAGTCACCACAGTCAAAAGCACAGTTGAAAGCAGTTTATTGTTCCTCACCTAGCGCGATCTTTATGTTCTTAGGGGGGTGTCTGGCAAGCGAATATGAATGACGCTTGCGAAGCATTGCGCCAAGTAGAATGACACCGGCGTGCGGATGCTGAATCCGCTTTAGTTAGTCGTTGCGCCAGAAAGAATGACACCCGGATGAAAACACTATCTGGGATCATGAGTCATCAAAGCAAAGAAGAATATCTGGAGAGCTGCCGTCGGCGTTATCCGAGCAGAAACCGTGCGGGAAAAAGCGCAATGATCGACGAGGTCAGCGACACGCTCGGCTGGGATCGCAAACACACCATCAAGGCCCTCAACGGCCAAGTCACTCTCGGCAAACAAGCCAAGAGACG
>JANYEC010000011.1 GCA_025363295.1 Akkermansiaceae bacterium
AGAAATAACTCTTTGTTGATCTCTCGACACAAATTCTAAGCCATCCGGCTCTGAAATTCTAAAAACCCCCACGGATCTCTCTATCTGTACTATCCTTCTACCTATATATCCCATGAAAACCCGTATCAATCCATTCGTCCAAGTCTCTACTATTCTCGCTTCCGTTGCCATCGCCTTTTCGGCGCCCTCCGCCTTTGCTGCCAGCGCGACTTGGACCGGCACAGCAGCGACCGGTTCCTGGACAACCGCTGGCAACTGGACCCCCGCCGCCGCTCCCGGCGCCACTACGGGCACGACCAACGCGGACATCGCCACCTTTAACAACCTCGGCTACCAGACCATCACGTTGCCCACCGGTGAAAACAACGGCGGCATCACCTTTGCCACCGCCGGCAGTTCCGCCAATCCATTTTTCCTCACGGGCGGCACTTATCTTCCTTCAGCGGGCGCCGTGATCCAGACCGATAGCACTTACCTCGGCATCGCCAACATCACCTCACCGATCACCGCGCAAGGCGCTCTGACCCTCACCGCCAACGGCGCGGCCGGTTCCGGCCTGTTTATCGCCACGGCCCTCACCACGGCCGCCAGCTCTGGGAGTGTGACCTTGGCTCTGAACGGCTCCAATAGTGGTTTTAATGGCGTATTCGGCAATCTGTTGACCGGCATCATCAGCCAGAACGCCACAGCTTCCACGCTCAAGGTTTCCAAAAGCGGCACAGGCACGTGGTATGTGAGTGCCGCGAACACCTACACCGGCGGCACCGATCTCAATGGCGGCATGCTTGTGGCCGGTAACGCGACGGCGCTCGGTTCTTCCGGTGCGATCAGTGTGCTAGGCAACTCAACTATCCGCACCACGGTTGGTTTGACCGATCCTTCAGCGCGTATCAGCATCAGTGCCAGTGCTACGCTGACGCTCGATACGTATAACCAAGCTCAGACTTGGGCTGGACAGCTTAATGGGGGCATTGCGACCACCGGCGGGCTGACCAAGACGGGTCTCAACACCCTTACGATCACCCCAGCGGCGGGTGTGGTGCAAACGTGGACCGGTGCGACGACGGTGAACATGGGCACCTTGACGATTAGTGGCGCATCCCAAGCTGCCAATTTCACCAATTTGGTCAATTCCGGTTCGGCGTTGGTCCTTGGCGGCGGCAACATCAACTTTACGGGTAAGGTCGGCTTCACGAACAGCCAAACCTTTAGCGCCACAACACTCAATGCCGGCGTCTCCGGCTTAATTCCGGCCGCTTCAACCGGCACAAACACGTTCGATTTTGGCACGATCACCCGGAATACGGGTTCCCTCTTAGACATCGTGACGGCGGCTGGCTACACGATCAATGCAGGCGCGACGGCTGACGACGCGGGCGGCGTGGTGCGGGGTGTCCTTTACAATGGCGACTTTGCCACCTCCACGGCGGGCACCCTCGGAGCGGTAACCTACACGACGCAGAACGCGGCGGGATCATGGACCAGTGCGACGACCAACTATGTCACAGGTGCAGCCGTGACCGGCTCCGTGGGGACCGCGACGATCAACAGTCTCAAGCTGAATTTCGCGGGCAGCAACAGCTTTGCCATCACCGGTGCTTTGTCGGTAAATGACGGTATCCTCTTCGGTTCCACGATCGCGGGTAATGCTTCTACCATTAGCGGTGGCGTTCTTACGGGTCCTTCGGGTGGCGGCGATCTCATGGTCGTGAACAACAACGCTCAAAACGCAGCGGGGCGTAACACGATCAGTTCCGTCATCAAGGATTACGCAGCCAGCGATTTCGGGGCAGGAACCAATGGTGTTACAAACCTGATTCTCTACAGTCGAGCCACAAGTGGTGCCTTGGTGCTCTCCGGGAACAACACCTACACCGGCAATACCTACATCGGCGGCGGGGCTAACGCAGCGACGGGCAATATGCTCACGATTGTCGGCGTTGCCAGCGGAGCCAGCATCGGCAGCACGGGTGCGACCGTTTATGTGAATGGCGGCACGGGTGGTTCGACGAATGTGCTCCAAGTGGGCAACAGCGATACCTTCGGCGATGTCAAGGGCACCATTCAGCTCGACAACGGCAAGCTCTCCCTCAAGCGCACGGACACCTTCACGTTGTCCGCCACCGTGGCCGGGACGGCCGGTGGAGGCTTCATCGCCCAAGACGGCACGGGCACCGCGACCGTGACTCTGGCCTCCGGAACGAATCTGTTCCAAAACCTCACTAATTCGTCTACCGGCACGCTGAACTTGGGCGGCACGGGCACCTACTATTTCAACAGCACTGCCAGCGGGTTCACCGCGGGTTCAACGACCAACTTTAACAGTGGCGCTTATTACTTCACCGGCACCACCAATACCACGAATACCCTCGGCAACTGGGTGATCAACGGGGCGTCGGTCACGCTGGGCGGCGGTCGTTACTTTGGCAACTCGGGTGGTTCGCTCACGCTCAACTCGGGCACCTTCCGCGTTGAGGGTAATAACATGAACCAAGAAGGAGGGGGTGCGGCGGCTTTCACCTACAACATCAGCGGGGGTAATTTCATTACCACGGTCAACGCTAATAGCGGAGGCTCTCAATCCTGGGGCCTTGGCTCTGGATCGGCTGCCGGCACAGGCGCCATCACAGCCAACCAGACCGGCGGCACGGTGATAGTCGGATCGCCGGAAAACACCAATGTGAGCGGAACTTTCTCGCAACTCAATATCGGCACGGTCAATGCGGCGCACGCCTCGACCTACAATCTTAGCGGCGGTTCTCTGAGCTCATTCGGTGGCATAGCTTCGAGCGCGATCGGGGCGCAGAACGGATTCTCGACTACTTCCG
>JANYEC010000045.1 GCA_025363295.1 Akkermansiaceae bacterium
TATGTGAAAGGCCTAAAAGTAACAGAAGAAGAACTTGGAGAAATAACCATTAAGCGCAACAAATTCCATGGAGAGTGGAACTATGAAATTCATCCAAATCAATAAATGTAATCCGGTAGCTTATTGTTTAGCACCGCCTAATGTCCTAGAATCCCCTTTGACTGGTCCATCGTGAGATTACGCTGTTCCCGCCAATCGATGATCTCGGGTGCTTGGTAGGTCTTCCTGCGATTTTCGATTTGATCGTTTGACGGCTTTGCCAATGGATTTTTCCCCGCTTCATGGGCGGTGTTAGTTGCGTATTTAGATGTTTTGTAGGGGTCCGCGATTTTGGCGGCGTTTCCAGATTCGCGTGCCCCCTTATCCTGTAGGTTTGAGGATTTCTGGAAGCGACTGCCATCGGTATTTCCGGCGTAGATTTTGTTGTCGTAGGCCTTGTTTCCCCACCAAGACTTCTTGGCGTATTCACCGGTTTTGTAATTTGTTTTTTTGAATTTCCCCGTGAAGTTTGGATCTTCGCCTTTGTTTTCAAAGGCACTGCGCTTGTCGCTCTGAGGAATCCAATTGCCGTTGGCATCTTTCTGATAGCCATTTTTCTCGTTGAGCCGCTCGCTCATCGTTTTGCGCGCTGGAGTCGAGGAATCTGCGGTGTGATGAGACCCTGAACCCGAAGCACAGGAAGCTAACAAACAGGCGGCAAACAGGTTAGGTAGATGGCGGATTTTCACTGTTGGGCGAGGCGTTGTTCAAGCAAGGGATCAGGGACAGCTCCACGTTCAAGGGCTTTTTGATAGTATTCTCTAGCAGAATCAAGGCGCTTGTCTCGGGCGCAGAGGACAGCAAGGTTGAAATAAGGTTCACTGGGGATCGGATCGGCGGTGATTGCCGCTTTATAGTGGGACTCGGCCTCCGCTGCTCGACCCTGTCGATAGCAGATGGCGGCGAGGAGAATCTGGCTTTTCGCATCGTCTGGAGCGAGATCCACCGCTTGGGTAACACTTTTTTCGGCGGATTTTAAATCCCCAAGCGTCATTAAGGCAAATCCTAACATCCGATGGGCATAAGGATTGTTAGCATCTAACTCGCCAGCGCGGCGGAAGGTATCAGCAGCGGAGGTCGGGTCATTCAGGCGGAGGTCGATCACACCGAGTTTGCAAAGTGCAGAGATGCGCCCGGGATGCTCTTCGACAACCATTTGCAGCAGCTCGCGGGCGGGCAGGTAGCGCCCCGAGACAAATGCTTTTTCCGCAGTACGTTCGAAAACGGTGACATCTTTGTTCAGCTCGGTCGTGTTACGGCCGACGGTGGCTCGGTCTTGGGCGAAGGGCGAAGTGAACTCGCCATCCACATTCTTATCAGCGATAAGGCGTTGTTCGTCAGGGGTGAGCTGGATTTCTTGGCCATCGAATAATTTGACGGCTTGGGCGAGGCGTTCATCCTGCAGGCCCATGTCCTTGGCAGCCGCGATGAGCAGTTCACTCGCCTGACGGCGACGTTCCTGGACGCTGAGTTGGCGCCGGATAATGTCACGGAGCACTTCCACTTCTGCCGGATCGGCGGAGGCCTTTCCTTGAGCGAGCAATGCCTCTTCGCCTTTGAGTCGTTTTTCTAACTCCTCGAGTCGGACGTCCTGCTCGTGCTTTTCTTGGTGAAGTTTGTTGATCTGGGACTTGGCAATTGCAAGGTCCCGGAGTGCATCCGTGATGTCGTCCTTGGCAGCATTGTTATCCACATTGAGTCGAGCCACTTTTTCATTTGCTTCGCGAAGGTTTTTTGCGAGGCCCATGTTTTGCTCGATGAGATCTTGGATGCGGCCGGCTTCGTTGAGCTTGAGCAACGCGCTCATTTGATCGCGCTCTTGAAGCAATCCATCGCGCTCCGTGCGGAGTTGGGAAAAAGCTTCTCGGCTTTCGTCGAGCTGTTTCATGAGCCCGCCGATGGTCTCGTTCGCCTTGGTGAGCTCGGTACTTTTTTGTGCTAACTGTTTTTCGAGCGATTGAAGTTGAGCACGCTGACCGGCAACTACCGCGTTGGCGACAGAGCGCTCGGCCCTGATATTGCGATCAAGATCAGCGTGTTTTTGCTGCATCACCTTGAGATCCGCTTCAAGGGTATCGATGCGGGCCAAGGCTTCAGTGTGTGAGCTCCGGCTTTGGCTGAGAGCCAAAGCCATGGCGTCGCGTTCCTGCTCGATCCCGGAAATTCTCTGATTAAGGGCTTTTACTTCACTTTCAACCGGCGCGGCAGCTAACTGGCCTCGTAAAGTCTGGACGTTGTTTTCTGCGGCTTTCAGCTGGGCCTTCGCGAGATCACGTTGGCGGGAAATGTCCTGAAAGCGCGATTCCATCTGCGAAGAATCAACTGCCGGGGGCGGAGTTGGGGCATTTTTCACTAAGTTGCGAAGGCGCTTCACTTCCGCTTCGGCATCGGCGAGACGACGTTTTTCGAGAGGATTAACTTGGAGGATGCCAGGTGTCAGCGGCATGACGCCTTGTGCTGGATCAATGAGAATGCCGGATTTTTTGACACCGCCTTCTAGCTCCGCGACGACGTTTTGTTTTTTCGCCCGCTGTTCTTCGGCCTTCGGGAAAAGCTTAGCCACATACTCAGTGTTTTTCGAAGTGCGACTTGCGACCATTTCAGATTTCCAAGCCGGAAAGTACTGATGGACAGCATCGAAAAGTTGGGTGGCCTTTTGCATCTTTTCCATGGCCCCTTGGAAATCTCCGCTGGCTTCGAGTTGTTCGGCGGCACGGGTGGCGAGGTAGCCTTGAAAATAGACGTCAGACGGGTCGAACTGAGCGGACTGCGGTGGTGGCAGAGGTGATTGCGCAGCGACGGGAAGCGTGACCCATAGGCACGCTGAGATCGCCATTCGGGCTGCTGGCAAACGCCAGATAGTTACGATCCATTCAAACATCGGAGAGTCACGCTAGGCACGAGTCGCTATGGGAGCAAGCGGGATTCTGAAGTAGAAAGCGAGGACATGTAGCAGGAACTGGTCTACCCGTGGTTGCAGAATGGGGAGTAAATTCAGCGGAAAAACTGGTTAATCTCGGCCGTAACTGCGTTTTTTAAATGGCGGAGGGGGTGGGATTCGAACCCACGGAACCTTTCGGCTCTCCAGTTTTCAAGACTGGCGCAATCGACCACTCTACCACCCCTCCAGTGCGCGTGCTGCGGGCTCGATATGCGCGGGCTTTCGGCAGGATTCAAGTAAAACTCTCTTTTTGGGCGTAGGAAATGAATTTCACCTTCACCGTGCCTGCGATGGGGAGTGCTGGAATGCTTCTGGGATCGGGAAAACAGCCACGACATGCCCTACATTTCGCATTTTTCCGATGCTGGACAAACCCGGCGGGCTCTGGCATCCATCCGCCCCCATGTTGTCCGAGTTAGCGAAAGCCTATGAACCCCAAGCCGTCGAAGCCAAATGGTACGCGGCTTGGATCGACGGAAAATGCTTTGAAGCCGATCCCTCCTCCGCGAAGGACGGGTATTCGATCGTCATTCCGCCGCCGAATGTCACAGGCATTCTGCACCTCGGCCACGTTTTAAACAACGCGCTTCAGGATATCCTCGCCCGGCGCGCGCGGCAGAAGGGAAAGGAAGTGCTTTGGCTTCCCGGCACGGACCACGCGGGCATCGCGACGCAGGCGAAAGTCGAGCGCGAGGTGCGTGAGAAAGAAGGGGTGAGCCGTCGCGATCTCGGGCGCGAGGAGTTCCTCAAGCGCGTCTGGGATTTTAAAAACAAACACGGCGACATCATCATCAACCAACTCAAACGCCTCGGCTGTTCGTGTGATTGGAGCCGCGAGCGCTTTACGATGGACGAGCCTTACACCGAGTGGGTCAGCCATGTGTTTGTGGAGCTTTTCAAAAAGGGTCTCATCTATCGGGGCAAGCGGATCGTCAATTGGTGTCCGGTTTCTCTAACCGCTCTATCAGACGAAGAGGTGATCATGACGCCGCAGCGATCGAAGCTCTTTTTCATAAAATACGAGCTAACCGATGCGCCCGGCGAGTTCTTGGAAATTTCCACCACCCGCCCGGAAACGTTAATGGGCGACGTGGCGGTGGCGGTGAATCCGAAGGACCCGCGCTTCACGAAATACATCGGGCGCAAGGTGTTCCGGCCTTTTCCTCATGCAGAGATTCCTATCATCGCGGACGATCATGTGGACATCGAGTTCGGCACGGGAGCTTTGAAAATTACGCCTGCGCACGATAAAGCGGACTTTGAAATCGGCATCCGGCATGGTTTGGAAATCATCGATGTTCTAACACCGGACGCGCACATTCATTGCCCGGAATGCCCGGACCTCGATGGGTTAGAGCGCTTCGCTGCTCGCCGCAAAGCGGTTGAAATGTTAGGAGCGATGGGGCTTTTGATCCGGGTTGAAGAATATGAAAACAACGTCGGCTATTCCGAGCGTGGCGGCGTGCCGATCGAGCCGCGCATCTCGATGCAGTGGTTCCTCAAGTATCCAAAAATTCCAGAGGCCGCCGATGCGGTGGCGAATGGGGATATCAAGTTTCGTCCCGAGCGATGGGCGAAAACGTATGCGCATTGGATGGAAAATCTCCAAGACTGGTGCATCAGCCGCCAACTCTGGTGGGGGCACCAAATCCCGGTGTGGTATCGCAAAGATAAACTAGAAGCCCTCAAGAATGCGGAGTCGTTAGATACGTCCCATTTGTCCTTTGGGGATCTCTATGTCTCATCAGAGCCGCCCGCCGATCCTGAAAACTGGACGCGCGACGAGGACGTGATGGATACTTGGTTCTCCTCGTGGCTGTGGCCGTTCGCGACGATGGCGAACGTGGGTGAAACCACTCCGACACTAACAAAATTCTATCCAACAGACGACCTCGTCACGGGGCCCGACATCATCTTCTTCTGGGTCGCCCGGATGATCATGGCTGGCTTCGAGTTCACCGGGGAGCTGCCGTTCAAGAATGTCTATTTCACTTCGATCATCCGCGATCTCAAGGGCCGCAAGATGTCGAAATCGTTAGGCAACTCGCCGGATCCCGTCGAGCTGATGGAGAAATATGGTGCAGATGGACTGCGCTTCGGCCTGATGCGGATTGCCCCTGTGGGAAGTGATCTGCGCTTCGACGAGGTTTCTGTGGAAGAAGGCCGGAATTTTGCTAACAAACTCTACAACGCCTGCCGCTTGCGCCAGATGGGTGGCGAGCCGTTCCAGCCATTTACCGGTTTCGATGGGCTTCGTCCCTATCACCTCAATGTGATGGCGAAGCTCGACGAACTTGCCGTCGATTTAGAGCGGCTCTACGACGATTACCGCTTCGGTGAAATCGCGCACCGTCTCTATGAATTTTTGTGGAACGACTTCTGTGATAAGTTTCTCGAAGCTGTGAAACTTGACCTGCGCGACACCGCTCCGCCGGAAGCAAAGGCCGCATCGCTGGGTGTTTTTGATGCGATCATGGGCCGCTATTTGCAGCTCTTGAGTCCCTATATGCCGCACGTGACGGAAGAACTTTCCGAGCGGATGGGCTATGTTTGCGCCGGGGAATTTCTGATGCTGAAACCACTGCCAGATGCTGCGCTGTTAGCCACACTCTCCCAAGCGGAAATCGTCGCCGCGCAAGCGGTCGCTGGCGAAGTTTACGAATCTGCAGGCCGCATGCGGAACCTCAAAGCGGAATACAAAATGGGTTCGCGCAAGGACATTAAGTTCGTGATCAAGTCCGCTCCCGCGTGGCTCGCAGGTGAAGTGAAAGTGCTCGCGTTGTTGGTCGGGGCAGGGGAGATCACCCTCGATTCTACTTACGAAGCACCGAAGGGAACTCCGGCAGCGGTTACAGGCATCGGCGAAGTTTATATGCCGCTGGACGGATTGATCGACGTTGAAGCCGAACGCATTCGCCTCAGCAAGGAAATTTCGAGCATCGAGATGGAGGTGAAAAAGTGCGAAGGGAAATTGGGCAACGCGAGTTTTGTGGACCGTGCACCGCCGGAAGTTGTCGCACAAGAGAAGGCCAGGCTTGAGGATTGGAAGGCGAAATTGATCCAACTTGGCGACATGCTAGCCTCGCTGGCATGACCGCTTGCCAATGAGTCGTGATTGATTAGTGTGAAACGGCAGAGTTTATCCCATGACGAATCTCAGAAGTATTCCAGGAATCGGTAAGTCAACCTACGAGCTTCTCGAAGCGGCGGGCTTTCTCGATGTGGAGTCGCTTGCAAATGCCGGAGCGGATGAACTCGTGACCGAGCTTGAACGCGCCAATCGAATGCTGCAAATCGCAAAACGCGCACCCGGTCGCGTCCATGTCGAAAAATGGATTTCTATCGCCCGCGATCTGATAGGAGTAGGGGACGAGCCTGCTGCTAGTTTCATGATGCCGGTGAACTACGAACAAACCGCGCAAGTGATTGGGTTGTTAGCCACCGCGCCCTTTGCGATTCCTCTGCCCGCCCGCCAACTGGTGGAACGGGGTTTGGCGGTGGCAGATATTCCACCCGCCATTTTCCTCAATCGTTATTCGGGGGATCTCGAAGTAAAGGCCGATGCGAGAATTCCGAAAGCCCCACCCATCCGGCCACCAGCGCCGAAGAATGTTATCAAAATGGCGGAGACCGGCCAAGTCCGGGTGGATATCGACACCACGCGAATCAAAACCATCGAAGAGATCAACGGCGGGCCCGTGCAACCAATCACTCCGGAACTCGGCGAAGAGAGTGAACGCTTAGCGCTGATTCGAGGGCCTCGAGTGGAAACCAATGCTGGGCGGGATCCCAAATCTCCATTTTATGTTCGTGGGGTACTTCACAGTCACCCCATCGCGATGGCTTTTGGCGCCTTCATCACCCTGCTTTTGGCTGTGTGGATACCCTTGTCCATCACTTCAACAACTTTGCTAATGGCATCGGACATGAAGCCGGAAAAATTTTCCTGGGTTCCCAAATGGCTGTTGATGTTCCCATTCAGTCTCCCGGTAATCGGCCTGATATATTTGTTAGTGAGTGCCAGCAGGAATTGTCGGATTTGTGGGCAAAAAATGTTTGTGCCGAGAGTTTGTTTAAAAAACTCGAAAGCGCATTATGTGCGCGGTCTCGGCTACATTGTGCCAGCCTGCTTGCACATGCTTGTTTTTAAGTGGTTTCGCTGCACCTATTGCGGCACACCTGTCAGGCTGGAAAAGTGACTGCTAGATGCGCTACCGATTTCTATTTTTATTAGCTCTGATCACCGTCACGTGTTCATGTGCTAAGCTGGGGCTTCCTCATCCATCGGAAAAAAAGCCAGAACCAAGTCCGTTCGGCCCGACTGGAATTCCCCAACAACTCAGGGGAGCAGGCGATCAAGGAACTCCGGTGATTGCCGGTGGAAACGCAGGTGCAAAACCGAATCCACTCAACATGGTGCCTGACGAAGATATCGTTTTTACGGATCCAGACAATCCCAATGCAAATATCCCGGAGTTGGCGACTCTGCTAGAAAATAACAAACGCGGGCCATGGGAAGTCAGTGAAACCATCGCAAAACAGCGGGCGGCTCGCGAGGGTAAGCCGTTGTTGATTTGGTTCACTGACTCCGCGAGCAGTCCCATGTGCAAAGCCCTGAGTCAGGAGCTTTTTTCCACCCATGATTTCGGGGCGTGGGCCGATGAAAAATTGGTGCGTTTGCGCGTCGATGCGAATGTGAAAGAAGATAACCCGGATCTTAGTCTGGATGTTAAGGAAACCCGCTTGATTGATATCGCGCATTATGGAAACGCCTTGCGGAAACGTTACAAAATCCTCGGTTATCCGTCATTGATTTTACTCAATCCAAGTGGCGAGGTGATCGGTCGCTACAGAGGTTATAAACGCGGTGATGCGGACTTCACTTGGGGTCTCATCAAACAGGGTGAGGCGGTTTCCTCAGCAGCCTACAAAAGCTGGCGTGCCGGGCTTGAGAAAAAAGGTTATCGCGAGTGGCAGGACCGCAAGGGGCGGAAAATTTTCGCCAAGCTGGTGTCCTACTCAAAAGGCACGCTGGTTATGATCGAGCCTGATGGTGGCCGTGCGCAGACCAAAGAAATCAGCCTCTGCGACAATGACCGCCAGTGGATCGCCGAGCAGAAAAAAATTAGAAATATTCAGTGATATATTTTTTGTCACCTGTTAGTATAAAAACTGTAAGTGGCCTCTCATGGATACGAATTATACCAAATCGCTAGATAGAGCCTGTCTGCATTCTCGATTTCGGCCGACAGAATGTCCGCCTGACTCAGTCGATAAGATATCGCGCATCGTTTCGTGCCTTTGAAGAAGACGTTTGGACCTTGCCCGGTGAGTCGCAAACGGGCAATAGATCTCTCCCGCAGCAGCGATTGAGCCATCGCTAAAAAACTGTTCGATTGAACATTCTTCAATGAGTGCTAAAGTTCGCTTGTGCAGTCATTCAGCATCGACGTTTTGCGGCAGCAGCTTCGGGAAAAATTCCCGCAGGCGCATGGACTGCGGCCGGAAGTCATGATGAGCGGGGAACCGGTGAGTTTACTTGCTCCAGGGGCGTTTCCAGTAGGGTCGATTTCCGAGGTGGTGGCGAGTGGGCCGGTATCGGGGCTCGGGCTGTTAGTCGCCGGTTTGTTGGGAGAACCGCAGCAGGGGAGTTCCCACCCAGATCTGGTGCTGATCGATGGCTCGGATTCTTTTGATCCAGATTCATTTGCGGCAGCGGCGTGCTCGCGCTTGCTGTGGGTCCGTTGCAAGGCGGCTATCGAAATGCTCAAGGCGGCGGATCTCCTTGCACGCGATGGCAATGTGCCATTTCTCCTGCTAGATACGACAGGCCTGCCGCGCAAAGACATGCAGGCGTTTCCGGCCTCTTCGTGGTGGCGCTTGAAACAAACCATCGAGGGCAATGGCGGGCGCATCGTGGTTTTCACATCCTTTCCCATCGTGCCGTGCGCGAAACAGCGCTGGCTTCTATCCGCCGATCTTTCTTTGGGCGATTTTGATCGTCCCCAGCACGAGCTGCTAGAGCGTATCAACGTAGTGCCTGAGCGTCTTCACCGCGTGAACTGAGATGTTTACCGCGCTCCATCTTCCTGAATTTTCCGCTGCCGCGATCTTGCGTGGCCGCCCTGACTTGCAAGGCTTGCCCTGCGCGGTTTTGGCTACCCTAGAGTCCCGTGATCCGAAGGGAAAACTCCCTTTGCTGGCCGTGAACCGGGTGGCTGGGCTTTCCGGAATTGCCGCAGGCTGGCAGCTTGGCCGGGCGCTCGTGCGCTGCCCAGAGCTGCGAGTATTGCCGCGTGATCCCCCTGCGGAAGCGGCGCTTCTATCAGAGCTCATCGAACTCGGAGAATCCCTAACTGCCGACTTAGAAATCACGGCTGCGGATACGGTGCTCCTCGATTTATCAGGAGTTTCCACAAAGACGCGGGATTTCTCCGGGTCGCTCTCCCTGCCAGATGTAGAAATCTGGCAAGCGCGAGCTGCCACGCCGGATCTTGCTTGTCTAGCAGCCCGTCATTTTCTGACCCAAGGAAAACGGATAGAAGCGAGGGATCTCAAAGCTGCGCCTCTTACCTTGCTGCACACACTTTCTCGCTCTCCGTCGATTTTTTCTCTGCTAGATTTGTGGGGGCTCAAAACGCTCGGTGATTTCATGGCTCTGCCCCGTCAGGCGCTGACCGAACGACTGGGGCCGGAAGCGGGGCACTGGCACGATCTGCTTCACGGGAAAATTTGTCGGCTCCTGCGCCTGCATCGTCCCCCGGAATGTTTGACGCAGAGGATCGAATTCGACGACGGCATCACGGCGCTCGATCCTCTGGTTTTCATGATCAAGCGCCTGCTCCACACGCTCACCGGGCGGCTGGCCTCCCGGCATCTAGCAGTAAGTTGCATCGATCTGCGGCTGATCCTCGAAACCGGTGTGGAGCTACCACGGCGGATCCGGTTGCCAGAGCCGCAGAATACGGTCGAAGGGATGCTGAGTCCCTTGCAAACGTGGTTGAATTCACTGTTGTTAGACGCGGCGGTGATTGGCTTAGAGCTGGATGTAGAAACTACGTTTGCCACCGCTGCCCAGCGCGAGTGGTTTGGCCGTCAGTTACCCCAGCCGGAGCGCTGGGCGGAAACTCTAGCAAAACTGGAAGCGCTGCTAGGACCCGGCCGCATCGGGATTCCCGTGCCTCCGGGTTCTTTTTCTCCCGACGCATTCTCCTTGTGGCCTGCGGCGGGGCTGCCAGCGCCAGTTTCTGCGAGTGAAGCCCGGCCCGCATGCCCGGTGCCGCTGCATCGTTTCCGGCCACCGCTTCAAATCGCCGTGGCTCATGAATCAGCGGGCATCAAACCAAGGCCATTTGCTTTGCTAACAGGCCCACACCCGGGGCAGATCATCGACCTGCGCGGGCCCTATCCGGTTTCGGGTCATTGGTGGGAGCCCGCCGGATCATGGCAGCGATTGGAATGGGATGTGCAAGCGGCAGATCATCATCTCCTGAGACTGGTTTTTCAATCGCCTGACCACTGGCAACTCGATGGCATCTACCGATGAAAACAGCCTATCATGAACTCCACGCCCGCTCGGCATTTTCCTTTCTCGAAGGAGCAAGCCAGCCTGAAATGATGATCCGTCGTGCGGCCGAGCTGGGCTACTCATCGATTGCGATCACGGATCGAAAGGGCTTTTATGGATCGGCACGCGCGCACTACGCCGCCAAGGAATGCGGCATCCGCGCCCTCGTTGGCAGCATGTTAGAGATGGAGGATGGTAGCAGTTTCCCTGTTCTCTGCGCCACCCGGAAAGGTTACCGCAAGTTAAGCCAACACCTGACCGCCTTGCACTTGGATCACGGTGATGGGATCGATTTCCCCCATCGTGATGGAAATCTGATAGCCCTCACGGGAGATCGTGATGGGCCAGTGTGCCGTCCTTTGCTGCGCGATGATAACAAGGCCGCGCTCAAGGCGGCAGAACGGTTGATCCGCATTTTCGGCCGGGAAAATGTGTATGTGGAACTCACCCGCTACGGGCTCAGGGATGATGGTCGTCTGCACCGCCACCTCAAAGACCTAGCAGAACACCTGCGGCTCCCGCTTTTAGCAAGTAACGCGCCTCTATTCGCGACACGCGGCGATCGGCGCTTGGGCGATGCTTTCACCTGTTTGCGTCACCATCTACCACTCGATCAGGCAGGGCGGCTGCTCGCTCCTAATGGCGAGCGACATCTCAAGTCAGCGCAGGAGATGGCCGCGCTTTTCGCCGATGTCCCTGAAGCGCTAGGCAATACGATCCGACTCGCCGAACGCCTCGAATTCACCCTGCAAAATCTCGACTATCGCTTTCCGGATTATCCAGATGGCCGGGGTTATCCGCTTTCGGTCGTCGAGCAGGTCACCCTGCTGCGGCGGCTCAGTTACGCGGGAGTATCACGGCGCTATCCTAACCTAACAAACAATGTGCGCCAGCAACTCGAACATGAGCTAGCAATGATCCAGCGCCTCGGTTTTCCAGGGTATTTCCTCATCGTGAATGATTTGATCGAGTTTGCTAGAGGGCGCGGAATCCTTTGTCAGGGCAGGGGATCTGCGGCAAACTCCGTCGTCTGTTATGCTTTGGGAATCACCGCCGTCGATCCGGTGGGAGGTGGCTTGTTGTTTGAAAGATTTCTGTCAGAAAATCGCAAGAGCTGGCCGGACATCGATATTGACTTTCCTTCCGGTGATCACCGTGAGGAAGTCATTCAATACATTTTCCGAAAATATGGTGCGAGAAACGCGGCGATGACGGCCAATGTTATCACTTACCGTCCGAAGTCGGCTTTCCGTGAAATGAGCAAAGTGCTCGGATTCCCGCCCTCAGTGGCCGATCGTTTTTCTAGCAGTCCCTCGCGATTCCGGGGCGGAGGGGAGGGCGAAGGTGGTAGTGATAGGAAAGGTGAGTTTGTAGAAAAAATTTCTAACATTATTCCGGAATCGCACCCGCGTCTGGCAGCTCTTGCCCATTTGTATGAATCCGTTCTCGGGTTACCCCGCCATCTCGGCCAGCACTCGGGAGGGATGATTATTTGCGATCACGGGCTCGATGCAGTCGTCCCACTGCAACCTGCGACCATGCCCGGGCGCACCGTCGTTCAGTGGGATAAAGACGACTGCGAGGACATGGGGATCGTGAAAATCGATCTGCTAGGGCTCGGTATGTTAGCAGCGATGGAACATGCTTTGGAAATCTGCTCACAAAGGGGGCACCCGGTGGATCTGGCGACCATTCCTAAAGATGATCCTGCAGTATTTGATCTGTTATGCCGGGCCGATACGATCGGCACTTTCCAAGTCGAGAGCCGCGCGCAAATGGCCACTCTGCCGATTATGCGACCGCAAACATTCTATGATGTGGCCATCCAGGTTGCGATCATCCGGCCCGGTCCGATTGTAGGCGACTTAGTCCACCCGTATCTCAATCGCCGTAATGGACGCGAGAAAATCGACTGCATTCATCCGGCCTGCGAGGAGATTCTCCGGCGGACCCTAGGGGTTCCCTTGTTTCAGGAACAAGTGCTGAGAATGGCTATGGCAGTCGCCGGATTCAGCGGAGCCGAGGCGGATGAACTCCGTCGTGCGATGGCATTCAAGCGCAGCGATGATCGCATGCAGCGGGTGACTGAAACACTGCGACTGCGCATGACGGAGCGAGGGGTCACGCCGGAGGTGCAGCAGAAGATCGTGGCATCTATCGGGTCTTTCGCGCTTTATGGATTCCCGGAAAGCCACGCCATTTCCTTTGCCCTTATCGCCTATGCGAGCTGCTGGCTGAAAGTCCATCACCCGGCGGCATTCTACGCCGGCCTGCTCAATAACCAGCCGATGGGGTTCTACTCGGTCAATACCCTACTCCAAGACGCCAAGCGCTTTGGCATCCGTGCCCTGCCGGTTTGCTGTCTCTTGAGTGCTGATCTAACGGTGGTGATCGATGATAGAGCTATCCGGCTCGGTCTTCATCAGATGAAGGGTCTATCCAAAGTCACCACGGAACGCATTCTGCGTGAAAGGGAGGTCCAAGTTTTCATATCGTTAGAAGATTTCCTTTTACGAACACATCCCACAGCGAAGGAAAAACGACTTCTCGCTCAATCCGGAGCGCTTAACGGATTGGAGAAAATCGGTCATCGACGCCAAGCGCTCTGGCAGATCGAGCTACCTTTGTATGACGATCTCATTCCGCCAAGAGAAGAGGATAGGCAAGCGGTGCTCTCGCCGATGTCTATCGCTGAGAGACTGTCCGCAGATTTCATGACTCAAGGAGCCTCCACGGGTCCGCACCCGATGCGAATTTGGCGCGACCAGCATGGCACCCGGCAGATCCTGCGGGCCACCGATCTCCGGAATCTTCCCCATGGCGTCCCGGTCACGCTCGCTGGAATGGCCATCTGCCGCCAGCGTCCAGGAACGGCGAAGGGGCATTGTTTCATTTCGCTCGAAGACGAGACCGGCATTGCCAATCTGTTCGTGAAAAAGGAAACCTTCCATCTACTGCGGAGAGTGATCGTGACCGAGCCCTTTCTTCTAGCAAACGGAATTCTACAACGCTCCGAGGGCGATCAACCCACGGTTTACGTCCTTCATGTCGAGCCGCTGCCTCACCTAGAACCCACGCACGTCGCGCGCTCTCATGATTTCCATTGATAGGGAAAATTTTCCCTTTTTGAGTCGGGAAATTTCACCCTACCCGCCTGATATTGGTCGATTTCCTAGGAAATCGAGCCGTAGGGTTGACGCTTGGACATTCGCATGCACAATCCCGCCCGCCGGGCGGAAGAGCCGCATCGGTCTTCACACATACTGTTATGACCACTATTGCAATCAACGGATTCGGCCGCATCGGACGCCTTGTTTTCCGCGCCCTCGTCGAACAAGGCCACCTTGGAACCACCTTCAACGTCGTCGCCGTCGGTGACATCGTTCCTGCGGATAACCTCGCCTACCTTTTGAAATATGACTCCACGCAGGGTCGTTTCTCCGGCACGGTTTCCTCCAAGAAATCTTCCCCTGAGCTCGAAGAAGACGACATCATCGTCGTCAACGGCCACGACATCAAGGTCGTGAGCGCACGTAGCCCGGAAGGTCTGCCATGGAAAGAGCTCGGTGTCGAAGTCGTCATCGAATCCACCGGCCTTTTCACCGATGCAGAAAAAGCCAAGGGCCACATCACCGCCGGTGCGAAAAAGGTCATCATTTCCGCCCCTGCAAAGGGCGAGGACGCTACCTTCGTCGTCGGCGTCAATGACGGCCTTTACGATCCAGCGATCCACCACATCATCTCTAACGCGAGCTGCACCACGAACTGCCTTGCGCCGATCGTCCACGTTCTTCTCAAGGAAGGATTCGGCATCGCTGAAGGTTTGATGACCACCATTCACTCCTACACGGCCACGCAAAAAACGGTGGACAGTCCTTCCAAGAAGGATTGGAAAGGTGGCCGCTCGGCTGCGATTAACATCATCCCATCCACCACAGGTGCGGCTAAAGCAGTTGCTCTTGTTTGCCCCGAAGTGGCCGGCAAGCTCACCGGCATGGCGTTCCGCGTTCCTACACCTACCGTCTCCGCAGTGGACCTCACCGTGAAGACCGTGAAGCCGACTTCGCTTAAGGAAATCAAGGCCGCCCTCAAGAACGCATCCGAAACCTACCTGAAGGGCATCCTCGCCTACACCGAAGACGAAGTGGTTTCCACCGACTTCATCCACGACAAGAGCTCGTCGATCTTCGATGCCGGTTCGTCCATCGAGCTGAACTCCACCTTCTTCAAGCTCATCAGCTGGTATGACAACGAGTGGGGCTACTCTAACCGCGTCATCGACCTCCTCACCGATGTGGTGAAAAAGGGAATCTGATTTCGTTGATAGATATTTAAATGAAAACGGCAGTCCGCAAGGGCTGCCGTTTTTTTGTAGCGGCGTCTTTATGAGCATCGGTGACTGAAAGGCAAATTGGCTAAGTCCACCTGAGCAAACAGAATCGTTGAAATGCTGTGCCTACTAAATCAAAAGGGAAGATACTCCCTTGCACTTCACTTTAAAAAATGGTCTTTAGAAATTCAATTTATCTGTCCTCGTAAGCTAGGCAGATTCGTCATTTTGATAACGTGAAAATAGATAAACCCCCACTGGATTAAATCTAACTAAAAATTAAAAGAATGAGCTCCTTCACTGAAAATGATTATCCCTCTCTTATTCCCTACCTCGTCGTCCAAGGCGCAGCGAAGGCCATCGAGTTTTACAAGACGGCGTTTGGCGCTCAGGAACGTTATCGTCTTTGCACCGCTGGCTCCGACTTGATCGGCCATGCTGAACTTTCGATTCAGGACCAAGTCATCATGCTGGCCGATGAAATGCCCGGCAGGAACACCAGTCCAACCACCTTAAAAGGCACAACGACCACGTTCTGTCTGATGGTTTCCGATGCGGATGAAGCATTCGCACGCGCCGTAGAGGCGGGTGCAATCGCCACCATGCCGCCTTGCGATATGAGGCGGACCCAGAAAACCAGGCCAGTGGCTAAGCTATGATTGTGGTGTGTGGGAACGGCATTTAAACCGAACCGAACACACAAAAAATGAAAGGCAAACGAAGAAGACACGACCCCGAATTCAAGGCCCGCGTAGCGCTTGAGGCGCTCAAAGGCGTCAAAACTATCCAGCAGATCGCTAAGGACTTCGACATCCATCCGGTGCAGGTCTCCGAGTGGAAGAAGACGATGGCCGAGGGAGCCGCGGGTATATTCGGTCCCGGCTCCGGCAAGACCGAAGCCGAGGATTTCGAACGCGAACGTGCCCAGCTCCACGCCAAAATCGGCCAGCAAGCCGTCGAATTGGACTGGCTGACAAAAAAGTCCAAACAACTCGGTCTGTGAGGGATCGCGTCGAGTTGGTGGACAAAAATCATCCCGAAATCAGCATGAGGAAACAATCAGTTCTGTTAGGTGTGGCGCGTTCCACGATGA
>JANYEC010000077.1 GCA_025363295.1 Akkermansiaceae bacterium
ATGGTTTTGACACCTTTGAGCGCCTCAAGCGCTACGCGGGCCTTGAATTCGGGGTCGTGTCTTCTTCGTTTGTCTTTCATTTTGTGTGTGTTCGGTTCGGTTTAAATGCCGTTCCCACACACCACAATCATAGCTTAGCCACTGGCCCGATTTTCTGGGTCCGCCTCTCTGTCATACACATCTGTACCGACAATCTGTGTTAGTCGCTTTGTTACTGAACCTGCATGCTGGACGTAACCCTGTTATTATCTTTCCGCATTTGGAAAAATCACTGCCGGCGCTCAGGATTTAGTTAGATCTGAATCTGGAGCAAAATCCATTCCAAAAAAATCAGTCAAAAATCCAAACCGCAACAAAACATGATGAAAACATACACACGCAAAAGCATTAAAAGCACCATCACGTTCATTGCTGTAAAAGCTGTGCGTGTCGGGAACTCAGGTGTCGCCTACGTCGGTAACGTCAGATGAGGCTCATTGTAAATCGACGGCGACTCGGAAGAAGCGAACTTGTTGTCCGTCGATAAGCAATGGATATGCGATGGATACGGCTTCCAGCGTGCCATTGTCGGCCCGGACGGTGGGTTGGGTGGTGCTTGGAACCCATGTACTCAAGTCGGCAGAGAACTGAACGGTGTAGGTGAGTCTAGCCGAAGCAAAATCTTTGCAGCGCGAATACAGCGCCAAGTAGTCTACTGCACCCTGCGTTCTTTCGATCATTACGGTGGGACTGCCTGGGGTAATTGAGTTTCCGTTGTAGGAGACGACGTCTGCTTGGCTTACCTTTGGATCTAACCCATATGCAAATTTTTGGAGATTGTTGAGGGCATTACCATCCGGGTTAGCGGTGTTCGCAGCGTTTCCTGCGTTTTGAGTGGTGCCGGATTTTCGGGCTTTCGAGCGGGTGCGACCGCGTTGCTTTTTCTCCTCAACTTCATCACGGATCGCTTCTTCCCGAACGAGGCGTTCTTCAAATAACAGAAGGAGGTTGTGGGCGAGGCATTCGAAAATGGCGTGGCTTTGTTTAGCGGCTAGGGAACTGGCCCAGGATTTGCGCTCATTCATTTTGCTTTTGAGCTGATGGAAGATTTTTTCGATGTCCCAGCGATGCTTGTAGAGCAGAACGAGTTGATAGGCGGGCAGGGTGAAGTCGGTGGTGAGGTAGGTGTAGGTGACGCCGTCTTCGGGATTGGTGTAAACGATGCGCCGCAGCATCACGCCGTTTGAGGTGCCGACGTAATGGTCGGAGATGACTCCGGCGTTCTTCGGTTCGGCGCGGTCTAGCTGGTCCGGTGAACAGATCTCGGCGGCACTGTTGGTTTTTTCCAAGGTAAGGAAGTAGATGCCATGGGTATGCTTGAGGGTGTGCCAGAGATGATAGTCGATGCAGGCTTTGTCCCAGACGAGCAGGACTTTGCGGCCTTTGGCGGCTCCGTAACGCAATTGCGCGGCGCTGCGGCGTTTGATGACGGTGATGTCGTGGGCTTTCTTTTTGCCGTCTTCGGGGTTGGCCATGTCGAGGCAGCTGAGGTGATGGGTGCGTAGGTTCAGGCGGAAGAAGTGACCTGTGGCGATGGCGCGGGAGTTGCCTTTGGTGTCTTTGGTTTTCGGATCGAAGCTAGCGGCGTGGTGGTAGTGGCCGTCCACGGCGTAGAGGTCCCAGCCGGCGAGGTCGGGGCAGGTGAAGTAGGGATCGGCGACGCGCTGGCGCATGTGTTGGGCAAGCAGGTCGTTGAGGGAGGTGATGTTGGCAAGTCTGCGCGGACTCTTGAGTGCTTTGAAGAAGTGGCCGGGATCAATGTCGGCGACATTCTGGTCGGCGTGATGCTGGAGGAATTGCTGGCCGGTGGTCGCAGTGTCGAGGCAACGCAGGACGCCAAGCTGGCAGTAGTGGAGGTCGGAAATGCCCGGACAATGGTATCGTCGGTCGGAACCGGGATAGAGGGAGAGGATGTCGGCGAAGAAACGTTGGGAGAACTCGGTATCGAGCAGAGGGTGCTGGGGCATAATTTTTCTCGCGATCTAACAGCTTCTTGATCAAGCATTAAATGCGTCCTTGGTGCGGTTCCCTAGCAGCGCGGAATTAGCCAACCCGTTGTTACTCAGAATGAATGAGCGTCCGTCACAGCCCGCACAGAGCTACGAGTAAACCGAGGGGGAACATTTTTCATCAGGAGTTTTCCACACCGATCCGCGAACACACAAAGGGACAGACCTTTTATCAAGTTTTCTTCGTGACAATTTTTTCCTGCCGCAGTAGTTCTTCATTCATGAGAAGGGCGCGATGGCTAGCTGAGTGGCGAAAGACTGCTGGAAAACCTGTCATCTACCATGTCCTTTCACGCGTGGTGGATCGACAGTTTGTGCTAGGAAGTGAGGAGAAGGAAAAATTCCGGGCTTTGATGCGAATGCAGGAGAATTTCACCGGATGCCGCGTGCTTTCTTACTGCCTAATGACCAACCATTTCCATATCCTCTTAGAGGTGCCGCCGTTGGCTGAGGGTGGGATTTCGGAGGAAGTGCTGTTGAAGCGGCTTTCGGCGATTTACAGCGAGGCGTTTGTCGCCGGTGTGGCGAAGGAATTTGCAAATGCTAGGTTGGCCGTTTACATAAATGAGGGTGGGCTGGAGGAGGCATTGGATGTGATTCACGAGCGTTTCACCTACCGCATGCAGGATCTCGGCGAATTCATGAAAGGCCTGTTGCAACGTTTCACTCAGTGGTTCAACCGGACGCGTTCACGGACTGGGCGATTGTGGGAGGATCGATTCAAAAGCGTGATTGTGGAGGATGGCGTGGCAGTTAGGACCATGGCGGCTTACATTGATCTAAATCCGATGCGAGCTGGGATGGTAAAGGACCCGGCTGAGTATCGCTGGAGCAGTTATGGGGAAGCGGTGGGTGGCGGAAAGAAAGGCAATGGAAAGAAAGCGCGCGAAGGCCTGGTGCGGGTATGTTTTTGTCATCAGGGCGTGGGTTTCGAGGCGGAGAAATGGCAGGAGGTTTCACGATTGTATCGGCGCTTGATGGGGTTGGCCTTGGGGAGGAAACCGGGACGTTTGGAGAATCAGCGACGGTCGCAGGCCGCCGCTACAGTGACGAAAAACACAGCGGAGATGCTTAAGAGCGAGGACAACGAGACAATTTTGAAGGATCTGGGAATAGCGAAAATGTTGCGCTGCCGGATCCGCTACTTTACGGACGGCGCGGTAATCGGCAGCAGGGAATTTGTGAATGAGGCGTTCATGGAGGGGCGGGAACGATTTGGTCCAAAGCGCAAGGATGGTGCACGGGCAATGAAAGGCAGCGGTAAAGAGGCGAAGGGTGTGCTATGGAGCGCGAGGGATCTGCGTGTCAGAGTATGAACTCACGAGTCTCACTTGATTGCTCGCACACTTCCGCTCAATGGCTTTCGAGGCTGGTCGTTTGGACACGCTCGAGACAACACCAGCGCGCCGATGACCGGCGCCAGCGTCGCGGTCTCCCCGGCACGAGCTCCGTGTTCAAAGGTTGATTACTGCCGATTTACGGGCGGCGTCCCCGCTGTGTATCACATGTGTGCCGCCGTGGCCTGGCAAATCGCGGTGCTTTCGGGACAAGTTACGAATCGCCTGATCCCGAAAAATAGCTTCATTCACACATTTGGCTAGGGAGGCGGGAAATTGTGCGGCTGGACAGTACGGATTGCCTCCGCTAAGGCTGGCTGGCCATGCCTCCCGATCAATTGTTTGTCTGTCTTCTCGTCCTCGCGACGGTGGGGATGTTTATCTGGGAAAAAGTGTCCCCGGATGTGGTCGCCATGTGCGCGTTCTTCCTGCTGCTGGTGGTGCCTTTCAACGGACACCCCATCCTGCTGCCCGTGGACAAGGCGCAGAAGGCCTCGATCATGGCGGGGATTTTCGGCAACAACGCCATCCTTACCGTCGCTTTTATGTTCATCGTCGGCACCGCGCTGGAAAGAACGGGCCTGGCGGAAAGCTTCGGCCGCTGGTTCGAGAAAGTCGCCGGGCGCACGGAAATGCAGGCCCTGCTCGCCCTCGCCGCAGTCACCATCGGCCTCCACTTTTTCATCACTAATACCACGGTGGTCCTCGTTTTTATCCCGGTGGTCATGGGCCTTTGCCGCCGCACGGGCATGGCTCCCTCGCGTTTTTTGATCCCGCTTTCCTACCTGGCCATCGCCGGCGGCATGCTCACGATGATCGGCACCAGCACGAACATGTTGGTGAACGGGATCGTGAAACAAAAGGGGTTGCGACCATTCACCATGTTTGAAATCACCGGGCTCGGCACCGTTCTCGCGGTCGGCACTGTGCTATACCTGATCTTTTTCGGCCGCAAGCTGCTGCCGAACCGGGCCTGCCTCGCCACCCTCATCGATTCCGAGGCCGAACGCGAGTTCCTCACCGCCGCCATCGTCTCGGACGATTCCCCGCTCGTTGGCAAGACCCTTGCGGAAACCCCGCTCGCAAAGCGCCGGGACATGCGCATCGTCGAGGTGCGCCGCAGCGGCAACCGGGTGGAGGTGCCCTTGAACGAGCTGCAATTCGAACCCGGCGACCGCGTGATCATCAAAAGCCGGCTCTCCGGCGTCCGTGGCCTCAATGACGTGGCGGGAATCGACGTGGCTGCTAAATCCGAATTCGGCCTCACCTATGTGCAGACGGAAAAAGCCGTGCTCGTGGAAGGCATGCTCGGGCCACGATCCAAGCTCGTCGGTAAGACGTTGCGCGAGGTCGGCTTCCGCCAGCACTTCGGCGTCATCATTCTCGCCGTTCACCGCCAAGGCGCGAACCTCAGGGAGAGTTTTGAAAACCTGAAACTCGAAGTCGGCGATACCCTGCTGTTCGAAGGCTCCGCCGAGCGCATGAAGGAACTTTTCCGAGACAGCGACGTCACCAACCTCAGCGAAACCAAACATTTGAAACCCACCTATCGCCGCCAGCGCGCTTGGGTGGCGTTGCTTGCACTGGGGCTGGTGATGGCGCTCGGGGCCAAGGATTTCATCCCCTTCGAATGGGTGGCCCTCGGGGCCGCGCTGCTCGTCGTGCTCGGCGGCTGTTTGAAATCCGACGAAGTCTATCAGGCGATCGACTGGAAAATCGTCATCATGATCCTGGGCACCCTTGCGCTGGGCGAGGCGCTGGACCGCACCGGCGCGTCCAAGACCATCATCCACGGCCTCATGGGACTCATCGGTGCCTGGGATAAGCGGCTTATTCTATCCGCCGTGTTGCTGCTCACCATTGTTTTCACCGAGCTGCTCAGCAACAATGCCGTGGCCGCCCTGCTCACCCCCTTCGCCATCCAAATGGGAGTGGACATGGGGGTCGATCCCCGACCGTTCATCGTTGCCGTGATGATTGGTGCCAGCGTCGGTTTTGCCATCCCGGCGGGCTATCAGACGCACATGATGGTTTACAGCGCCGGCGGCTACCGCTTCACGGATTTCATCCGCGCAGGAATCCCGCTGGATATATTGCTGTGGATCCTCGGCTCCATCTTCATTCCGTTATTCTTCCCATTTTGATAAGGCCACAGGAGTGGGTCGCAGGTGGATGGGTTTTACAAACCAACGTCTAACCGGGATTTCCCAATTTTTCAATGAACCCTAACACTCGGATATCAGGTTGGGAGCACCGGTTTGTCATAGCTTGAAGAGGCAGGCAGGAATGCTGCATCACTGCTCGTGATTTTCAAATGAGGCGAAATCGTTTGTAAATGTTTGTTGGGGCGGGGTCGGGCCTAGTCCGTGATTGGAGTTTCAACTCTTCATTTCTATGCCCCAGTACCTCCTTCTTGTTATTTCTCGTCTGTCCATCATCGCCAGCCTTGCCGGTATTATTTCCTGCGAACACCGCGAGCATTTGAGCGAAAGCCGCAGTTCGGATCGCAGCAAAACGAGACCAAAGCATTTGGGCTGCTACGGATTGGGACAAACTGCCTCGTGAACGCGACATCCAACGCGGTGAAGAAGAGGAAGATCAAATCGCCCAAGGAAAAGCCCCGCTGCCCGCAGACTTCCGGCTTAATCCAAACACCGCATCCCGTGATGACCTCGGCCGCCTACCAAAAGTCGGCGAAGCTCTCGCCGACCGCATCATCGAAGCCCGCGATGACGCTTCGTTCGAAACGGCAGGATGACCTCATGCGTGTGCCGGGAGTCAAACAGAAAACCCTAGGCGGGTTTCGCCAGTTTCTTGATTTCAAGATTCCGTAGTTACCGGAACATATCTCTAACTTTGCCATTCCCCACGCGATCACGTTAGATGTCGGGATCTTCATTGCCCGGAACGTTAGTCCAGCGCAGTCTTGAGGTCTCATGCTTTCCCAAATGTGGTTTCTACTGTTAGTGCCTGGCTTACCGCTTGGCTCTCTCCTGTTATGGATCCACGCTACTGCTAAAAATCGCGAGCGACAATTCCGCCGCCCCTTCGACGAGATGCCGCGCCCTGCCGGATATTCGCTGCAAAAGCGCGCTGCGGACATCATGGACAAGTTCACTGATGATCTTATGCTGGTCATGGTCGGTGGAGTCATGTCTTGGGCACTTTGGCTTTCCGACAAAAAACTGATGTGGCTCGCGCTCGTCCCAGGATTGATTTTCTGCTCGATTTTTGCCTATCGAGCCAAAAGTCGGATCATCAGCTATTACAATCACCGACTGGGCTTGCTGGGAGAGCAAGTCGTCGGCCTGATCCTCGACCGTCTTTCATCTGACTCGGTCCGTGTTTTTCACGACCTCGAAGTCGCCGAACCTGGCAAAAAAACTTGGAATATCGACCACATCGTTCTCAGTCCTGCCGGAGTCTTTGCCATTGAGACCAAGACACACCGGAAGCCCAAAGAAACCGGACCGGGTGAGCAGGCTGGCCACAAAGTCATCTTCGACGGCCAACAGCTTCTATTCCCAGCTCCCATGCGGGCCGACCGCCACGAACTAGCGCAGTCCCAGAACAACGCAGAATGGCTAGAAAGAAAGCTCACTGACCTCAACGGCACTTCGATCCAAGTAAGTCCGGTACTCGTCCTTCCGGGCTGGTGGGTTGAAGGAAAGGGCAAAGGATCGGTCGCCGTCCTCAATCCCAAAGGACTGCCCAGTTTCCTCAACGGGCGTCCGAGCATTTTCTCAGACCGCCAATTCCGCGCGATTCAGGCCCAGTTAGAAGAACGCTGTCGGATTGACCTCACGAGGTGATGGAGTCGCGGCAATTACCAATGCACATTCACAGTGTTTGAATGTTTTGCCTTAGCCCGTTCCGCGATTCCCCTCTTCTCTGGAAACTCAACACTTCGAACTAGCAAACTATCCCGGCATGACCCGGGCCAAGGAACGGCTGATGATCACGGCATCCGGGAAGAACGAGTTAACCGAGAAGCTGGCAGGCATGAATGGAGTGGTTTGCGCTGTTGCTTACCTTACGACCAATGTTCCTTCTCGTAGACACTTTGCTCCACCCGGCTCAGCGGTTGGGAGGAACAACCTGTGCGCACGAAGAATTCGTCTTTTCCCTCATAGGTCGTAAAGACGGGGGTACCGCTTCGGGAGACGCGAACGCGGCAGATTTGCTGGCTGGCGTAGATTGGAAATGAGATCTTAATGTGGCCTCCGTATTGGGTGCCGACGTAACTCTTGATGATCCCGATCAGATGCAATTCGAAGCCATCGATATTCTGTTTCCCGAGGGTTTTCAGGTCATCCTCCAGACCCAACGCATTCGAATCGTCGTCAATCCCGATCAGAAGGTCTCCCCCTTCGGAATTCAGAAAAGCTGCGATCGTCTTTGCGATCACGAATTCCAGTTTCTTGTTCACCTCCTTGGTTCTCAGATCATAGCGCAGAGTGGACTTGAACTCCACTCGATCACTTTCGCCCGCGACGATGAGTTCCTCTAACTCTTCGTTCACCGATTCCTGGTGGGTCAGCTCGATCCTTGACTTCAGCGCATTATAAATCAGCTGGGATCGTTTCGCTAGAAATGTGGCGTAGTCATCACTTTCGATCCCGAATCCCTTTAGGTCGATGAAGTGAGAGTTCAGTGCGATATTGATCTCGCTGTTTTCATCGTTGAAGTCGTTGATGTAAACCGAAGGAGCTTTCGCGCCGATTTTGCGCTTGTTGAGATGGTCACTGACGAAAGTGATGTTCACCAAGCTGTTGCTGTTCGGAGTCTCCTTCGCCTTCAGGTAGGCTCTGGGAAAGAAGTGATGGTAGTTCTTGCTGTTTGCAATTTTGAGCCAGGAATTATCCAAGATCACCTTGCCGTTGTCTCTGAAATCCTTGGGTTCCTGGTAAGCCAAAAGGCACAGAATTGCTTTGCAGTAGCTGTTCCCGGCGCTGAAGCTTGTCTCGACCAATGCTCGTGGTGATTCCAGATAGACCTTGATGTCCGCATAGTCAGGTCTATTCCCTTCAAGGAGGATATCGATCCGCTTGATGTCCTGCGCCAGTTTGGATTCCGTGGAGCTCGAGTATCTGAATGAGAGAGACATCCGCCAGAAGAACTCCTCGAGATACTTCCTTTCAACTCCGTTAGGCTTGTCCTTCTTATGGTAGAAAAAGTAGGCAAAGGGTATGAGAAGCGCGTCGTATGGTAGGATTTGTGAGACCGGGATCCGGTAGGTTGTCCGGAGGTAGTCGATGCTGTCCTTCAACGCCGAGATTGCACCGTCCCATGCGTCAATGATCGCTTGCTTATCCAAATCCAGAATCGTCTTACGTTTGCATTCCTTTGTCCGGCTGAGGATGAGGGACAAGAGGCTCAGAACAACTGAGTTGGAAACCCCTTCGTATTTGATGTCCTTCAGCTCTTTGACGAGGTCACCCCACTTCACCGTCATGTCGAACTTCTGCTCTTCATCGTAGGTCTTCGCGGACATGATTTCGAAGAGCGTCAAGGTCTGGCCGCCGGTGTTGATGCGGGTGAAGACTTCGATGGCGGAATCAATGTCCTCTTTTCTCAAGACCACGGTTGAGAATTCATAGGTGCGGAAAGCAGTCGCGTAGGAATCAATGAGCTGCAGTTCGTCGCCAGTAAACTGAGATTCCAGTTCTTTCGCTTTTGCAAAGCTGAAGTTCAGGACGGTGCTCAACGAGATCGATTTCTTGCCGGTTGGCTCTGCGGAAATGACCTGTGCGTCACTATCGCTGATATCGACGTCGATGTTTACGACGATATCACCGTAGTCCGTTACTTTCTTCTCCCCGACCTTTTGGATCTTGGCTCCGCGATAGGCAGCAAACAACGAAGTGATCCGCTGCTGACCGTCCAAGACATATTCAACCTTTGTCCCATCAGGAGTGGGAGGGATGTCCAGGTTTCCGACATTCTTGATATCATTGATCCGTTCGTCGGTTTTCCAAAGAATGAATGTACCGATGGGATAGCCTTTCAAGATGCTATCCAAGAGCTTGGCGGTCTTGTCGATTCCCCACACGAACTCACGTTGGAACTTCGGGATTTTGATGATCCCTTTTTCAATGTCAGAAATGAGATCAGAATACTTTTTGGAGTCAGGCTTGGGCTGTTCGAAATTCATTATATTAGTTTGGTAAACTGGTAGATAAGGTGGTCGCGCATTTTGACTTAAAAAAATCGAAAATGGGCTCGTGGACCTTAAATTGCCTCATGTTGCGATGTGCTCGGGGTGAGATTGGTTGCTGGCGGAGTCCGTGTCAAAGGTGTAGCCGCTCTAGAAAGCTCTGATGCGCTCCCCGGGCCTCCGGCGAACCTTGTTGTAAGAGGTGAAGTGCAGGGCGGTTTCCACATTCGCTCACATTTTTATCTAACGGGACGCATCGTTATTCCTAAGTCATTGAAAATGAAAAATGGTCGGGCTGGCGGGATTGATGCCTTTGGCATCTAGGCAACATGCGCTTCGCGGCTGATGGAAAGCTCGCGAATGCTCACCCGGCGTTCAAACCCACTTCGTGGGTTCTCTTCCCGCCAGACATGAAAAAGCCCCTCACGGGGAGAGGCTTGTTTCATGGTCGGGCTGGCGGGATTCGAACCCACGACCCCCTGCCCCCCAGGCAGGTGCGCTACCAGACTGCGCTACAGCCCGTTTTCTAAACGGATGGCCAAAGAAACAGGGCAAATGCGGATTGGCAAGCACGGAAAATCATGACATGCCAAGGCTATGAATCGCATTAAAACTGCCATCGTCGGAGCCAGTGGCTACACCGGGATGGAATTGCTCCGTATCCTCCTCACCCATCCTGGCGTGGAACTCACGGCTGTGACCTCGCGGCAGGAGGCGGGAAAATCACTGGGCGATGTCTTCCCTCGTTTTAAAAATGCCCCGGGCGCGAAGTTGACTTTTATCGAGCCGGACCCGGACGCCATTGCTGCCACCGGAGCGCAGGCGGCTTTCCTTGCACTGCCTCATGGGGTGGCTGCGAAAATCGCGCGGGCCCTGCTAGAGCGCGGGCTGAAAGTCATCGACCTCAGCGCAGATTTCAGACTGCGCGATGCGGCGATTTACGAAGAGTTTTACGGTCATCCCCATCCCGCGTCGGATTTATTGGCGGAGGCGGTTTACGGCTTGCCGGAGATTCGCACGCCGGAAATCCAAGGCGCGCGCTTGGTCGCTTCGCCTGGCTGTTATCCGACGAGTATTTTGCTGCCCCTGCTGCCCTTGCTGAGGGAAAATTTGATCGACCCCGAGACCATCGTCGCCAATTCCATGAGCGGTGTGAGCGGTGCCGGGCGGAAGGCGGATCTAACACTCCTTTTCTGCGAGTGCAATGAAAGTGCGCGGGCCTACGGGGTGCCCAAGCATCGGCATCTATCTGAAATCGAGCAGGAACTGAGCCTTGCCGCAGATGAAAAAGTGACCATTTCCTTTCTCCCGCATCTCATTCCGGTGAACTCGGGAATCGTCACCACCACCACCGCGAAGCTCCGTGCGGGCGTCGCTCCCGAAGCCATCGGTGCGGCGTTGGAAAAGGCTTACAATGAGGCAGGGTTTGTCCGCTTACTCGGTCGCGGCGGCTGCGCGGATACGAAAAATGTCACCCACACGAATTTCATCGATATTGGCTGGCAGCACGATCCACGCACGGGCCGGGTCATCCTGATGAGCGCGGAGGATAATCTCGGAAAAGGCGCGGGGGGGCAGGCCGTGCAAAGTTTTAACCTAATGTTTGGCCTTAGCGAGATTGCCGGGTTGCAAAACTTTTAACCATCCGCCAGTCTAACTCGCTGTTTCACTCCCCACCCCCATGGACTTTCCATTTTCTCGAATCGCTGGCGGCGTCGGCGCACCTAAAGGTTTTCTCACCAGTGCGGTGAGCTGTGGGATTAAAAATCCTGATAGCAAACGGCTCGACCTGGCTTTAATTTACTCGGAAAAACCTTGCAGTTCTGCGGGTGTATTCACGACGAACCGCGTGAAAGCCGCTCCAGTTAGAGTGTCGCAAGCGCATCTCCGTAAAGGGGATCTGCGCGCCATCATTGCGAACTCCGGCAACGCCAACGCTTGCACCGGCGTCGAGGGAATCCGCCATGCAAACGCGATGTGTGATGCGGTCGCAAAGCCCCTCAAACTTAAACGCTCTGAAATCGGAGTCGCCTCCACTGGCGTCATCGGGCTGCCGATGCCGATGCTGCGGTTTGAGCCGAAATACGATGATTTGATCGATCAGCTTGGCCCGAAAAACGGTTCCTCCGTGGCCGCTGCCATCATTACGAGCGACACCCATGCGAAGGAAATCGCCATTTCGTTCGACCTCGGTGAGCATCGTGTCCGTCTCGGCGGCTGCGTCAAAGGTGCAGGCATGATTTCGCCAAGCATGGCCACCATGCTGTGTTTTATCACCACGGATGCGAATGTCCCAAGCGACTCCTTGCGCAAGGCAGTGCTGGAGTGCGTCGAGGAAAGTTTTAACCGCATCACCATCGATGGCGACATGTCCACCAATGATACGGTGATCGTTCTTGCTAACGGCGCATCCGGAATGCCTTCTATCAGAAGAAATGGTGCACGCTGCAAGGAATTCCGACAAGCACTCCGCTGGCTAATGTTAGAACTCGCAAAAGCCGTCGTCCGCGATGGCGAGCGGGTGACGAAGTTTGTCACCGTAAAGGTGAAAGGTGCGCGCACCTATCTGGATGCAAAAAAAGTCGCGGAAGCTGTTTGTAAATCCGCGTTAGTAAAATCTTCATGGAACGGTGGCGATCCTAACTGGGGTCGCATCATTCACGCCGTCGGCTACTCCCGCGCACGCATCCGCGAGGAGCTTGTCGATATTTACATTGGTGGTAAAGCGGCCTGTCTCGGCGGCCTCCAGGCGGACACTCCGATGGATGAGCTCCGGCAAATCGTCGCGAATCCTGAATTTGAAATCGTCATCGATCTCAACCAAGGCGATGCCGACTATGTCATGTATTCCAGTGATCTTTCACCCGAATATGTCGATTTCAATCGCTCCGAGTACGCGTATTGGAAACAAGCGCGGAAGGATGGCTTGGTGTAAATAAGTGAAGTGCATCATTTTCGCCAAGCATTGATAGACCGACCGCTGATATTCTAACTGAGCATTCCCCGCCGTGAGTTCCCTTTCTACATCCCCGTCCCCTTTGAATCCCGACCTTGAGATCAAGGACGCGCAATTAATCTTTAACCGCGTCTGGGGGGAGCTTGAAAATGAGTTAGGCAAGGAGAGTCTGCTGTTCCCTAGAGAACTGATACTTCTCGGCGGAGCTCCTGGCTCAGGCAAGGGCACGAACACGGCGTTCATTTGCGAAGTCCGCGGAATTTCGGCACCGCCTATCGTAATCAGTGAACTTTTGAACTCTCCGGAGGCACGGAAAATCAAGGCGAATGGCGGAATGGTGGGTGATGAGGAGGTTTTGCGATTGCTATTGCGGGAGTTGCTAAAACCGCAGTTCCGCGACAGTGCGGTGCTGGATGGGTTCCCGCGCACGACGGTGCAGGTCGAGTGTCTGAAAATGTTTTACGATCAGATGGTGCGGCTGCGGCGGGAGTTTTCTAACACGTCAAAGGCGCACCATTTCCGGCAGCCGACGTTCCATATCATGGTGCTCTTCGTCGATGAGGCAGAAAGCATCGTCCGCCAGCTCAAGCGTGGGCGCGAGGCAATTGTTAGAAATGCCGAGGTCCGCCAATCTGGAGTGGGGAAACTGGAAGAGGAACGTAACACGGACTTTGATCCCGAACTCGCGCGGAACCGTTACCGCACGTTTAAGGAAAAGACCTATGATGCACTGGTCTCCCTCAAACAGATTTTCCACTATCATTTCATCAACGCCCAAGCCCCGATCGAGGTCGTCCAACAGAATATCATTTCCGAGCTGGAGTATCAGAGCTCACTCGAGCTCGATCCACGCACGTTCGACACGCTACGCCATATCCCACTTGCGGATGAGATCGTTCTCCATGCCAGGCAGGAGTTGGTGAATCGATTAGATAGTTATCAAGTCGAGTATCCCGCCGTGATGCAGGCCATCGTAGATTTTATTCAGGAGAAAATGATGCCGATCATTAAACGTCATGCCATCAGTGGCCGGACGATGATCAATACAGAGGATTCAATTTTCAACGAGCCCATTGCCATCGCCATCATGATAGATATTTTCTCGGAGCGAGGTTTCCGCGCCAGTGTGGATATCCATCGCATCGAGATTCCAGAGCGCTTTGATCTAACTACCGGCAGAATTGAGACCCGAAAAAAGAAAGTCTATCGAATCACGATTCTGTTCGCGGGATCAAAAATCCGGCGCGGCTGATCGCTACTCAGGTAAGGCAGGGACGATGAGCGTCGGCACTATGGCTTTGCGGACCATTCCCTCCGACACGCTGCCTAATAGGATCGAGGCGATCGCGCCGTGGCCATGTGTACCGAGAACCACTAAATCTGCGCGGCTTTCCTTGAGGTAATCTAGCAACGCGAGAAGTGGGCTGCCATCCGCGATCTTGGCGCTGACGTTAGACAGTTCGGCTTTTACCTGGCTCACCAGTTCATCAAGTTTGGTGGTCGCCCGGCGTCTTGCTTCTTCCTGATAGATGTGCATTGCTGGAAATTCCTCCGGCGTAAATCCGTAAGCAGTGTAGCTGGGTTCTGACTCCACGGCGTGAAAGAGGCAGAGGTCCGCACCGAAGGCTTTCGCCTGGCCCACCGCCATTTCTAGGACTCCGGGGGTGGCATTTGAGAAATCTACTGCGGCAACGATGGTTTTCATGGCATTCCCTATTTATCATGGTCGCCCGGCTGATGCAAAGCCTCATTGCGCGATGCCGCACCCTGCGGAAACTTTGCGTAATCCCCATTTGGCAAGTTTGTCATTCTGGGCCAGATTCCCCGCGCCATGATCCGTTTTCTTCACACCCGCATCCGCGTCCGCGACCTTGAGCAGTCTATCAGTTTTTACAAAATCCTTGGCTACACGCTCGGCGAGTTCAAGGAATCTCCCGAGGGTAACAGCCTCGCTTTTCTGGAACTGCCTGGAAACGACGTTTTCTTGGAGCTCTGTCACTCGCCAGATAACCTTGCGACTTGCCCTGAGGACTTAATGCACACGGCTCTAGGCGTGTCCGACATCCTTGAATATTGCGACCAGGTGGAAAAGGCGGGGATCGAAATTTGGCCCTCGGGCTGGCGTGAAAAGTTCAGCACGGGTGGACGGAAAATGGCCTTCGTCACCGATCCAGATGGCTACGAAGTCGAAATTTTAGAGCGCTGAGCCAACGTAGAGGGCGTGCGCGCCTGCCGGGTTTTCTGAAGCTCGGAGATTGAAGAGATGATACCCTTTGAAATAATTGTATGAAAACAAACACCACGATGACACTGGCCGGCCTCCTTTTAATCGGAGTGGGTGGCTTTATGGCTGGCCGGGTAACCTCGTCGCGCCCAGCGGCCGAATCTCAAGAGGGTTCGGCTGAAAGGCGTGCCTCCCGGTCGTCCGCCGCCGCCCCCGAGGCGACTCCAGGGGCTGCGAAATTTTCCCGCGCGAGCCGCGGTGAGCGTTCACCGGCGATGAATCCTGCCGAGCGCTTGGCGAAACTCGACTTGATCATGCGCGGGGAGAACGCGCTGGATCGGAATCGCGCACTGCTTGCTTATATTGATCAGCTTGGCCCGGGCGATTTTGAAGGGGCAGTCGCTCATTTTCGGGGGATTGGTCTAACGGAAGAGCGGATGGGTGAATACGGTTTGCTGCTTTCCGCATGGGCAGGCGTGGACCCGACCGCAGCCCTCACTTACGCAAAGGCAAACACCAAGGATGGTTTCGCGACAGACACGATTCTCACCACTTGGGCTTCCGCCGATCCGGACTCGGCGATCCGCTGGGCGCAATCGAATTTCGCCGGTGAAGGGGCCAACCCCTACCTCACCGGAATCATCCGTGGCATCGCGGCATCCGATCCTGCGCGGGCAACCGAGCTGCTCGCCAGCATGCCGCGCAGCCAAGAGCGTGGAAAAGGCTTGGACGCGTTTCTGCCTCATCTTTTGCAGCAGGGAGCCGAAGCCACTCAAGCATGGATTTCCGGGCTAACCGATGATTCTCTGAAAAATGGTGCCATGATGCGCAGCGCGGGAACTCTCGCCGAATCTGACCCGGCAGGCACGGCTTCATGGTTGCTCGCTAACCCGGGAGAGGCGGCAAAACGGCGGATGGACGATGTTTACTCAACGTGGGTGCAGAAGGATCAGCAGGCCGCCTTGAGCTCATACGCCGCGCTTCCGGCCGGAGAAAACCGCAGCAATGCCTTGCGCGGATTGGTCGCCAGCATTGCCGTGGAAAACCCCAAGGCTGCCGTTTCTATGCTCGATCAACACCCGAATGATGTCACCGACAAGGTGGTGCAAAGCGTCATTTGGCACTCGTTTGGGAGCGATCCCTCCATCGCGGCCAGCCAGATCGCTCGCATTACCGATGAAGGTCAGCGCAATCAAATGTATCGCCGTGCAATTGGCTCATGGCAGGAGCGCGATCCCGCATCTGCCCAAGCGTGGATGAATAGCAACCCGCTGCCGGAATCGGTGCAAAAGGACCTCAAGCGCCAACAGGGCGGCCAGTAGCAGGGGATCGCACGGAATGCACCGCTTTACCCGCGTTGACATCCGCGCCGCCTCCATCCAACGTCCCGCCAATGGACACGATGAAACTTCTTCTTGGCGCGACGGTGGCGCTGCTCCTTGGTGCACTTGCAGTCTCGTGGCAGGGCATGAACACCGGGGTCAAACACACCTCGCCGGATGAAATCGCCCGTCTCAAATCGCAAGTCGATGAGCTTCGCGCCGAGCAGGACAAGCTCGCGTTGGAGCGGCAAATGCAAATCCTCCGCAGCGCCCCTGCCTCCGTTCCCACTCCCTCCAGTAACGCCGCAGAAATCGAAGCGATGAAAGCCCAGATGGAAGCTGGAAAAGCTGCCATCCAAAAACTTGAAGACGAAAAAACCAAGCGCAATAGCAAGCTGGCGGATAGTGAGGAAGGTCTGATAGATCAGAAAAAACTCGAAAGCACGGACAGCGAACTCCGCCGCGCCCGTATGATCAGCGAGGCGCTGCTGATGGGCCGCGTGAAAGAATACGTGGAGGACGCCCAGTACGGCGGTTTCGTCACTTTTGACATCCTCATGCCTGAACAAGTGCAAGTCGGCACCATTCTCGCCATCCGCCGCAAAACGGGAATCCTCGGCCAATTGAAAGTTTCTGATATTTCTCCTGATGGTGCGATTGCCAACCCCCTCCCAGGCTACGGCCCGATCAAGCCCCAAATCGGCGATGACCTCATCCTGCCGCCGCAATATTGAGCGGTTTGTTAGAAGGTATTGGTCAAGAGTTAAAAGGAGAAGACTCGCGGCCAATGACTATTAACCAATAACTTTTAACGAATAACTTATGACCACTGTAGGCCTCATCTCACTCGGTTGCGCGAAAAACCTCATCGACTCGGAAGTCATGATCGGTCACCTCGCACAGGCCGGCATGTCTCTAACACCTGATCCGGAGCTCGCAGACGTCCTCATCATCAATACCTGCTCGTTCATCGATATGGCGAAACAGGAATCGATCGACGCTATCTTCGGCGCGGTGAAAGACCGCACCGATGACCCAGACCGCGCCCGCCAGAAAATCATCGTCGCTGGCTGTCTATCACAACGCTTTGCGAAGGATCTTCCCGGGATTATGCCCGAGGTGGACGCCTTCATCGGTCTCGACCAGATCACGAAAGTTGCTCCGATCATCGAGAATCTGCTAGGAAAGAAGAACGACGCCGAGGTTCAGAAAACCGAAGGCCCGTCCGCCACCGATGATCCACGCGACTTCGTCACTCTCAAGCCGCAGTATGTGCCGGACTACACCACCCCGCGTTTCCGCCTCACGCCCGATCATTTTGCCTATGTAAAAATCGCCGAGGGCTGCAACCACACCTGCACCTTCTGCATCATCCCGACGATCCGCGGCATGCATCGTTCGCGCACTCAGGATTCCGTATTCCGCGAGGTCGAGGCGCTGGTGAAATCTGGAGTGAAGGAAATCAACCTCATCTCCCAAGACACTACTTACTTCGGCATGGACAACTGGGAGGGAAAGCGCCCAACGCCTAGCTCACCCGTCGATTCCACTCGCGGAGAATCGCTCTGCACCCTGCTCCGCCAGATCAACACCATCGAGGGGGATTTCTGGGTCCGCCTGCTCTACACCCATCCCGCGCACTGGTCGGACGAACTCATCACCACCATCGCAGAGTGCGATAAAGTCGCAAAATACGTGGATATCCCGCTCCAACATATTTCTGATAGAATGCTCACCGCCATGAAGCGGGTGACTACTGGCGATTACATCCGCGATCTGCTCCGCCGCATGAGGGCTGGCATTCCCGGCCTCGGGATTCGTACGACGTTCATCGTAGGTTTTCCCGGTGAGACTGAGGAAGATTTCCAGGAATTGTTAGATTTTATTGAAGAGTTCCGTTTCGAGCGCGCTGGCGTTTTTCAATACTCGAAAGAAGAAGGAACTCGCGCCCACAAGATGGACGGCCAACTCCACCACGCCACTCGCAAGAGCCGCTGGTCCCGCGCCATGTCCGCTCTCCAACGCATCGCCTCGGAAACGAATCAAGCGCAAGTCGGTAAAGCCGTCCGCGTGTTAGTCGAGCAACCCGGCGTCGCTCGCACCGAGTGGGACGCCCCGGAAATCGACGGCTCCGTGATGGTGGACGAAGCCATCCCCGTCGGCGAATTCGCCCAAGTCA
>JANYEC010000089.1 GCA_025363295.1 Akkermansiaceae bacterium
TGCGTTACGGCTTCGGTCGCTAGCGCTCCCTTCGCCTCCACTCCGTCCGCCCCAACGGAAACCCTTGTCAAAACCACCCCAAACAACCAAAACCAAACCAAGAGCCGGGTGTCATGAATCCTGGCGCAACGACCTACCTCCTCCGGTGTCATTTATCACTGGCGCAACATGGATTGCCTGGGAGCGAGGAATCAGCCAACCCGTTGTTCATCAAAATGAATGGGCGTCCGTGACAGCCCGAACTCAGCCAAGAGTCAGGCGAGGGGTAGCACTTTTTATCAGGAGTTTTCCACACCGATCAAAAATATTACATAATTCTTGATTATTTTTAAAAATTAATGATAAATCCGTTACCTTGTTCAGGTTTTTCAAAATGAAGTCCATGTTGGTGGGGGTGCTTATTGCGTCCCCGGCGTTCGTGGCGTGGACTTATCGCACTCCCAACAAGGCTCTTTCAGCCAACCAAATTCATTCGATTTCATACAGCCAAACCGGGCAAGGCCAAGCCGAAGGGATCGTTCGAATTCCCATCGAAGTGATCGAAAAGGGAAGCGCGCCGAAGGTGGTTTACGTGGAGAGCACCACCAATGCGGTGCCAGAGCCGGGAATTTATTCTCTTCTCACGTTGACGAGTCTGCTGCTGATTTTCCGGCGTCGGCGTGATTGATCAGCAACGGTTGCGAAATTTCTCGGTAGCAGTCGTTTTTCGGTGGCGTAAGTTAGGCGGCGCGGGTTCAGCATTCCCCCGACTAAAATCCGTTGAGAAAAATCATCCACATCGACATGGATTGCTTCTATGCCGCCATCGAGGAGCGTGAAAACCCCTCGTTGCGTGGGAAGCCGCTTGCCGTGGCCGGAAGTGATAGGCGCAGCGTCCTTACAACCGCCAATTACGCAGCGCGAAAATTTGGCTGCCGCTCTGCCATGCCGGTTTTTAAGGCATTGGAGCTTTGTCCGCATCTGACGTTGGTGCCGGTGCAGTTCGATCTCTATCGGGCAGTGAGTTCGCAAATTCGTGCGATTTTCGGGCGCTTCACCGACTTGATCGAGCCGCTTTCGTTAGATGAAGCTTATTTGGATGTATCCCATTTACAAAGCAGTGGTGGGGCGATTGCCCGGGAAATTCGGGCGCAGATCGAGGAAGAAGTTAGTCTAACATCTTCCGCTGGAATTTCTACTAACAAACTGATCGCGAAGATCGCCTCAGACTGGCATAAGCCGAATGGACAGAAGCAAGTGACGCCTGAGGAAATCCCCGGATTCATCGCTGCCCTGCCCGTGGGGCGTCTGTGGGGTGTCGGTGGAAAAATGCGTGAAAAACTCTCCGCTATTGGAGTGGAAACGTGTGCGGATCTCCAACAGCTCGACCAAATTGAGCTCGCTCGCCGCTTCGGCAAGTGGGGGCTGGAGTTATGGAGCCTATGCCGCGGCATCGATGAGCGTCCAGTCCGGCCAGATCGCTTAAGCAAGTCCCTCAGCAGCGAAATGACGTTTTCCGAAAATATCCAAGTCCTCTCCGCGCTCATCCCGCCGATGCAAGGCCTGATCGAAGGCCTCGCGCAGGATCTTGCCGGTAAGCATGCCGACCGCGTCGTCCGCGGGCTCGTGGTGAAGCTCAAGTTCGCGGACTTCGAGCGCACCACCGCCGAGCGTGCGGGACATGCGCTCGATCCCACGGTGTTTGAAGCCCTCCTCAGCGAGGCATGGCGGCGAGGAAACAACCGCGCCGTCCGCCTGCTAGGGGTGGGGGTGCGATTCGAGAAACCATCGGAAAACGAGCAGCAGATGGAGTTTCTGTAAGCCTCTACAAGCTCCTCAAGCCCCGCGCATCAGGGAGATTTCTGCTAGGGAAATCAGCGCTTTATAAAGCTCCTCGCGCGGGGTGGTTTTTAAATCCGCTACAGGCACCGCGCGATCTAACGTAAACTTTCCCGAGCGGGTGCGGCGCAAGGCACTGAGGTGAGCACCGCATCCGAGATGGGCACCGATGTCATGTGCGTAAGTCCGGACGTAAAAGCCTTTTGAGCAATTCACAATGAAGTCAATCTCCGGCAACTCGATCCGGGTCACCTCATAAGATGTGATATGAACCTTGCGTGGCTCACGGACTATCTCGATGCCTTTGCGCGCGAGTTTATAAAGTGGCACACCATCTTTTTTAATCGCTGAAACCATCGGTGGAATCTGCTCGAAATCCCCCATAAATTGGTCAAAAACCTCGTGGATTTTCTCTTTGGTATAATCGCCGACTGGTTTCGTTTCCAATGTGTCACCTTGGCGATCCTGCGTGCTCGTCGTAAATCCAAGCGTGAGCGTGCCGACGTATTGTTTGTCCTCACTCATCAGCAAATCCTGGATCTTGGTGGCGCGGCCGATGACTAACATCAGCAGTCCCGTCGCCATTGGATCTAGCGTGCCGCAGTGGCCGATTTTTTTCGTATTCAATGCGCGGCGGGCGATGGCCACGACATCGTGTGATGTCATTTCCTCCGCTTTATCGATTAGAAGAACGCCGCTCGGGCCGTCAGAATCCTTGGATGGGTCTCTCATAAAAGTGATATCAATTAGATTCCTGCTGAATCGATCCGACGTTGTATCGCTGCTAACACAAGTGCTTTCGCGTCCTCTAGCGGCCCTCGCATGCGGATGCCAGCAGCCAGTGCGTGGCCACCGCCGCCGAATTCGGAGGCGATTTCGCACACGTTGTAACGGCGATCCTTCGAGCGCATGGAAACGCGGATTTTCTCATCAGAAAGTTCTTCAAAAAACACCGCCACTTGGACCCCACGGATCGCACGGATGTAGTCGATGAGGCCCTCGCTGTCGTCCGGTGTGAGCGAGAGCTCGATCCGCGTTTGATCGCGCATCTCCCAACTTGCGACCTTACCATCGGGCGTGCGTTCTAACGAGTTGAGTAAAACGCACATCAACTGCAGCCGTCGATAAGGATGGTTGTCGTAAATATTGGAATTGATCGTCCCGACGTCCAGCCCACGGCGAATGAGATCGGCTGCTAGATCGTAAGTCGTGGCGGTGGTGGATGGATATTGAAAAGATCCGGTGTCCGTGGAAACGGCGACGTAGATTGCATCCCGGGTTTCGGCAGGAAGTGGTAAACCGAGCGCCGTGATAAGCTGATAGAGAATCTGTCCGGTTGCCGGGCTGGTTGAGTCGATCAAGTTCAGGTCACCATACCCAGGGTTGGAAACATGGTGATCGATGTTGAGCCAAATTTTCGCTTTGGAGGCGGCGTTTAATGCACGATCCCCGAGGCGCTGCTTGGTCGCGGTGTCGAGGGCGATGGCGACTTCAACATCCAGTGGCTCACTAGGCGGAGTTTCAATCAGCTCTGCGCCAGCCATGAACGCGAGGTTTTCTGGTAGGCCGTCCTCATTGATGAGCCGCACATTTTTACCCGCCGCAATCAGCGAGTAGCCGAGCGCGAGCTGGGATCCAATTGCATCGCCGTCCGGGCGGACATGGCTGAGTAGGACGAACGATTGGTGATGGTGCAGGACTTGGTCAATTTCTTCGAAGCTGGCCATGCGTGGGGTGTCGTGGGAGTCGCTCATGGGATGGAACCGCGGCGCGGGGCGCGGATTCTTCCCGTCGGGGTATTTCGTGCAAGGAAAAACCTGACAATCGGAACTGAAATCGCGCGCAGGTGCCCGTGTTCTTGGCTTTCTTTGAATCAAAAGATATTCAATGGCGCGGGTTGATCGGTGGTCGCTCCGGTTCCGGGATGTGGCGGGTGATCGGTTGGATTTGCTCACCGTCGAGCACCCACGACTGATAGAGATCGGGAAGGGGACTGGAGAGAGTGAGCTTTCCATCGCGTTCAAGACGGCGAAGGATAACTTGCAGGATTGCGAAAGACATCTGCCCAAGTTCGTCATTGTCGCGGTTCCGGTGAATGCGTTTGACGAGGTCAGTTTGCGCCATGTTTCCGAGCCTGCCCCCGCCCACGAGATCGATCAGGTGGGCGATTTCCACCCCGTAACCAACTGGGAAGGGGAGGGACTCGAAGACCGAGCGGCGTGCGGCATATTCCCCGGCGAGGGGCTGGAGAACAGCGGACAATTCCGGATAGAAAAGCGAGATCAGGGGGCGGATCAAGATTTCCGTGACCCGTCCACCACTGTTAGCTAGCGTGCTTTCCCCACCATCCATTGGGCGCTCGTAAAAGGCTTTTACGTAGTCGATAGAGTCATCGGTGAGGAGTGGCCCGATCAGCCCGGTGATAAAACCTGGCTGAAAGTTAGATATATCACCATCGATATAACAGATGATATCTCCGGTGGCGATGTGCAGAGCCTTCCACAAGTTCTCGCCTTTCCCAAGATAGCTACCCGTTTCTGGAGCGACCTCGGAGGAGAGGTGCGCGGTGGCTCCGGCGTCCTGTGCGATTTCCATGGTGGAATCGTCGGAGTTTGAATCGATGATGAGGATTTCATCGACTAACCCGACTTTGCTAACAAGCTCCTCGCGAATGATTGAAACAATACTGCCGATGGTTTCCGCCTCATTGAGTGTGGGGATGCATACGGAAATTCGTTGTTGGGTCGATTGCTTGAGTTCGAGCAAAAGTCCAAAATCTGCGAACTGCGAGTGGTGAAAGCGCTGCATGTGGACTCTGGAAATCATGAGTCCACGGCTGCATGTAGGTCAACGCCAGACAGGGAAAATGAAAGTGGAAGGTGGATTGAAAAGCGCAGGGCTACAGGTTAAACAAAGGCTACAGTTTCCGGTCAACCCTCAAACTCGACCCGTTCAAAGATATCTGCTAGGCACATCGTGGCCTCGATCTCTGGAAGGTCTATCACGCTGTCGAGACCCGCGTGATGTTCTATGGCGAATCCACCCTCAGCTTTGCGGCGGTGTAGAATGACAGATGCGAAATCAGTTTCTACGAAGATCAGAACTTTTAGAGATGGAATGGTTAGATAGGCATCGCGTTTCTCGCCAAGATCGGCGCGGCGGGTGGAATCACTTAGAACCTCGACAATGACGACGGGGCGGTCTTGGAAATGATCGGTGCTTGAGCGGGAATCACAAACGACCATCGCGTCTGGGTAATACAAACGGGTGTGATCGGGAAATTCGATGCGGACTTTGGTGTCGCTGTTGAAGGGTTGGCAGGATTTCCCGCGGAGTTGAGAGCCCAGAGAAAGAAGGGCACTGGTGGCAATTGAGTTATGCCGATTAGTCGCCCCGGCCATGGCATGCACCGTGCCGCCGATATATTCATGCTTCACATCGCTAATTTCCTCGCCCGCAAGGTAGTCATGGATCGTGATGAAATTTTGCTGTTTGAGGGCAGTCATGCGGAGAATTTAGCAGGACGTAATAGCGAAGGCAACCCGTGACATGCTTGTTTGACCGCCGAATTGAAATAAATGAAATTTTCCGTTAAGAGCTTCCACTCTTGAACGACTCACTTGTGTGCCCCGAATTCATCGGGACTTCAAAAACAACAAAAATAACAAACGAACAAAATATGAAAACCAACAATTTGATCACCGCCGCCGTTCTCGGACTTCTCAGCGTCACCGCCATGGCATCACAAACCTCCTCATCCGGAAGCGCACTTCCTGCCGAGGAAAAGGCAGGCTGCAAAGGCAAAGACGGCTGTAAGGGCAAAGACGGATGCAAAGGCGAGAAGAAGGAAGAAAAAAAAGAGGGAACTAACACTTTATCAAACTCCGTGACTGCTGCAGACAAGGATGCTTGTAAAGGTAAAGATGGCTGCAAGGGAAAAGACGGCTGCAAGGGTGAGAAGAAAGAAGAGAAGAAGGAAGGCACCATTCTTTGATTTGCTTGTGATCCGCCACGGACCTTCATCCGTGGCGGAGCACCTCCTCTCTATCAAATGCACGCTAACTAAATCTTTCGATGAAGCTCGCCTCTCTAATCGCCATCTATCAAAAACTGCTGCCCTGCGTACAATCGGGCGTACTTCTTTTCATCCGGATCACCATGGGCTGGGGGTTTTTCCTCTCAGGCAAGGGCAAGCTCATGAATCTGGAGCGCACCACCCATTTTTTCGATTCGCTCCATCTGCCGCTACCTAAGTTCCAATCGATTCTTGCCGGCTCCACCGAAATGATCGGCGGCTTGTTGTTACTTGTTGGTTTGGGGACTCGGTTCATCTCCGTCCCGCTCGCCTTCACCATGGTCGTCGCCTACCTGACGGCCCATCGTGAAGAGGGGTTTCTTTCGATTTCCGACTTCACCGATCAAGCTCCTTTTCCATTCCTGATGGCGGCACTGGTCGCTCTCGCTTTCGGTGCCGGGAGAATCTCGGTCGATCACTACCTCAAGCCATGGTTTGACAAGCACACCGGTTAGGCGGTGCTAAACAATAAGCTACCGGATTACATTTATTGATTTGGATGAATTTCATAGTTCCACTCTCCATGGAATTTGTTGCGCTTAATGGTTATTTCTCCAAGTTCTTCTTCTGTTACTTTTAGGCCTTTCAC
>JANYEC010000024.1 GCA_025363295.1 Akkermansiaceae bacterium
TCCAGATATTCTTCTTTGCTTTGATGACTCATGATCCCAGATAGTGTTTTCATCCGGGTGTCATTCTTTCTGGCGCAACGACTAACTAAAGCGGATTCAGCATCCGCACGCCGGTGTCATTCTACTTGGCGCAATGCGCGAAAGCAGTCGGCGGATTCTTGTTTCTTGAATCTACTTCCCGTGATGATTGAATCGCGGGCGTGAAGCTTTACTCCAGTCTGTTTGCGGTTTTTTTGTTAGCTGCCTGCGCAGGTCCAAGGCAGTCATTGGTGGTGAAACAATTCCAATTGCGTGATCAAGCGAGGGCCACGGGCGAGGATCCGATGGTGCGGATGGAAAAAGAACGCCGCTTGCGTGGAGCTGTCAGCATGGCCGAACGCAAGGAGCGGCTCGGGCAATACTACACCCTGATTTGGAAGGATCTCTCAGGTGTGAACCAAGGCGAAGTGACTGTGGTTTTTCAATATCAACAAGGGGCCTCTGCCAGCTTGGTGAAACGCATGGTGAAAACTTTCCCTGCGTCTGATACCCGAGGCATTGCAGATTTTGCCGTCATCGGCGAAAATTACTTTAAAAATGGGAGAGTTCTGGCGTGGAAAGCAACGGTCCAACGCGGTAAGCAAGTGCTCGCAACTCGCCAGTCATATCTCTGGCAATGAGTTGGTGATTTCTCAGATGGATGGTTGACCTGTGGGCCGTCCGATTTTATACTTCATGTCCTTCGCCGTTAAAATGACGGCCTTTTCTTCGTGATTACGGAATGCCCTATCTTAATCGGAATCTTCAATGGATTCAGCTGGATTCGCTGTGAGGGGAAAGGCTCGTTCCTTAACAGCCCCCTCATGAAGGCATTTGGTGATGAGCGTATTGCCGCCGGCGAAACCTGCCTCGTGGTGGATCTGGGCGGCTGCAGCGGAATGGATTCTACGTTCATGGGAACCTTGGCCGGGATGGCAGCACGCCTATCCGGCCACGATGGCGGCGTCCTTCAAATCGCAGATTCTGGCACGAGGAACCGCCGTTCTCTTGAAGATCTTGGCTTGGATTTTCTATTAGATATTGACCCGCCGGCCGCCCCTTGGAGGGGAAATGTGGATCTTATCCGTGGCAGCTTGACGCCGCCACAGCTAACGAAAAACATCGCAAGCTCACTGCAACGGACTCAGCACGTCTTGGAGGCGCATCAAACGCTGGTGGAAACCAATGATCACAATGCCCGCGAGTTTTCTAACGTGGTTAAGCTTCTAGAAAACGAACTTGCTGAGAAACAGAAGCGACAGGAAAACCCCACAAACAGTTAGAGTGATGAGGATACCGCATCTGATACTCTGATCTCCCTAAGATGCAAGATCCCAAGACCATCGCACTGTGCTTATTTGCCGTCGTCATGTTGGTGCTTTGGTTAGCTCTGCGGAACCAGCGTCGGCGAAACCGATCGATCCGCCAGAAATTTAAGGACTTGGAAGGTGAGGAAGAACGCATGTTTTCTTTCCTCCACGATTTGGGTCTTGCCATCGAAGACGAACCTTCGCCCTCCGTACTTTCCCGCATTATCGTGGATGGAATTGATAAAGTCGTCACAGCCCGTGGAGGAGCCATTTACTTCATCGGGGCGGATGTGAACTATCTGAATCCATCCTATATTTCAGAAGAATGTCCGCCGCTCATCGGTATCCCGATGGAGATCCGTAAGAAGGCAGAGCGCGATCCGCGGGCTCTCGAAAGCCACATCCGCTTGTCCCGCGTGGGGGTGCAAGAGGGGATCATCGGACATTGCCTATCCGTTAGCGAGCCAATTCATGTTAGAGATGTAAAAAACCACCCGGCATTCCGGGATGCTTTCATCCGCTACACGGATGATGTTTCCGCCTTACTTGCGCCACTCCGGCATGCAGGAAAGGATCTCGGAGTGCTTATTGTAGCACGTTGTCGCGAAGATGGAGCCTTCTCCGCGAATGATTTCTCCGTCTTTCGCTCCGCCGCAGAACAATCATCATTTGCCATCGGCAATGCGCGCATCCATCGCGAAGCCCACGAAAAACGGGCCATGGAGGGCGAGCTGAAAAACGCCCGTGAAGTGCAGCGCATTTTGCTCCCACAAGGTGACCCGGCCGTCTCGGGCTTCCGCATCAGCGGCACCAATCTACCTGCTAGAATTATCAGCGGAGATTACTATGATTACATCGACCTCGGAAATCAGAAATTCGGCATCGTCATCGCCGATGTTTCCGGAAAAGGTGTTCCCGCCGGCATGATAATGGCGATGTGCCGTAGCGCGCTGCGCTCCGTGGCCCCAGCGGAAACATCTCCCTCCAAAGCCTTAGCGGCGGTCAATCGGCAGCTCTTTCCAGACATTCGTGAAGACATGTTCATCAGCATGGCTTACGGGATTCTCGATGAAACTAACGGAAACCTAACTCTTTCTCGCGCGGGGCATGACCCAGCACTTTTGTATCGCAAAGAAACGGGGAAAGTCGAACTCCTGCGCTCACCGGGGCTCGCACTCGGGATAGACAGTGGCACCGTTTTTGAACGCGTTACCCGCGATCAAGAGGTGGAACTTCATTCCGGCGACTGCATTCTTTTTTACACCGATGGAGTGAAAGAAGCAGTGAACACAAAGGATGAGGAGTTCGGGATGGAGCGCATGTCCGAGGCATTCCGGATGGCGGCCCCCTTGGGGTCGGAGGGCATCCTCACGCGCATGCAGGAAGAGCTCAAGCAATTCACCGGAGAAGGACCGCAGATGGACGACATCACGCTTGTCGCAATCGAAAAGCGTTAGGTTTCAGCTCACTCTATTTCAATCAAATCTCACTCTCGACGGATCAACCTCTTTCCGTGACGATGTCCCCCCATGCAGATCAAGTCAGCCGTCTTTAACATGAGCGCCCGAAACCTCGAGGCCTGTCCGGATTGGAATCGTCCGGAGTTTGCCTTCATCGGCCGGTCGAACGTCGGGAAATCATCGATGATCAACATGCTGACTAACAAGGATGGGTTGGCCAAAGTTTCTGCCACCCCAGGAAAAACCCAGCTTCTCAATTTTTTCGTGATCAACGAAGCTTGGAGCCTCGTAGATTTACCTGGCTACGGCTATGCGAAGGTGGCGAAAAGCGAAAAAATCAATTTCAACGAATCCGTCGGCGATTATATCGAGCAGCGGGAAAACCTCAGGCTGGTTTTTGTTTTAATCGACTCCCGCCTCCCGCCACAGCCGATCGATCTCGATTTCATCACCTGGCTGGCGGGTTGCGCCGCGCCATTTGCTTTGGTGTTCACGAAGGCCGACAAACAATCCGTGGGCAAAACCCAAGCGTGTATTTCTAACTTTATTGCGAGTGTTTCTGAATTCCTCAGCGAGGCCCCGCCTGTGATCATCAGCTCGTCCAAAACCCGCGACGGGCGCGTGGAAATCCTGAAGTCCATCGAGCAACATCTGCGCGACTGAGCAGCCTGAAAATTTTCTATTAGATTTCGATTTTCCAGTCGTGCTCCACGCCTTTGCTAAAAGCATGGCAGACTTTTCCGGAGGAGTCGATGTGGCGCACGTGGAGGCGCTTCTCCGAGATGAAAAGATGGCTGAACCCGTGGGTCGCGTTCATGACGGAGCCTTTGCGGGCCTCAGTGTTTTTGCAGAGCGGAGCGCCTCCACCACCGGAGATGACAAACGAGGTTTTTAGGCCCTCTAACTCAAGGTGCTGGAGATCGTGATCATGGCCACAGAGATAAAGGTGGACTGCGTGCTTTTCTAAAATCGGTCCGAGTTCTTGGACGAGTTCCGGAGTATCGCCATGGGAGCCATCCGAATAAACGGGGTGGTGGCCGACGACGACGGTGAATGGAGCTCGCTTCGAGGTGAACTGTTTTTCGAGCCATAACATTTGCCCCGTCTTTTCCTCGGCACTCATCCAGCATGCCACTTGGTTGCCATGGATGCGGTTGTTAATGGACTCCCAATCCGTGTCTATCATCAGGAAAGTCACCATTGGATTTTTCACAGGTAAATCGAGCCGATAGTATTTTCCGGGCATCGTCCAGCGGGTCTTATGTTCCCGAGAGGCCTGGTACCCGAGTTGGATTTTTTCGTTGCCCGGCGTGTCATGGTAATCGTGATTTCCCAAAATCGCCCAACACGGAAAAGGGAAAATACTCGCGGGATACATGTCGGAAAAATCCGTCTTCCAACGGGGTGACAAAAAGCCGCCGGGCATCGGGTGATAGAAATTATCTCCGAGGAGAAACATTCCTTGGGCTTTGTTCTTCATCGCCGTCGCGTAACCTGCTAGAGTCTGCGCGAGCTGTTTCTGAGATTCGTCCGAGGTACCGAAGTCGCCCAAGGCGAGGAGGTCAAGCGGGCTTGCGGATGCTGGAGTGGCGGAGGAAATTTCCCCGGCCCGCAGATTCAGCCCCATTGCGGCGCTGGAGCAAAACAGCGTCTTTAGCAGACGGCGGCGGGAGATGTTTAGGTTCGGTGGCATCGCAATAATCTACGTAATAAAAATGCAGCATTCTACAGGCTTCAGCCAGCGGGAAATCAACCCACAACGCCAGCCAACCAGAGCGCGGCATGGATTTTGAAATCAATCATCATGCCCTCAGCTTCACGCGCGGCCAGCCAATGGCGGAGTTCAACAATCCGCACGTGATGCACGATGATATTTTCCCCAGCCACGCCCCCGCCGGAGTGCTCACGAACCAGATCTTTCGCATGAAAAAGATGGACGTGCTCGGAGCTCATCCCTGCCGAGGTGGGGGACTCAATCAGCCGCGTCACGGATCCCGCGCGATAGCCAGTTTCCTCTAACAACTCACGCGCTGCGGTGCTGGCCAGCGACTCGCCGAAGTGCTCGGGCTCATCGCCGACGATCCCCGCTGGAATTTCAATCACCCGGCGCTGCATCGGAATGCGGAACTGCTCGACGAGGATGATTTCGTTTTCCGGCGTGATCGCGAGAATGCCCACGCAGTTTTCGGACTGTGGGCGGCGGACGAAATCCCAATGCCCGATTCGATAGATGCCGAGCCATTGAGTTTCGAAGAGTTTTTCAGGAGTAGGCATGAGGTGAATTTGAAGGCAAGAAACGTTGGTAAATAGGCGTAAAGCAGGCTACTTCTTTCTCGCACTGATGTCCCGCTACGATTTCGAGATCCCCGTTACCTTCAAGCACCGTATTGTTTTTACCCGGGATGCCTTTTCCCCGGAAAACACCCACCTATCAGAAATCCTAGTCGAGGGCGGCGGACGGCGGGCGATCGTTTTTATCGAGGACTCCGTCTCAGCCGCATGGCCGGAACTGGCGGATCGGATTCAAACTTACTTTTTAGATATCGACCTCGAGTTTCGTGGAACTTTCGTTTTCCCCGGCGGAGAACCTTCAAAAGCGGATGATGTGCTGGTTCGTGAAATCTGGACCGCCCTTGATACTGCTCACATTGATCGGCACTCTTACGTGCTCGCCATCGGCGGAGGGGCCTTCCTTGATTCCGTGGGATACGCGGCCGCAACCGCCCATCGCGGCGTTCGTTTGGTGAGGTTTCCGACGACCACTCTCTCTCAAGATGATAGTGGGGTCGGCGTAAAATGTGCGATCAATACCCACAATAAAAAAAATTGGGTGGGCGCGTTTTCGGTTCCCTACGCCGTGATCAACGATTTCAATTTTCTCCACACCCAAGACAAACAAACTCTCCGCGCAGGCTTGATCGAGGCGGTAAAAGTCGCCTTGGTGAAAGATCACGAGCTGTTTGAATGGATCGAGGAAAATCTAGCAGCACTGGTGGCCCCGGAGCCGGATGTGCTCGAGATGTGTGTGGAAAAGTCCGCGCTACTCCACGCCCGGCACATCGCAACTGGGGGTGATCCTTTTGAAACCGGCTCTAGCAGACCGCTTGATTTTGGCCACTGGGCGGCGCATAAGTTAGAGGCAATGACCCACTATCAGCTTTCGCACGCACGCGCCGTCGCCATCGGACTGGCCCTAGACACCTTGTATTCCGCCCGCTCAGGCATGTTGAAATTTTCCATAGCTGATCGAGTCCTCAACGTGCTCGATGCGCTCCAACTCAGTATCTATCATCCGGCGCTCGATTGGCTGGACGAGAGCGGCCGCCGCAGAGTGCTCGACGGGCTGGATGAATTCCAGGAACACCTCGGCGGAGAGCTCACGGTGATTCTACTGCAAGATCTGGGAGTGGGGGTGGAAACTCACCAGTTCGATGAGAGCCTACTCGGCGACTGCATCGCTGAACTCCGGACACGCTGGGAAAGCCGGGCCTGAGGGATTTTCATCGCACTTGCATTTCCGAAGAAATTTTGTGTAGTTTCCGAAATGCGCCTCCGCCCACTCAAACATCTGTTGATCTTTTCAGCACTCACCCTCTCCCTAAATGCTGCGGTTCCGGCCGCGCCAGATGCATCCGCAGCCATCCCTGCCGCAGCAGAAGGCCCCGCCAAAGACGCCATGGATGCCTTCAAAGCAGGCCGCCACGCGAAAGCCGTGGAACTCGCTAAACCTCTTGCCGATCAAGGCAATGCCGAGGCTCTCTATCTGATGGGGTTCGCCAGCGAATCCGGTCAAGGAATCGAGGCATCCAAGGATAAAGCCCTCGAATATTACCGCAAAGCCGCCGCCTTAAAGCACAAGGACTCCATTTATCGCCTCTCTTTCATCCTGCTCGCTTCAGAAAAAGAAGAAGAGCGCGACCAAGCCCGTGAGGCGCTTGAAACTGCTGCAAAGGACGATCCCACCGTCGCCGCTCGCATTCTGGGCGAAGCTTATCTACGTGGTCGCCTAAGCCCCGCCCCCGATCCGGACAAAGCCATCTTCTGGTGGAAACACGCTGCGACTGCGGGTGACATTCCCTCCCTTCTGTTAGTTGCTCGCTTTTATGAAGGCCAGTTCGGTTTCCCAGAGTTGAAAGACCCCAAGAGTGCCCTTGCGAATTATGAAAAAGCCGCAGCTCTCGGTGACGCCGGAGCCATGGCGGCACTCGGTTCACGCCTTCTCAGTGGTGATGAAAAAAACCGCGACGAGAAAAAAGGCCGCGAGTGGCTCAAGAAAGCCATCGAAGCCAAAGAGTACACCGCCTACCTCGCTCTCGGGGATTACGAAGAAAACGTGAAAAAGGATCTCAAAGCTGCCCTCGCCGAATATGAGCGAGGGAAGGACGCCGGGCAGATGGATTGCATCCTCCGCACCGCAGATTTTTATATCGGAGGAAAAGGTGTAGAAAAAGACAGCGTCCGCGGAATGGCATTGCTTCAAAAAGCTGCGGAAACTGGTAATCCAATTGCCAATTTCCGCCTCGCCGCCCAAGCGCTCTCAAGCGAAAAGCCCGATCTACTCGTCGCCTACGGCCATCTCCTCAAAGCCGCGAGTGGCAACTTGGCGGAAGCCCAAAACGAACTCGGCCTGCTTTATCTCTCAGGAAAACTCGCTGCAGCAGATAGTGCCGCAGGTGTTGCCTGGCTCACCCGCGCAGCCCAAGGCGGTTTCGCCCAAGCCCAGAATAACCTCGGCACCCTCTACGAGCGCGGCGCTGCCGGCCTTAGCCAGAACATCGAAAACGCAGGCCAGCTCTATGCCGCCGCCGCGAATCAAGGCCACGGCCCCGCAACCCTCGCTCTTGCCCGCTTGTTGAACGATGGCATCGGCACCAAGTCTAACCCTGAAAAGGCTTGGGCGCTCGCCACCCTCGCCTCCGAACGCGGTGTCGAAGACGGTAAAAAATTAGCGACTGACATCGCCAGCAAGTTCGATGAAAAACAACGCGCTGCCGCTCAAAAGGAGCTCGATGACGTCAAGTCCGGCAAATCCTCAGACACACCCTCAAAGGTTGCCAAGGCTCCTGCACCAAAGGCCCCAGCTGCCCCGCCAGCCGCGCCGAAGAAGGTTAAATAAGATAAGAGCGAACAGACTTCAAAAAAACCCGCCGGATGGAAATCCGGCGGGTTTTTTATTGAAGTTAGAGTGTGATCCCTGCCTCGCCCGACCATCTTTGGCTTTCTACTCCTATCAAGTCAATGCGCCACGCCTTGTTGCTCTTGGATGTATTCCTGTTTCAACCCAAGATCTTCGGGAGCGTGGAGGACTAACATTTTCATCCGAACATCTGCAGGGATCGTGGCCCGGGTCGCTTTTGAAACAACGATCATCAGGCCAATCGACAAGGGCACAGACCAGATCGCAGGTTGCTCGCAAAGGATGCGCAGGAGTGGATGAACTTTCCAAAAATCATTGATCCCGCTGAACCCGGCGAAAAGCTTGCCCATCGGACCTTTGTCGAGCGCGAGGGTACTGGCATTCACGATGGTGGCTGATAGAAGCGCACACAAACCACCCGTGAGCATGCCCGTGGCGGCACCTTTCATGGTCATGCCACGCCACCAGACGCTCATGAACAGCAGCGGGAAATAACTGGCGGCGGCGATCGCAAAGGCTTGGCCAACCATGAAGTTGATTTCCAACGGTTCCACCATGGAGCCTAGCAAAACAGAAACGCTACCGACGAGAATCGCACACCATTTGAACATTTTCATGCGGTCCTCAGGAGTGGCATCCGGGCGGAGCATCCTGCCATAGACATCATGGGCAAGCGCGCCAGTCATAGAAACTAACAGCCCAGAAAAGGTGCTCATAAACGCGGCGAATGCTCCAGCGCAAGTAATGCCGCTGAGGATGGAGCCCATGATTCCATATTTTGCGCGGATCAACGTGGGAAGCTCGAGCACCACCTTGTCAGGCCCCTTGGAACCCGTCGCCGCATAAAGTTCTGGTAGAAAATTGCGACCCAGCACACCGAACACCGGAGGGAATACATAAAACACTCCTATGAGAATCATCACCCACATGGTCGTCTTCTTGGCTGCGACCCCATCCGGGTTAGTATAAAACCTAACAAGAATATGAGGTAATCCGGCGGTGCCACAAACGAGCGCGACAATTAGGGAGAAGGTATAGAGAAGTGAATAGGGTTTCGCTTCCGCAGCCGTGAGTCCTGCAGCTTTGGCAGCCTTCGTGGTAAGGGGGCCGAAGGGAGCGATCCACGCTTCATCCTTGGGAGCCTTTTCCGGCAACGCATGGCGGTCCGTGATCGCATGATCCACGGTCTGGACGATGGCGGGTGGCGAGCTGACATCGGCTGCAGAATGATTCTGCGAAAGGTTTTTCCCATAGCCACCATAAACGGATAGAAGCACAAAAACCGGCACCGAGATGGCAAACATCTTGATCCAATACTGCACGGCCTGGACAAGGGTGATGCCTTTCATTCCACCAAGCGCGACATTGAGCGTGATGACAGCTCCGACCAGCGCGACCCCAACCCAATATGGCAGGCCTGGAAAAATGTAGGCAAGAGTGGTGCCCGCGCCCTTCATCTGAGGCATGGTATAAAAAAAGCCGATGAAGAGCACAAAGCAGACGGCAATCTTACGAAACACCGGCGAGTCATAACGGCCTTCCGCAAAATCCGGAATCGTATAAGCCCCGAAGCGGCGCAATGGTCCTGCGATGAACAATAACAGAAACAAATAACCACACGCATAACAGACGGGATACCAGAGCGCATCATATCCCGACAACATCACCATGCCGGCGATGCCCATAAAACTTGCGGCGCTGAGGTATTCTCCGGAAATGGCGGAAGCATTCCACCCGACCGAGACAGAGCGGCCTGCGACGAAAAAGTCTGAAGCGGACTTGGAGGTTTTCGCCGAGCGAAAGCCCATCCAGATAGTCACAATGACCGTGATGCCGGAACAAGCGAGAATCCAAAGATCGATTTTTGAGAAGTCCATAAAAGTTGTTGTTAGAGTTCGCGCTTGTTGCCCTCAGCAGCGAGGCGCACTTCTTGGTTTTCCAAAGCCATCGAACGGGTGATAAAAATGCGGGCAATGATCCAAACGTATGGGAAAAACAAAACACCCAAAATCAACCAAGATAGCGTGAATCCGCCGACGCGCTGGGCCATGAATACGGGAGTAAAGTAATTCAACAAGGGCATGCCAAATAACAGAACAAGAAACGCGGTGGCGCAGGTGATGGATAATTTGAGCTGACGCTTCATTAAAGCGCTGAGGAATTCCTCGCTATGAATGAAATCATCGTGATGGGGCGGTGTCGGTTTCATGAGGGGTTGGCTTGGAAATACTGGGGAAGATATCCCGATTAGGAAACATGAGAACAAAAGTGAGACCGCCCCCCGTCAAGAACCAATTCCGAAAGCGGCTTTCAAACTCGTGAATTTAAGCGCCGCAAGTTCCTCGTTTTCAACTCACGAATTTTGATTACTTTGCGGCCATGCCATTGCTCGCACGTTTTCTCGATACAACCACTGTCTCGCTGAAAATCTGTGGCGTGACGAAAGCGAGCGACGCGGATCAGTTGGTAGATCTGGGAGTGGGCGCGCTGGGAGCGAATTTCTGGCCACAGTCAAAGCGCTATCTTGCGCCGGAAGAAGCCACGTGGCTCCACGATCTAGCAGGAAAAATTCTGCGTGTGGGCGTTTTCGTGAACGCAGGGCATGAACTCCCCATGCGCTTGTATCAAGCGGGATTGATCGACGTAATCCAACTGCATGGCGATGAGACGCCAGATGACGCTGCGCCGCTCCGCGCTGCGGGGATTCCATTTATCAAAGCGATCGGAGTGAAAACGCGCGCGGATCTGGAACATGCGGCGGAATTCGGAGCCTCTGCAATTCTGCTAGATGCGCATGCACCGGGTCTCTACGGCGGCACCGGCGAAGTGTTTGATTGGAATGTGGCCAAGGAATTCCGTCAACAGCATGCGAGCCTGCCGATCATCCTCGCGGGTGGAATCATTCCGGAAAACGCCTCGCTCGCGGCGGAGTCGGTGCACCCTGCAGCACTGGACATTGCCTCAGGCGCCGAGCTTTCGCCCGGTGTTAAGGACTTCCGTAAAGTCGCTGCTTTGATCGCCGCTTTGAAACCCTGATTTTCCCATGCTCACGGATTCCCACTGCCACCTTGCGTCCCATCAGTTCCCAACAGCGGAGATACCATACCTCATCGCCCGCGCACAGGCTGCGGGAGTGGGACGCATGATCACCCTAGCGACATGCCTGGAAAATATCCAACAGAATCTAACTGCCGCCGACCATCCAGCGGTCCATGCCTGCATCGGGATCCATCCTTGCGATGTGCACCATGCGCCGGACGATGCGACTGCGCGACTCGCGGAGTTCACCGGGGATCCACGGATTTGTGCGATCGGCGAGACAGGCTTGGATTATTATCATTCGGCACCCGAAGGTTGGGATGAAATGGATTTCAGGGAACGCCAACGCGTTTTTCTTCGCAAGCATTTCGAACTCGCGGCGGCAGCAAAACTCAACGTGGTCATTCACACGCGAGACCGCGAGGGATACGCCTCGTTTGAAGACGCACTTAATATATACAGCGACTATCAATCTTCGGTGAATGCGGTGTTTCACTGTTTCATCGGGCCTTGGGAAAATGCACGGCGCGTGCTGGACCTTGGAGGACTTGTTTCCTTCGGTGGAGTCGCCACATTTAAAACAGCGCATCAAGTCCGCGACACCGCGAAACAATGCCCGGCGGGTTCCTTTATGATAGAAACCGACGCTCCCTATCTTGCACCTGAACCTTATCGTGGTAAGCGCAACGAACCCGCTTACGCCTGGCAAACTGCCCAGCGACTTGCGGACCTTCGGGAGGAAACGCTCAACGAACTCACATCCCATACAAACGCATGTGCCGAAAAAATTTTCCGGCTACGACCCATCTGATATGAATAAAAGGGGCGATCATCGGCGTTGTAGTAACCGTACATCGATGCCCCACCATCCGTCCTTCACAATATGAAATCCATCCATTACACTTCTGCCATGACTTCGATCCGCATCCTCGCACCCTCATTGATCGCCATTGCCTTCGCTTCCTGCGCAGCACAAAAAGATAGATACGACACACCGAGTGCACCCCGCAGCGCAGACACCAGCGGCGTCAACGCACCGGTCAATACTCCTGCAAACCCAGTGTATGATACGCCAGCCGCTTATGAAGAAAGCACGGGGGCGGTCTCGCCAAGTGTCAACACACCTAACATCCCCGCTACGTCGCCAACTCACGCGACAGCGACGGTCACACCGAAAACTCCGAAACCTTCGGTGAATGGCGCGGCCATCATTCACACCGTCGTCCCCGGTGACACGCTTTCCGGCATCGCCGCGAAATATAAGATTCCCGCAGCATCCATCAAACAAGCTAACGGCATGACGAAGGACACCGTCGTGCTCGGCAAGAAGATGGTAATTCCACCACACTGATCCAATCAACCCGCCGCCGGAAACTTCGTGTTCCCGGCGGCTTTCTTTTTCAAACCATGCGCTTCATTCCTATCTTCGCTTTCCTCATTGCCGCTGCCATTCCCGCAGCCGCAGAAACCACCAGAGGCTCAACCGAAAAATCTGATAGCGGCACTTCAAGCCCCCGCGAAATAGCCCTCGACAATCTTCTATCCGAACGTGAATCGGACAAGGCGCTCGATGCCGCCATCGCCGATGCACGTAAAAATGGCATCAGTGAGCAAGCCATTCTCGAAGCCCGTTTTCTCTATCACATTGATCGTCGCGAGGATGACGCCATCGCCGCAATGCTTCCTGAGTTCATGAAACAGCGCGAGATTTTCAAACTGGAGGACTCTCAAATTTTTAGCGTGAAGGAAGACTGGTTAGCCGTCCTCGAATACGTGCAAGCCATCGACAGTCTCAAGAAAGGTGATAAGACCGCTTTCAAATCTCACATCATGGAAGCCTTTTGGCTGAGCCCACGCCAAGCCTCTGCCTTCGCGCCACACATCGATCGGATGCGCCTCGAGGAAGCGATGGGTGCGGTGAAAATCGATTTCACTACCAAACTCATTCCCATCGCGGAAGGGGATCCAGTTATACTGAGCAAGCTCAACGAAAACAAAAAAGCCATGCTGCTTCACTTCTGGTCCCCGCTGAGCCGTGAGTGTGAAACGAGCATGCCAGACTTCATCACCACCGCAAAGGTCCTTGGTGAAAAAGGCATCGCTGTGGTTTCTCTGATACCGGAAGACTCACCTAAAATACTAACTGCCGCACGCGAAATGATTCATCCGCTAGGAGCGAATCCACCCGGTGCATGGCTTATTGATTCAAAGGAAAACCCTCTCAGCCGCGATCTCCGCGTGCAAGGACTCCCCTTGTTCGTGCTCGTTTCTAACGATGGAAAAATCCTCTTCAATGGTGATCCAACAGATGATGCGTTCTGGGAGATACTAACAAAAATCGATTCTCACATCACTCGTCCAGAAAGTCACGAAGCGGGGGAGTGAAAAGTATTAGTCGGCGTCCGTTAGAAAAACGCTTGGGAAGACTTGGGAGAAATTATTTAAGATTTATTGAAAATCGGGACGTTTCAACTTGACGGAACATCAAACTACTAGTTTCATCGTCGCTAGCGAAGAGACAAGTTTCATGGCACGCCCGATCCATCCATCGAATCTCGAACTACAAGCCCTATCGGTTTTGTGGCACGATGGCCCATCTACGGTAGCCGCCGTACATGAAACGCTTCCCGATAAAAAAGACCGAGCCTACACCACGGTTCTATCGGTTATGCAAAGTCTCGAACGCAAGAGCCTAGTGAAACGCGCGCGGGTTGGTAGGGCCCATGTTTATGCTGCGTCCTACTCACAAGAAGTGATTGTGCAACGCGCGACCCACGATTTTCTAACAAACGCTTTTGGAGGACGTCTCGGTGAGGCGCTCCTCGCTATCCTCTCCGCTGGCACATTAACGCCGGAAGAGAAAACAAACATCGAACGAGAACTCCAACAACACAAAACAATGGCTGCAAAAAAAACAGCAAAAAAAGCAGCGGTTAAAACCGCCAAGAAAGCCGTGAAGAAAGTTGCCACCAAAGCTCCAGCCAAAAAGGCTGCAGCGAAAAAGGTAGCTAAAAAAGCCCCCGCCAAAAAGGCTCCTGCTAAAAAGGCAGCCAAAAAAGCGGTAAAGAAAGTTGCCAAAAGCGCTAAAAAGGCCGCCAAAAAGGCAGTGAAAAAGACGGTTGCCAAGAAAGCAGCTCCTGCAAAGAAGGCTGCTGCTAAGAAAGCCGCTCCTGCAAAGAAAGCTGCCCCTAAGAAAGCCGCGCCTGCAAAGAAGGCCGCTCCAGCCAAAAAAGCCGCTAAAAAAGCTGCTAAAAAAGCTGCGAAGAAGAAATAATTCAAATTCCTCTTCGGATGGATGGGATCGCGACGTTTTCGAACAAACGTTCTCCTCTCTCCCACATTGAGGAAGATCAAAGGCGGGGGATCTACGGATCTCCCGCCTCTTTTTTTAGCTAAAAAAAGGGATTGCATCCCTAGGTCACCCCGTCCTAGCTTCGCGGGCCTTCAGGGGTAATACCCATGCGCGGTTAGCTCAGTGGTAGAGCACCTCCCTGACACGGAGGGGGTCACTGGTTCGAACCCAGTATCGCGCACCATCTCATTTCACCCTCCTCGTTTCATTTTGAATTCTGCGATGAACGCAGCGACTCCCGCACCCGAGGAGCTTGATGCTCTACTCCGGCTACTTGATGACGAGACGCCCGCCGTTCGTCAACGCGTCGCGGAACGATTCGCGCTTTGTGGCGGGGACATCAGCGAGTGGCTGGCCACCCAACCGCGTCTCCTAACCGATGAAGAGAAGCAACTCCTAACTGAAATGCTTAGTCCTGGGCGTCGCGAAACACTCGCCCGCGAATGGATCGCCCCCAGCGGCGGAGCCTCTGCCCTCAGCGAGGATTGGGAATCTTTCGAATCACTGCTGCGCACCTTGTCAGATTTTCTGCATGACGGAATCGCGCTACGACAGCCTCTAGCAGATGCGCTTGATCTTCTCGCGGAAGAAGCGGAGGAAGCCGGCATCGTCACGGAGAACGAACTGCGCGCCTTTCTGTTCGATGGCACGCGCTTTCGCGGCAATCAATCAAAGTATTATGATCCTCGTAACTCAGATCTCGCTTGGGCAATTTCTGAGGGTCAGTCCAACCCGCTCGGGCTATGCCTGATTTTCATTCTTGTCGCCAAAAGGCTCGGGCTCGAAGTCGAGGGCGTGAATTTCCCCGGCCATTTCATGTGCCGAATCTTTCAGGACGGATATCCGATCATCATCGATTGTTTTGACCATGGGCAACTCCACCTCCAGTCAACTTTGTTAGAGAGTCCTGAGCTCAATAAAGCCCAGCGGAGTATTCTCCGCCAGACTGCCGATCCGGGTACCATCCTCTTACGGTTACTCAATAATTTAAATCAATCCCTCGAACAAAACGGCAGGGGGGCTGATGCCCAACTGGTAAGGGAATTGTTGAAGACCTTGGAGTGAAGTTCTACCAGACTCCAAGCTTTTCTAACTGAATTCTGGCGGCTTCAGACCAACCCCGGTTCGCGGCAGGAGAGGCCGGCGAAGGATGCAGCACGCGGCCAACCCGGGCTTTGCAGTCACAGGCGTTCGCCGCGCGGCGCAGACGTTCCTCGGCAAAGGCTCCAACACCGATCACAAACTCAGGCTTCAAAAGTGTAATGACCTCCTGAAGGTGCTTCAAACATGCGAGATCCACCGGTGCCATCTCGGACAGGGGCAATTTATCAGGCGTTAGATTCGCGCCAGTTTCACTCATCCACACGAGCGGACAGAAATTGAGAACAAAATGGTCTTTGAAAAAGGCATCTGCTGTGCCGAAGCGTTCTGCGAACAAACCCCACAAGCGGCGTCCGCTCACTTCCGAGCGTTGGCATTGGAAGCCTTCGATAGGCCGCTTCGGGTGTTCGCGGGATGGTTTATCGATGACAGTTTCAATTCCCATCCAGTCGCGCACAGCAGCGACCTCGCCGAAAGGCACGCCCGTCTGCGCCATTCCAAATGGACCTGGATTCATTCCAAGAAAAACAACGCGCTTCTCTCCCTTTCCGTAACGTCTCAAATATTCTTCTTGGCCCGCCCAAGTGTAATCCAAAGTCCGATAGACGTAAGCCACCGGCGGTGAAAATTCGAGATCCCGCAAGTCCTTCGCGAGCCGCTTTGTCGATGCGATCAATTCATTCATAAAGGCTTCCATGCGAAAACTAACACCAGCAGCGATACCGGAAGGTATAACAGTGTGAAGAAAAACAGCTTCCGTGCGGAGGTCCTCTCACCATCACGAGAGAATTTCAGTGCGAGTGCCATCATCATCAACGCCAGCAGTGGCCCAACAATGATCCATAACAGATTGGCGAAACCGAGGAATGCCGGCATCAGTGAAAACACCGCGAGGCAAAACGCAAACATCGCCGAGAGCCTTCCACTCTTTTTTCCTGTTAGGTCGCCATTCGACCACATCTTGTAGCCCACCGACTCATACTCGTCGCGGCACAACCAGTTGATCGCGATGAAATGGGGAAGCTGCCAAAAAAATAAGAGACCAAACAAGAACCATGCTTCCCAACCCATCGAGCCACCCGCACCCACCCAACCAATGACCGGAGGAATCGCCCCAGGAATGGCTCCGACCAATGTGTTAGCCGAGCTTAAACGCTTTAGCGGCGTGTAAACAAAAACATAAATTGCGACGGTTGCCGCCGTTAGATAAGCGGCGAGATTCCCAACCATCACGGCGAGATGGATGATCCCAAAAGCAGATAGGACCCATCCGATCCCAAAAGCCACCAGCGGATCCATGCGGCGTGATGGGAGCGGGCGGTCTGCCGTACGCTTCATCCGAGCATCCAGATCCACCTCCATCAATTGATTGAATGCCGCAGAGCCAAATGCTGCCGCAGCCGTACCTAGAATGGTATGTAGCAACTTCATCCAATTCATATCCCCACCGCGAGAAGCCAACACGAAGCCGAAAAATGTCGTCACCAGCACGAAAAAATTCAGTCGCACCTTCATCAACACGACCAAGTCTTCGCGCAAGCCGGGCGGGGGCGAAATCGGCTGTTCGTCTGAATTTTTCTCGGTCGTTCCAATATCTTCCATGGCTGCGGGGCACGATGACCGTGATCACGGATTTTCCAAGCAGCGACTTGCATCGCCAAATTTTTCGTTTTATTTCGACACCTTTGTAAATTTTCGATAACTCCTATGATTGAATTTTGATGTATGCGTATTTTTACCATTCTCTCATTGCTTACCGGTCTTGTGGGTGCCCTCGAAGTCCGTTCATGGACCGACACCCAGGGGCGGAAAATCGACGCCACCCTTGTTCACGCCGATGACCAAACCGTAATTCTAAAACTCAAAGACGGGCGTGAAACCCCATTCCCTCTTGCCAACCTTTCGGCGGTGGATGGCAAATATGTCGTTAACTCGCGCGAGGAATTGGCAGGCAAAAATCCTACCAAGTCGGTCGACACTAACGGCGATCGCAGTGGGCCAAATTTCGACTCCCCATGGCCGGAAACCATCAGGTTCAGCGAAGATCCAGAGATCGAAATCATCGAGGAAGATGCGGTGAAAAAGCACTTTGTTTACGCGAGTGCTAACTACCGTTACGTTTGCGACGTCCGTCTATCAAAAACCGTCGTCAAAGGATTCGCCGTGATGTTTGAGGCAACCCATCTCTTCTGCCGCACCCTGCCTCTCGGCCTCTATGGCGGGCGAAAAACCGACGACAAGCTCCAGATCGTCTTGTTCGAAAAGTATGATGATTATATTGCTGCCGGTGGACCGCCCAGTACTGCTGGCGTCTTCATGGGCGGGAGAGCGGTGGTTCTTGTTCCCCTTACGAGTCTTGGCGTCCGTCCCGTGGGTAGTGGCTACATGTTAGATCACAACAAGAGTAGCAAGACACTGCCTCATGAACTCACCCATCAGCTCACGCCCCAGTCCTACTTTGGAAAAGGTGCGATGGGCTGGTTTACCGAAGGCCTCGCCGAGTATATTGCTAACACTCCCTATCGTGCCGGAACTTACACGGTGCGAGGTAACTTGAAGCCGATCGTCGAATACACCACCGCATACGGAGCCAAGGACAAGGGCGGCAGAGCTCTCGGGACAAAAATCAGTATGCCTCCGCTTAAAACTTTCATGCTGCAAGATTACCCATCTTTCACCGCACAAGCGCAACTCAACTACGGCTGTGGCCTGCTGATTACTACCTATTTTCTCCACCTCGACGGCCAAGGCGATGCCAAACGCATAAAGAGCTATCTCAAAGCGCTCACAGCTGGCGAGGACGCCGAAAAATCCCTCGATCTCCTGCTAGATGGGAGGACTTTCGAGGACCTAGAAAAAGACATCATCAAGGCATGGGGCACCAAGGGCGTCACTTTCACGTTTGGTAAATAAACTCGTCTTGCGCACTCTAACTCTGCTTGGGCCACGCCCAAACGACGTAGTGGCATGGACGAAGGCTTCGTTTTCTTTTATCAAACTCAATCATCACCGAATTCAGCTGCCCGCTCGGCGAGCATCAAGGGCAGTGAATCGATTTTTTCTGTTAGAAATTGCGGTATTGGCAGAATTTCAAAAAACGTGAAATCATCCGTTCGTTATGAAAATCACCCTTCGCAAATCCTCCGAGCGGGGCCACGCCAATCATGGCTGGCTCGACAGCCATCACACTTTCAGTTTCGCCGATTATTACGATCCGGCGCACATGGGTTTTCGCAGCATACGGGTCATCAATGAAGACCGTGTAGCCCCACGCGGCGGCTTTCCCACCCACCCGCACCGCGACATGGAAATTTTCAGTTACGTGGTCGCTGGCGCGTTGGAGCATAAGGACAGCATGGGAAACGGCAGGAAGCTCGCTCCCGGCCAGATCCAACTAATGAGCGCCGGTTCCGGAGTCGCCCACTCGGAATTCAATCCCTCCCCCAGCGAGCCCGCACATTTTCTCCAAATTTGGATCAAACCACACGCCCAAGGACTCACACCATCCTACACCGAATGGCACCCATCGGCAGATGATGAAAACGCTAACAAGGTTCTCGTTATTTCGCCAAACGGCCGTGAAAACTCTGCCACGATCCATCAAGATGCGGATATCTATCGAGTGCGTCTCAAGGCGGGTGAAGCGATCCGTCATGACCTACGCGCAGACCGGGGGCTTTGGCTCCAACTGATCACCGGAAAACTGACGGCGGCTGACGTCTCTCTCGAGTCCGGCGATGCCATCAGCACCGAAACGGCCGGAACCATTGACATTCTTGCCTCCGAAGATTCTGAAGCTATTCTATTCGATCTTGTCTGAAATTCTCTTCTACAAACTCATACTAACAAAACAACGCAAATTATAAGAAACTCGCTGCAAACATCGCCGGTGGCCTTCTCGGTCTTTTATTCCTCATTTTCGGATCGAACTTTTTCCTCAACTTCATTCACATGCCTCCAGGCCCGCCTGAAGGCACGCCCCCAGCACACTTCATGGCGGCGCTCTATCCGACCGGATATCTCGCCTTCGTGAAGGTCTTGGAAATTTGTGGTGGCTTGTTGGTCGCAATTCCGAAAACCCGCAATATCGGCCTGCTCGTGCTTGGACCGATCATCGTCAATATCATGTGTTTCCACATTTTCCTAACGAAAGGCGCCACACTCGTTGATCCAGTAAACATTCTGATTTCCGCACTCGGCTTGTTTCTCCTGTGGTCCGGACGCAAGTCATTCGCCGGGTTGCTTAACTAACATTTTTTCTCCCGCTTTGCAACAGCGGACGCGCCTAACATCCGCTTCTCAATAGGGGTTTCTAACCCTTCGGGCCGAGCGGCATCGCAATCATCGGCGGCGAAGGCTCCCCTAGCATGGGGGGATTAGCGCCATGGTGCCAGGCTAAGCTGGAGAACCATGGCGCTCTTTCTATCTCTTAAAAGGTTAGATTACTTTTGAACGAGCGCCACGGTGAGAGCTCGTTCACTTTAAAAGTAGGGTTTCACCCACTTTTGAAAACTCGCTCCTGAATTTTAATATCTAAATGTCGAGATCAATCCGCTCACAGAGAAATCGGGAAGCTCTCTACCCCATCAAAATCCGACGCTGCGGAGCGAATCTCTTGGCCGCGCCTCAAACAGATATAAAATCATGAAAACACCAAAGACACTTGAAGATTTATTTTTAAACGAATTGTCCGATATGTATAACGCCGAGCAACAGCTCGTTAAAGCGCTGCCAAAACTGGCCAAAATCACCACATGTAAGCAATTACAAGCAGCCTTCCTTTCCCACCTGGAAGAAACCAAAGGCCATGTCACCAAACTTAAGGCGGTCTTTGAAGCATTTGGGAAAACCGCCAAAGGCAAGGTCTGCGAAGCCACCAAGGGCCTGCTCGAAGAAGCTGATGATATTGCAGAGGACTTTGAAGGCTCGCATGCGATCAATGCTGCGCTGATCTGCGCCGCGCAAAAAGTCGAACATTACGAGATTGCTACGTATGGCTGCCTTCACGAATGGGCCGGTTTGTTAGGAAATGAAAAAGCAGTCGAAATTTTGAAAATCATCCTAAACGAAGAGAAAGCGGCCAACAAGGCACTTACCAAATTAGCACGGAACCACGGCAATCCTGAAGCGATGGGCCAACCCGATGCCGACACCCAACAATAAACTCGTTATATGAAAACTAAACTCAAAAACCTGCGCAACCAAGGCAAAGTGGGTTGGGCTCTGCTCTGGCTGCTTGGCATTCCATTGCCTGTTCTGCTAGGAATTTATTTCCTTCGCGGCTGCCATTGATATCGTACCTAGAATGGGATTACCTCAATTCGTCACAAAGAGCGGATTAGGGTAATCATTGTTAATTTTCAATCACTTCTGTGAGAACTCGAAGCCCTATGAAAAAACGTCCTCAGCTTAACGAAACGGAATCTGAAGTCACCCGCCAAAATGTCAGGACAATCGCCGAGCTGGAGCAAAGGGCTCAACTCAACCGCACCACTGGAGATGTAATCGCCGAGCAGATCACTCGGTTTTGCGGCTCCATCCTATTCGTATGGGTCCATGTTTTCTGGTTTGCTGCATGGGTGTTATTAAATACCGTTTCCTCGGTTACAAAATTCGACCCCTATCCCTTTAATTTCCTGACTCTAACCGTGTCGCTGGAGGCAATTTTTCTATCAGCCTTCATTTTGATTTCCGAGAACACGCGCAGCAGAACCGACGAGCGGCGCAACCACTTAGATCTTCAAATTAATCTCCTCGCCGAGCAGGAGAACACAAAAATGCTTAAGTTACTTCATCAAATCGGTCTCAAAGTAGGGATCGACTGTGAGGACGAACTTCTTGAGGACTTGGAACGCGAGACTCAGCCTGAAAAGCTCATGGAGCAAATCGAAGCTTTGCAATTGGAAGAATCAAAGACCAAGCCTCGCTAGCTGCGGAATACCGCCAGCCTCGCCCTTCTCGAGAGGTAGTTTAAACAATCGGGCACGAGAGTGCTCGGTTCGTTCCGTGAAGAGAAGTCCACTGTCATCGGCGGCGGGAGGACGTCATCCCGCAGCCTCGCGCTTGGCGGCAAAAGCATCGGTGACGGCATCATCAAGTTGACCCGCAATGCGCTGCAGGAGATCATCCCCCTTGGACGCGGAAGGGCAGCGATCGGGCTTATTCGAGATCTCCCAGCGTAAACCAGCGAAGGCCATTTAACTTATCTTTCATGCCGCCCCCATCAAGTGATATCTGAAACCAAACGCTCTGCCTCCATGGCACACGAGAAAACCTCCAGCTTGACTCCATTCCATCAAACGCTCAATTTCATGACTGTTTAGGCAAACTAGAAGATTCACATCAAATCATGAAACGTAAGCCGACGATTCCAAGCGCTGCGAACGCCGACCCGACGCTTCACGAATTGCAGGCCCACCAAATCGATCTGGAAATTCAGAACACAGAACTTGAAGAAGCCAAGCAGCGGCTTGAATCACTGTTGGAGAAATACACGGACCTCTACGACTTCACCCCGGTCAGCTATTTTTCGCTTGATGAGAAGGGTGTGATCTTAGAAGCGAACTTAACTGGAGCTGCCTTACTGGGCATTGATCGAAGCAAGCTCATCCAAGCTGGTTTTTCCCGTTTTGTAACTCCAGCGAGCCAGCCGGATTTTCAAGACTTACTGAAACGTGCCTTCGCTGGGAACGGCGAAGAAGGCTGCGATTTCGCCATTACCAAACAGGACGGCGCAAATTTTTGGGCGCGCTTTCGCGCCACGGCGGCCATTTCTGACCGGAACGGAAAACCATGGTGCCGGATGTCCGTAGCGGACCTAACAAGTTTTCGGCAGTCTGAGGCGGCTTTGCGCGAAAGCCAAACGCACGTGCGCCTCGCAAATGAGGCGACCGGGGTAGGCATCTGGGAGTGGAACGTCCTCACGGGCACAATCCTCTGGGACGCACAGATGTTCCGCAACTACGGCATCGAACCGACGCCGAGTGGCATCATTCAATACACTGATTGGAGTTCCGCTGTCCTGCCTGATGAATTACCAGAAACTGAGCGTATCCTCCACGACACCCTTGCCCGCCGCGTACAGAGTCGTAGTGAATTTCGCATTCATCGGCGCGATGATGGTGAAATTCGCGATATTGAATCCGTCCAGACGGTGCGAACCAATGAACAAGGGGAGGTCGAATGGTTGATAGGGACCAATCTTGACATCACCGAGCGTAAGCGGGCAGAGACCAAGGAACGGGAAAGTGAGGAACGTTTTCGCGCTGCAGTCGCCGCCGTGAGCGACATCATTTGGACAAATAATTCCGAGGGGCAGATGGAGGGCGAGCAGAGCGTCTGGGGTGCTTTTACTGGACAGCGGCGTGAGGAATATCAAGGCTACGGTTGGTCGAAAGCCGTGCATCCCGAGGACGCGCAGCCGACGATCGACGCCTGGAATCTCGCCGTGGCAGAAAAGCGGACCTTTGAGTTCGAACACCGCGTGCGGCGGCACGATGGCGAGTGGCGACTATGCTCCATTCGGGCCGTGCCCGTGCCGATCTTAAGGGAGAAATCCGCGAATGGGTCGGCATCCACACAGACATCACCGAGCGCAAGCGGGCAGAGGAATCGAGCGCCCGCCTTGTCGCCATCGTCCAATCCTCGGATCACGCCATTATTGGCAAAGATCTCAATGGCATTATTACCAGTTGGAATCACGGCGCAGAGCGCTTGTTTGGTTATACGGAGGAGGAAGCGATCGGTCAGTCAGTCAAGATACTGACCCCTGAAGACCGGACGCACGAAGTGGCCGGTGTTCTGGCTTCCCTACTCCGTGGGGCAACAATCCAGCATTACGAAACTACGCGGCGCCGCAAGGACGGCACGAATGTGGAAGTTTCCCTAACTGTTTCTCCCATTCTGAATGCACGCGGCGAGATTGTGGGGGCCTCGAAGATCGCCCGCGACAATACGGAGCGAAAACGCATGGAGCACGAACTTCTAACCAGCAGCGCAGAACTGAAGGTGACTAATGAGCAACTCGCCGCGATGACTTCGCAACTTCAAGCGAAGAATGACGAGCTCGAGCGACGAGTCGCCGAGCGCACCGCCCGGCTACAAGCGCTTGCCGGTGAGCTGACCCAGGCAGAGGAACGTGAGCGTCGGCGAATCGCGCAGCTTCTTCACGATGACCTGCAACAACTCCTAACCGCTGCCAAAATCCATCTGGAAATCGTGAACAAACTGGGGGCCCCCCAGTCGAGTGTTGAGGTGCTACAGCGTCTCGGGCAGTTGATTGATGAATCAAATGATGTGGCAAGGAGTTTGAGCCATGAATTGAGTCCGATTGCCCTGCAACAAGGTGATCTCCCGCGCGCGCTAAAATGGCTCGCAGGGTGGATGGAGCAAAATCATGGCCTAACGGTTCGAGTTATAGCAGATTCTGCAGTAGGGCCCGTAGAGGGTCACGTGAAGGTCTGGCTCTATCAATCTGTGCGTGAACTTCTTTTAAACGTGGTCAAACACGCGGGCACCAAACGCGCCCAAGTGCGCCTCAGCGGTACAAGCGGCGATCAGCTTGAGATCCTCGTGAGCGACCGCGGCATTGGCTTTGATCCATCTTGTGTTTGGACACACCTTGAATCGAGTTCCGGTTTCGGTTTGTTCAGCATCCGGGAACGGCTGCATTTGATGGGCGGACGCATGAGCGTCGAGAGTTCCCCCAGCTCTGGCAGCCGCTTCCGTTTGCTTATACCCCTCCAAGAATCGACGCAAACTTTCCCCAAAGCCCCGGCGATTCGCCAAAGCGAGCATTGATGTGGTCGATGCCCGGAGATCCACCGCAGGGGAATGCTTGAAACTTTGTGCGACGGGCCGGATGCTCCGTGCGTGCCCGCCTTGTTACCAAAAACTTCGCCAAAGGGGATCGCCCTGTTTGATCTTGATGGCACTTTGATCGCTTGGGATTGCCAGATGCTGTTCCGACATTTTGTGGTGCGGCGGGAACCTTGGCGCGCCATGTTCCTCCCGATTTTTCTAATCTTCCTTCCGCTGATAGGCTTGCTGGGAGACGAGGGCATGAAGCGGATTTTTCTCTGTTATTTATGGAAAATGGATGCTGAAACGCTTGTGAGATATTCAAAGGAATTCGCCGCAGCGGTGATGCCTGCGATCTATCCGGAGATGATCGATCAATTGAAAAAACATCGTCGGGAGGGCCACTTGCTGATTTTGGCATCGGCGAGTCCGGAGTTCTACGTGGCGGAAATCGGGCGTGAGCTAGGGTTCGATCTAACGCTGGGAACGCCGGTGGAGTTCGGTCATTTTTTTCCAGATTTGGTAAATCACAAAGGCGCTGCGAAGGTGACCAGGCTCTATCAATTACTACCTGCATCGTACTTCGAGAATGGTAGGTTAGCCCGGTGCCACGGCTACTCGGACAGCCGTGCGGATCTGCCGATGCTTTCGCTTTGTCAGTCCGTAATGGTAGTCAATCCTTCCCATGAACTCACCGCCCTTGCAGAAGAATCCGGCTGGGAGATCGTGCGGCCTGCTAGACCGTGGAAGACGCGGATGGGTTATGGCTTGCGGGCGATGATGCTCCTGCTTGGGATCGGAGAAGATCCCGGTGGAGTTTATGAAACGCTACGCGAAGAAAAGTGAACCCCACCACGAGTTTTTTTCGAAGTGGTGCGGATCACTCCAACTCGATTTTAAAAAAGTCACGCATGACTTCGCGATAAACATCACGCTTGAAAGCGGGCAGCCAATCGAGCTCGAATTCCTCCGGCGGGATCCACCGGTAGGCACGGAATTCAGGATCCTTTTGCCTCACGTTCACTTGCGGCGCATCTGGCTTGAGGCGGCAGAGAAAGTAGGTTTGCTCCTGGCCGTGGCTACCGTGTTTCCGGAGTTTTTTCCAGCGGGCATGCTCTGGATAGAGATAACGATAACCCTCGCGGCGATCCATGATTTCATAATGTTTCGCCTCGAAGCCCACCTCCTCGCGCACTTCCCGGTAAAGCGCTTGTTCGAGCGATTCGCCCACATCCACTCCGCCCTGCGGAAATTGCCACGCTCCCGGGATGGTCCAGCGTTCGCAAATCAGCAAGTTCCCTTCCTCGTTTACCACTAGAGCGGCGACATTGGGTCGATATCTAACCACGCCGAAACAATGCAGTTTCGCAAGGCTTCTGACAATACTTAACTCATCCGAATCTTTGTCCCTGATGCTGGCCAAACCGGCGGACCTGTGTCATTGTCCTTTCCATGCTTAAAAACCTTTGGCTCGCCCTGCTCTCTAGCTTCCTCGTCTGTTCATCGTTCCTTTACGCACAGGATCAAACGGGCACCGATGGCACCGCGATTAAGGGGGACACCGCCGGGCCTAACCGTTTTTGGCAAGCAACTCTCACCGGCGGGCACTATATGATCGCGCTCGACAAAATTACCTCCGTCAGTCGCCACAAATATGTGCTCGATGGCTCCCTCATCGTTGATGAAGTCACCGTGGATTCAGTCGGCCAGGCGCTTGCACGATTTTATTTCATGCGCCCGATCACGGATGCCATGGAATCTAACGTCGCCACTCAGTTAGCGGATCAAGGAAAAGAACTGCTCGATAAAGTCGCCAAACGAGGTGGGACGGAGGTGCAGAATATGGTGGTGAAAAAGTATCCAGACACCACGCATGCGAAGAGCATCGAGTATCGCCTGCTCACTCAAGCTGAACTCACGAGCCTTTACGACAGTGTGCGCAATTCCTGGGAATCCGGAAAAGGCAGGAAATTTTCAACAAGCCCGAAGTGAGATTTTTCACAAACTTTATATCGATTCGAGCTCTACAAAGACCGATGCTTGAAATGGAGTTGAAACGGCCTTAGTCATTCGCCTCCCGCGCGCATTCGCCGGTGATTCCTACACCACTGATCATGAGTTCGTTTGAAAACAAAGTGAAAGAAGCGCTCGCGAATCCCCAGAACCAAGGGGAAATCCAAGACGCAGATGCCGTCGGCACCGTCGGCTCCCCCGAGTGCGGCGATATGCTGCGGATGTGGCTGAAATTCACCGAAAAGGACGGTAAACGCGTGATCGACCGCGCGTCGTTCCAAGCCTTTGGCTGCCAAACTGCGATTGCCGTGGCCTCCATAGCCACCCAGCTCCTGCGCGGAAAAACGGCGGAAGAGGCGAAGCACCTCAGCGCCCAAGACCTCACGGGAAACCTCGGCCCTCTGCCACCGATGAAAATCCATTGCGGCCAACTCGTCGAAGGTGCGCTGCGAAACGCCCTCAACAATGATGCCACGCCCTCACTGGCCGCGGATCCAGCCGCAGGCTCCATGATCCCAACACTGGCGGCTGCCCTGCATTCCAAGCCAGCCGGTAAACTCCGGATTGTGCCGCTTGATTGAGCATGTCGTTTCGAGCCGAAACTTTATGTCACGATGATGATAAAGAAGACGAAATCGGTCCGTTTTAAAGAATCCCCATTTTACTTTCGTGTTAGAACTCCAGGAAGTCAGCTTCACCATCCGTAAAGACGGCGAGGAAATCCCGCTTGTTGATCGGGTGTCCATCCGCGTCCCCAAAGGGCATTTCATGGCCATCGTCGGGCCTTCCGGTTGCGGAAAAACCACGCTGCTCAAAACCATCGCCGGGCTGAACCCTGAATCCGCAGGAGCGCTTTTCTGGGATGGCCGGGACTTGTCGAAGGAAGGCGATTTCTCACCGTCTGAGATCGGTTATGTGCCGCAATTTTCCATCGCTTATGACCCCCTAACAGTTGATGAGTCGGTGGAAGCCGCGACCCGCCTGCGAGTTCGCTCAGGCAGCCTCGCGGAGCTGGATCACCGCATCGATCGGGTGCTCGAAGAAACCGGCCTCAGCCCGATCAGTGACCGCCAAGTGAAAGTATTATCTGGCGGGCAAAAGCGCAGGCTTGGCCTCGCCATGGAACTCGTTTCCGACCCGAAACTTCTGCTGTGCGACGAGGTCACATCCGGCCTTGATCCACGGTCGGAGCGGGAGATCGTGCGGCTGCTGCACGATCTATCAAGAAAGGACGGGCGGATCGTTCTATCAGTCACCCACTCGCTATCCCACTTAGAACTTTACGATTCGATTCTCGTCCTACACGAGGGCCGCGTCGCATTCCATGGGCCGCCTGAACAACTGACGCACTACTTTTCAGTAAGTGATACAGAAGAAGTCTATCCGCGTTTGGCGTCCCAGCCATCCGAGCGCTGGCACAGCTCATGGCAAAAACACCGTGAGTCCTATCAGAAAATGATGGATAAGAGCCGTGCGCTACACATCGCCAGCGGCGACTTACAATTGCCTGCTTCCCCGGCGTTAGAAAATGAGAAGGCCGATGAGGAAGCACTCCGCTTACCTAGCTTTTTCAGCCAGTTCGCCACGTTACTTTCCCGGCGCTGGCGAATCTTTTTCCGTGATCGCGGACAGGTGTTCTTACAACTCGCGATCATCGTTTGCTTTCCCGTTCTTGTGACGATTTTCAGCGACAAGGCATCGGGGAACATCCGCCGCTTTTCAGACACCCGTTCCGCTGACTACGTGGCTGAAATCCAAGAACAACAAAGCGTGCGCTCGGATCAGGCCAAGGTCGGTTCTGCGGTGTCCGGCATCATTATGTTCCAGGTGGTGCTGCTCTCGCTGATGGGTTCTAACAATTCCGCGCGTGAAATCGCCGGTGAACGCCCCATCTATGAAAAGGAAAAATTTGGTGGCCTCAGACCCTCAGCCTATCTCGCCTCTAAAATTGCCTTCCTCGCCTGCCTCGTGATCGCGCAATCGCTGTGGATGGCGTTTTTCGTGAATTTTTTCGGGGCTTTCCGTGGGGATTTTCTCCAACACGCCGGGTTCCTCCTACTCATCAACGCGTCAATGACCGCGATTTGCTTGGCCATCTCATCGCTCATGCGAACGGCGGAACAAGCATCATTGTTGTCGATCTATCTAGTGGGTTTCCAACTTCCTCTTTCCGGTGCGGTGCTTGCTCTTCCTGAAAAAGTCGAAGCTTTCACCCGCCCCTTCATCTCCGCCTACTGGGCATGGTCCGGCTCGGTGGAGTCTCTTCAAATTCAAGTCCACGATGCAGTAAATTCCGTGATCGACACCAGCTTGTCTGCACAAAATGCCTGCCTCTACACTCTCGGAGCCCACATTGCAGTCGCCTTTATCGCTACTTGGGCCGGGGCGCGCAGGCCACAGTGGGACTAACTGGGCTAGTGCTGAAGTTCAAACCCCACGCTTTGCTCTCGATTTCTTCCATTCCCCCGCCATCTTCTCCCCAGTTCTCAGCATTTCAATTTTCAGCTTTTACCCATTATGGCACGCCGCGCTAGCTCAAGTCTTCACCCAGGGATCATCATTGGTGCCATCGCCGCCGTCGTGGTCGCCGTGGTCGCGGGGAAATCCATGCTAGGGAAAAAAACCGCAGGCTTTGGAGACGTTGCCACCCTGCAGATGGATGAACTTCTCCAAAACGGTAACAGCCTGCGCGGGAACGAATACGTCGTCGAGGGACAGATCGACGAGAAACTCCAATGGACCACCAACCGCGGCCAGTTAGTCAGCGTCCGCGTGGAGGCACCGGGTGGCGATCAATTCGTGGGAATCGAAATTCCGCCCGAATACAACAAACTCAATATCGATACCAAACAGAAATACGCTTTTCGCGTGAAATTCAAGCAAGGCGGCATCCCCGTCGCCACCGGAATCAACCGCCGCTAATTTTCCCCACCGTTTTCCATGAAAACCCGATTTTTGATTTCCCTACTCGCCGCCGGTCTTGCCAACGGCCAAGTTTACACGCCCCCTGACGCGCAACAGGCACCTGCAGAAAAGCCCACCCCTTCGGATAAAGCCGCCCCTCCCGCCAAGGAAAAATCAAGCACGGGCCCACTCGGCAACGAGATCCCGATGCTCGATCCCGCAGCGGAAACCATCACGGTGGGTGGCGTTGCAATTCCGTTAGGCGACAACCGTTTGCTCAAGGCTCGGTTTGAAAAATACCTCAGCCAACCGCCTGAAAAGGATGAGGCGGCCGCTAAATACCGGGCCACGGTCACCGAGATTCTTAACACTATTTCACCGTTCAGAAGCGGTGGCCCTGATCTTTATGGCGCTTTCCGCCTGCTGCCCACTGCGGCCTCGTATCCCGGAGATGCAAACCTCTGCGGCTCGCTCGCGGAATCAATCTACATGGCCATGTTGTCCAAGCAGGACATCAACGGATTAGCAAAGCTCAACAAATCGATCGAAGAGGAAAAAGGATCAATCATCGCCAGCGGAGACTGGGCCGCACGCCATGAGAAGGACAGCATGATGGTCGAGGCGAAAGACACGAAGGGCAAAAGCAAGGGAACCACTGGAACCCCCCAAACTCCCGGCACCGGTAACAACTCGCTGAAGTATGCCGATACCCTTCGGCGCATCGCGGAGATCGAAGTTCTGAAAAAGGCGAACATCGCCCGCACCGAGGCCCAGACACTGCGTACGAAAGCACAATACCAAGTCAGCATGGTGCAATGGTTCGTCCAACGCCGATATGAACACGTGCTGATGGCCGCACGCTTTTACAACCAAATTTGGAAGGACGGCGATGCCACCCTCCGCATTGATAAGAACTCGGATGTCTCCAAACTTTTCTCCGAATCCGTCGGTGTCAGCCCGACCGTGGCCTCGCTTGACTCACTTTCTAACGAAGCCATCCGCGAGGTGGGAAAATATGTTGAAGCATTCGATCTGATGCTCTCACGTAATGAACTTCACTCGGCAACTCAGCGTCTGATGGAGGCTTATGCACTCGGTGAGTATCTCGGTCCTGTCGCCACACTTTCGTATGATAAAAAGCAACGCATCGCTGCCTATGCTCGTGATTTGAACGAACTCTACGGCACACTCCAAGCCCGCGATTACGCGAAGACCAAAGAACTAGCAGATCGTCTCAAGGCCGCAGCCAAAGACTTCCCATCCTCTAAAGTTGATAGCGCCATCGCCGCTTACACGCTCGCGTCGGACCTCGCGATCGAAGAAGCAAAAGCTCACTTGCTCGCCAAGGAAAACGACAAGGCGGCAGAAAAAATCAAGGCTGCCACTGAGATCTGGCCAACGAATCCAAAGCTCAGCGAGTTCCGTGCGATGATCTCCGGTGCCAGCACTATAGTCACCGCCCGCAATGATTTTGATCGCTTGTTAAGCGAGGGAAATTTCCGCGAAATCGCAAAACGCCAGTATGAGATCGCGCCAACCATCCAAGGCGACGCCAAGCGTGAGGATGCCTTCAAACAAATCATGACCAACCTCATGAAAATCGAAGCCGCGCTCGGAAAAGCTTCTGAGTTCAGCAAGGTCGGCCAAAATTACGCGGCATGGGAACAACTCGCCGAACTGCGGGAACAGTTTCCAGACGATCCAAAACTCGGCCGTGAGCTTGAATTATTAGCTCCGAAGGTGGCGGATTTTACGCTCGCCCTGGACAAGGCGAAACAATTTGAAAACCGCACGCCGAAGCAAACCGGCTCCGCACTTTCTTGGTATCTCAAGGCTCGCAATATCTATCCGCAAAGCAATCTAGCAGACACCGGCAGCAAGCGCCTGATCAATGAAATCTTAGCACCGGACGATGGAGCCGCTCCCGCTACCAAAAGCGAGTGAGGGCGTGCCCACCTGCTGTTTTACTCGATGCCGAGTTTGGCTTTCACCTTTTCAATCTCGTCGGAGAGTTGGCCCCAGCGATAATAACTCGTTTCAAGTGATTTTGCGAGCTTGTCCGCGGCATTCGAGGCTTCTCGCATTTTGGCCGAGTCGTTAGCGATCTCATCTGAAGAGAGGCGCTGCGTGGTGGTGGCTTGGGCGCTTTCGAGCTCAGCGATTTTGCCCTCAAGTTCGGCGAACTCGGCTTCGAGTGGCTTAAGCACCTTCGATTTCATTTCCCGTTGCTCCGCCTCGATTCGGCGCTGTTCCTTGCGGTTCACGCCGGGCGTGGACGGCCGCAAAGATGTGTTAGCTGCGGCCGGTGCGAGTGTGCTCAGGCGAACCTCACCTTTTTTACTCGCCTCATCTTCCGCAGATTTCTCCAAGTAATAGGTGATATTTCCAGCGTAGAGCGTCGGTTGCTCACCGGGGCGGAATTCAAGCGTCTTGGTGACGAGTGCATCGAGGAAATTCCGGTTGTGGGAAACGATCATGACGCTGCCAGGATAGTCGATCAACGCCCGCTGAAGCACATCCTGCGATTGCATATCGAGGTGGTTCGTCGGCTCATCGAGAATGAGGAAATTCGCCGGGCGCAGCAACATGCAGACGAGGGCGACACGTGAGCGCTCACCTCCCGACAGTACGCCAATCTTTTTGAAAACGTCATCGCCGCGGAAAAGGAAACACCCTAGCAGGTTCCGCGCGTGCGGCATCGCCTCGCGGGAAGCGGCCGCCTCGACGGTCTCAAGCACTGATAGATTCGGGTCTAACTCGTCCGCATGGTTCTGCGAGAAAAACGAGGTGGCCACTTTGTGACCGAAAGTGTGCGTTCCTGCATCGGGCTCTTCCTGCCCGGTGATGAGACGGCAGAAGGTGGATTTTCCCGCGCCGTTAGGTCCGACGATGGCAAATTTCTCGCCCTTATTGATTTCGAAATCGAAGCCGCTGAAGATGTTGAGCGCACCGTAGCTCTTCGCGACACCCTCTAACTTCGCGACGGTATGGCCTGAGTTCGGCGGAGGTGGAAATTTGAAATTCATTACCGCGTCGTCCTGCTCGGGAGCCGGGATGCGCTCGACCTTGGCGAGCAGCTTGATGCGGGACTGCACGAGCGTCGCCTTGTTAGCTGAGGCCCGGAAACGGTCAATGAAACGCTGCGTTTCCGCGATTTCCCGCTGTTGGGCGGTGTATTGCTTCATACGAATTTCCTTCCTTAACACCGACTCGCGCTCGAAGTAGGAAAAATTCCCGGCATATTCCTCGGCGCGTCCGTGGGAGAACGCAATGGTGCGCGTGCATAGAGTATCTAGCAGCGCTCTATCATGAGAAATGAGTAGAATCGCCCCGGGATAGTTGATCAAGTATTGCTCCACCCAGATCTGCGTGCCGATGTCCAAGTGGTTCGTCGGTTCGTCTAGCAGCAACACTTCCGGCTCTTGGAGAAATAGCTTTGCCATCGCAATACGCATCTGCCAACCACCCGAAAACTCCGAGCAATCGCGGACAAAATCCTTCGTTTGGAAACCGAGACCCTTGAGAATGGATTCAATGCGCGGCTTCATCCGGGAGGGGTCCATCGCATCAAGCTGGAGCTCCAGCTCGCCGATTTCCTCCAGCATATCGCCGTAGGGCGAGGAACGCGGGTCAAGTTTGACGAGCTCGTTAGAGAGGCGGTCGATCTTTTCGCTCAGCGCCATTGTTTCGCCAAAAGCAGACTCCGTTTCCTGCCAAAGCGTGCGGCCTTTGACGTGAATCCCCTCCTGCGGCAAGTAACCGATGCGAGTGCCCTTCGGCGCGCTAATCTGTCCGGCGGTCGGCCGGATAAGCCCTGCCACACATTTCATGAGCGTGGACTTACCCGCACCATTGTGGCCGGCAAAGGCGATGCGCTCCCGTGGTTGCACGGAAAAGGCGAGATCGTTGAAAAGCACTCGTGCGCCAAATTCAACTCGAAGGGACTGAACGGAAATCATCGGGCGCGCAGGGTGCACGGCAATGCCTCAGGGTCAAGACCGGGAGCGAAATGAGTGCATCAGGATTCACTTTCCACGCACAATTGTCGTGCTCGAACATTCTCGGGGGCTTCGCGCTCCCACGCCTTGAGAAACGCTTCGATCTCCGCAAGCAAGCTCTCACAGTGCTTATTCCACTTACCAGTGCCGCGCAGGATCAACGAACTTTCGCGTAGGCCCGTAAACCGAATTTCCTCAGCCCCAGCAGCGCGGAGGTCACTGAGTTCGACGCGCAAGGTCTCGAAAAATGCGAGTTCAAAGCCATTTCCAGCCTCCATCGCAGCACGAACCAAGCAAACGGTCACGGGTGGTGCCAGCGGCTCAAGTTTTTCTGCGATCCGCTCGCAACCGATTTTCACCAGCATTTTACGCATCCGGTCGAATAAGTCCTCAAGCTGCAAGAGCTTGAGTGGGCACTTGGTTTCCAGATACTGGACGATCCCACTACGGATATCCGCGACAAACGGGAAATCCTCGTGTTCCGCTGCGGCTGCCGCCCTCTTCAAGGCATCATCTAACCACGCGGTATCGTAATCAATCACTTGGTAGCGACCGATCTGAAGCGCGGGGCGATTGCCAATAAGGGAGATCACTTGCGGGTTGTTTGAGGAGGGAAAATAAAACGGGGTATGATGTTAGGGGGAGATTTTGAGAGGAGATGAATCAGTCTTTAAACAAACGTCGTTGAAAAGGATCGCGGGCAGCGCGGCGTGACAGCGATTGGATTTCTGCGATAAACTCGTTCACATCCTCGAACTGGCGGTAAACCGAAACGTAGCGGACGTAGGCCACCGGATCGATCTGATGGAGCTTGTCCATCACCTTCCCGCCAATACTCGCGGAAGGCACCTCGCTGAGATGATCCTTGTGCAAATCTGTTAAAATCTCTTCCACCGCCCGATCGAGCCGATCCATCGGCACTGGCCGCTTCTCGCAAGCCTTGATCAAACCGCTCATCAGCTTCTCGCGATTGAGCGCTTCTCGCGTACCGTCCCGCTTGATCACCCGCAACTCGGTGCGCTCGATCTGCTCGTAGGTCGTGTAACGATAAGTACATTGCAAACACTCGCGCCGACGACGAATTGTCGTACCATCCTTCGATGACCGAGAATCGAGGACTTTGTCTTTGAGAGAACCGCATTGGACGCAACGCATGAAAATGAATGAGCAACAACGTCGAACATTGTGCACACACATCTGGTAGCGTCAATCCAAAAACTATGGCACATTTAGTAGTCTAGCGTAAATGATCTGACATTCCGAAGGGAAGATTTTCAAAATTCCAAAACACAACTCTGCCGGAGTTTTGGCTTAAGTTAGGCTTTTTGAGTGCCGCATCTCGATTAGGCAGCACTACGTTTCGCCGCCTGCTCATCGCGGATACCACCGATAAAAAGCAGTCCCGCCGCCACAAAAATACAGGAGTCGGCGACATTGAATGAAGGCCACCAGCCCTCACTGCTAGGCACGATCTTCTCGTAGAATGGAAGCTTTATCGAGATAAAGTCCACCACGTAGCCCTCCGAAAGCCGCTGCCAGAATCCCGCATCGGCATACTCACTCAAGAGAAAGCCTTGGATGATTCTATCAGTTAAATTTCCGGCAATTCCACATAACAGTAGCGCGACCGCCACTTTCGAAAGTGGATGATTGAACACTCCCTTCTTCCAAAAAATTCGGATCATCGTCAGCGCAAGCAGCGGGACGATTAGAAAAACCACCGGTGCCCACGCCGTACCATTTCCAAATCCAAAGGCCACGCCTTGGTTGTGAACCCGGACGAGGTGGAATAAATTCTCGATCACCGGAATGCCATGCGCCTCGTGCGACCACGGTGGAGGCAAGTGACCCACCGTCCAGAACTTCGTGACCTGATCAAGGACGTAAAGTGGAAGAGTGAGGAAGAGGAGGAGTTTGGGAAAAGTCATAGGTCTTACAAGTCTCATCGATCCTATCCCACAACCTCATCACACCTCTCGCACAGCCCGCTCTCTAGCAGCGGCTCGTGTTTTCGGCATCGCGGGCAAACCAAGTAATCCGTCTTGCGAGCAGTCGCATTGAGCACTTCGCCGAGCGTCGCAGTAAGTCCAGCGATGATGAAAAACTCAGTGGAAAATTCACGGTCATTGAGAAGATCTAGCAAATTAGCGTCATCAGCGGGGATAGTTAGAGAAACATCGGCCTCGTTGTTGCGAGTGAATTCCTTACTCTGAATACGCGCTTCGATGGCAGTTTGAATCGTATATTTGATTTCAAACAAGCGCGCCGCTCGTTGCGTTGCCTCGCCGGGTGTGAAGGCGGGATTCGGCTCAGGGAAATCCTGTTCATGGACGGATCCCTCTGTAAACGGAGCGTGCTCCCAAGCTTCATCCGCCGTATAGGCAAGGATCGGCGCTAATAGGGTGGCAATGCTAGTGAAAATTTCATGCATCGCTGCTTGGGATGCTCGGCGGCGCGGGGAATCCAATGCATCGCAATACATCCGATCCTTGGTCGCATCAATGTATATGGCGGACAAATCGTGGGTGCAGAAGTTGTTGAGTGCGTTGAAGACCTTGCGGAATTCGTACGCTTCATAAGCTTTGCGGCACTCGGCGACGACTTCGTGGAGGCGTTCTAAGATCCAACGATCTAGCAGAGTATAAGACTCGTGGGCAAGATGCACTCGCTCCTTAAAGCCATCAAGATTTCCTAGCAGAATTCGCAAGGTGTTGCGCAAACGGCGGTAGGGCTCGGCGACTTGTTTGAAGAGATCTTCGCCAAATGGCACCTCGTTCTGCCAGTCCACGGATGACACCCACAAGCGGACGATGTCGGCACCGTATTGGTTGTAAAAATGCGCGGCGTCGGTGGGTTTGCCGGACTTCGCGGCATCGGACTTTGAAATCTTCTTCTTGTCCTTATCGACCACGAAACCGTGGGTCATCACCGTCTTGTATGGCGCGAAGCCACGATAACCGGTGCTCAGCATGAGCGAACTTTGGAACCAGCCCCGGTGTTGGTCGGTGGCTTCCAGATAAAGATCCGCAGGACAACTCAGTTCGGGATGGGCATCGAGAACTGCGGCATGCGAGCAGCCGGAATCAATCCAGACATCGAGCGTATCGCGGCATTTTGTCACGCCAGCGGGCAGATCTAACAGGGCGGCGAGCTCAATATCGGATTTTTCAAACCAAATGTTAGTCCCCTCCTTTTCGACAAGGGCGGCGACCTTGTTAGCCAGTTCGGCGGAAATGATGGTTTGGCCGTTTTCATCGAAGAAAACCGGCAGCGGCACACCCCAAGTGCGTTGGCGCGAGATGCACCAATCAGGACGGGATTCCACGGTGCCGTAGATACGATTGCGGCCCCACAACGGCAGCCACTCGACCTTGTCGATTTCCGTAAGCGCCTGACCACGAAGCGTTTCTAACGAGATGAAAAACTGCTCAACCGCGCGAAAAATGATCGGCGTTTTCGAGCGCCAGCAATGAGGGTAGGAATGTTTGTAAACTTCCTGACCTAGCAGATGCCCGCTTTCTGTGAGCATCTCGATGATGCGTGTGTTCGATTTGAAAACATGCATGCCGACGAGTTCGGCGACGCCGACTTCTTCAGTGAATTTGCCTTCGTTATCTACGGGGGAAAGCACCGCTAGCCCATTTTGTTGTCCGGCCACGTAGTCGTCTGAGCCATGGCCGGGAGCGATGTGAACAGCGCCGGTGCCGGTTTCGGTAGTGACGAAACTGGCGAGAATAAGCTTCGACGTGCGGTCGAGGAAAGGGTGTTTGGCGAGCTGACCATCGAGAGTGCGACCTTTGATTTCTTCTAACGATTCCGTAAGCTTGTATCCGGTTTTTTCTGCGAACGTGGCGACAAGTTCGCGAACGATGATGAGGGTTTCTTTTTGCTCTCCGTTAGAAAACCGACCGACGACGTATGTTAAATCTGGGTGGACGGCAATGCCGAGGTTCGCGGGGAGCGTCCATGGTGTAGTGGTCCAAATGACCATGCTTGCGGAATGAATTCCGCGCTCCAATTCGAATTTAACGAAAATCGCAGGGCTCTCCTTGTCGGCGTATTCGACCTCGGCTTCGGCCAGAGCGGTTTGCGCACCGTATGACCATTGAACCGGTTTTTTTGCCTGATAGATATTCCCGTTTTCTACCAGCTTCGCGAAAACCCGTAGGATGCTGGCTTCATACGCCGGGTTCATCGTGAGATAGGGATTTTTCCAATCGCCGAAAACCCCGAGACGGCGGAAAGAGGCGCGCTGGATATCAATAAATTTCGAAGCGAACTCCGTGCAGCGACGACGAATTTCCGCAGGCTCTAGACCGGCGGCTTCCTTAACGACCTTGAACTCGATTGGCAGACCGTGGCAATCCCAGCCAGGGATAAAAGGCGCGGTGAAACCGGCCATCGTCTTGGATTTCACCACGAGGTCCTTAAGCAGCTTGTTCAGTGCGGTGCCCATGTGGACATCGCCATTCGCGAACGGCGGGCCGTCATGGAGAATGAATTCCGGGGCATTCTGAGCGCGGCGGCGGGCGAGGATTTTTTGGTAAAGTCCTGCGTCTTCCCATTTCTCCAAGCGGGCGGGTTCATTCTGCACCAGATCGCCGCGCATCGGGAAGGTCGTTTGCGGAAGAGTCAGGGTGTCTTTGTAATTCGGTGCGGCGGCGCTCATGACGGGGCGCGGACGCTAGCAACCGATTCGGAACGGGTCAATCACAGGGCACCGACTATTAGTTACTTTCCAAGATGAATTCCCAACCTTAAGAGATTGGGATGACTGAACAACCTGTTCCCAGCACCCCACCGGCACGCGGACTTTCCTGTCTTTCCAAAAGCATCCTCGCCATCGCTGTGCTTACGCTTTTTCTCGGGGGAATCTGGTGGTGGCACAATCGGCCGATCCAACCAGTCCAGCTCAGCGCACAGGAAAAAGCGACAGTTGAGGCAAAAGTTGAAGCAATTCAAAAACCTGCGGAGCCAAAATACGAAAAAGGTTCCAAGGAGATCATCCTCACCGAGCGGGAGCTCAATGGATTACTCAACGAAAAGACCACTCTCGGGAAGACCATCAGTTTTGAACTGGCCACCCGTGCGATCCACGCACGCGTAGAAGCCGATTTGGACAAGGATCTGCCGATCTTTGGTGGGCAACATCTCAAGGCACGCGCTCGATTTCTCGTCAGCGATGTGCCCGGCCAGGCCAGCTTCGTCCTCGATGATGTCACGGTCTGGGGCATTTCCCTGCCTAACGCATGGCTGGCCAACTTGAAAGGACATGATCTGCTCACCGAAATTCTCGGCGGCGGAAAAAGTAAATCTGGCAAGGTGCCAGGGGTGGAGGAATTCAGAGTGGAGCCCGGAAAGCTGATTATCCGCTTGGCTGAGTAAAACGCCAGGGGCTTTGAATTTGCAGGAACTTTGCAGAGACATTGCCGATCACACTCTCAGTCGCAAATCTCGCACGCTCCACAGCACTCCGGCTGCCGCATTTCCACTGCCTTTCATCCGCCGCGCCCCATCCTTCCTCTTTTCCGTAAACCGATCCCGCGCTGCGGCAAAGACCTCGTTTACAAAGGTCTTGCTCCCGATCACCGCCCCGTCCGTAAAATAGCGGACTCGGCATCGCAGCATTGCTGCCGTTTGTAAATCCGGCAGCATCGTGCCGTTGTCCTTGGCTTCCAGCGCCTCCGCCGTATTCATTGGCACCCTTACGACTCCCCTCTCCACTTCCGCCTTGCCGCTCTTTCTCCCAAGCGCCAACCCCATCGTCCGACGATAAATCTGTGACACCTCCTTCCATTTTTCCGACTCGAATCCCGCGCCATGCTGACTCATGCATGCCCTGACGAGTCCTTCCCGCGCCTTCTTCCCATTCCCCTTTGACCCGCCGCCCACCGCCTCACCGTAGCTGCTCCAACGATACTCCGCTGGATCAGAAACCATCCCTGCTCTCACCGGATTGAGATCAATATAGGCTGCCATCGTCCGCGCCGCGATCCCACTTTCCACGATCACGCTCTTATAGCGCTCTTCCCAAAGTGTGCCGCTGCGTTGATGCGTGCGGTTAAACCACCGCGTAAAGCGCTGGAGTAGCGTCTTCATGAACTCGCTCAAGCTGTGCATCCGGTAAGTAAACCGGGCATGAATCTCCGCCACCCATTCATCCCGCTGCGCCGCGTGCGCATCTGCCAATTCCTTGGCCACCACCGCCACGAGCGCCTCCGCGTTCGCCGCTGAAATCCGCTTCAACAACTCCTCATCCGAAATCCCGCCCTCCGGCATCGGCGGCACCTCCAGCAGGATATGGAAGTGATTGGACATGACGCAGTAGGATAAAACCCGACAGCCTGAAAAGTTCTCCTGCATGCGCATAAACATGCGGAAATACTCCCTTTCCTCGTCACCAAACACAAAACGCCGATCCACCACCCGCGAAATACAGTGGTAAATCGCCGGTTTCTCCGCCGAATCCTTCCAGGGTGCCAGCCATCGCTTACTGCTCATGCCGCTTTATATCCCAGGAATCCCGTTTCGCAAGAGGAATACATACAATTTGTCTGGGATTTTGAATGCCCGGCGGCGGCGAAGAAGACCGAGAGCACCAATCGCTCCAAGAAGAGCGGCGGATGGTTCAGGTACTGCGCCTGTAGAAGCCAACGTCCAACCAGGTGTAGTGGAGCCATCTGTGTTAGCAGTCTGCACGTTAGCAGCAAGTGTTCCGAACAGGAGGGTCGAGTCCGTGGGACGAATGGTCCATACAATTTGTCTGGGATTTTGAATGGTCTGGGATTTTGAATGATGGGTAAACGCAAAAGAGGCGGGCAATTGCCCGCCTCTTTATTGAAACAATTTGTCCTAAGACGTCGCTGGATTATGCCCGGCGGCGGCGAAGAAGACCGAGAGCACCAATCGCTCCAAGAAGAGCGGCGGATGGTTCTGGAACTGCACCAGAGGTTGCGAAGGCGTTGAAACGTGAGATTGGGACGGCTCCAGAATTATTAATATCCAATGCACCTTGGTTTACACTGGCTGCATTATTTGTAGGGATCGTCATTCCCGTGTTGCCACCACCAGCAACAAGGTTGTTGATGCCACCCGCTTGCGCGCCAATGGTTCCGATCGTGCCTGCTCCATTCAGAGTGCCGCCAGGAAACCAAAAGATCGCGTAATTAAGTCCGCTCGTAGCCGGCGTTAGAGTGAAGGCGAAAACCTTATCAATAATGCCCGCTCCGTCACCGAGAGCAACCCCATTGACCGTGCCAAGCCCGAAGATGCTATCACCGCCAAGAAGGCCACCAATTGTCAGGGTTTGACCCTGAGTGAAAAGACCAAGTGATTGAGGGGCGGATAGAGAAGCGTTGGTCCCGAAAGATAAAGCTCCTCCAAAGGTGCCACTGAGATCGGTATCAGCGACCAATGCAAACAACGTTCCGTCTGGCACGGTAGCAGCGGAAGAATTCCGATACGCTCCACTGAACACGTTGATTGTGACTGCAGAGGCAGGAATTACCATGACGACGAATAACGATGCAATTAATTTGAATTTCATTTTTTTGTTTTTTCTAATGAGATTAGCTATCTGAATTTAACATTAATAGGTTGGAGTATTGATCCAGTTGTCGGTAGCACCACCAGCAGTTTGATATTTTCGGATAATAAAGCCATTACCCGCCGGAATTTTATCGATGTTGCCAAAGTCAGTCGCACCGCCGCCGACCTTTCTCCACTGACCGCTGAAATAGTAGTAGGTCACGGCAGGCGCTTTGTCATATTCCACGGTAGTCGTATCATAAACCAACAACTGGTCGCGCCGACCTCCTGGGCTAGTCGAAGTGGACGCCATGAATGCGGAAGTGCCTCCCAGATTCAATCCATTGAGCGTCACATCAATCGGCCGAATCAAACCAACGAAATTATCCTGTTGGCTGGCTGCAGACGTCCTCAAATTGCTTGCAACCTTGTTCACATCAACCTCACCACTAATGGCATATTTTGTGTCGCTGGTAACCGTAACTGGGTTCCGGATCAAAATATAAGCATCGGGCCAAACTTGGTAATCATTAAACGAAGTAGCTCCTCCGCCGACCTTCTTCCAAATGCCAGCATTGACATAGTAAGTTTCAACGGGGGACAAATCGGTGCCCGTTCCGGCAAGGTCAGGAATCAAAACCTGAGTTCTTCTGACACCTGGAGATGTGCCGGCTGATGACACAATCGCATTTGGGGTGGTCAGAGGGTCGTTGGTTGCCACCGCTGGATCGAATAAAGTTGCCAAGGTCCAAAACTTGATTACCTCCACGGTATCGGCTGCGGCGGCGGTCAAAGTTGCGCCGTTTAAGTTGACAGTGAGAGTGGAAGCAGAGTTGGCCGTAATCACAAACCACTTGCCACTTTCCACGCCAGTTTTGAATTTTGCGTAATGCGTGTTGGCAAATGTTCCAAATCCAGGAGTTCCCAAGAACGAAAGAATTGCGGAACCGGGAGTTGTGGTGGTGTCAGGGGCGGCACTTAAAGCTCCTGCCGCAACCGCGGAAGGCCTAAGCGGCAGACTGACATAGGAATCGGAATTGGCGGTGCATGTTTGAGTTACATACCCCACCGGAGTGGTGTATGCGGTGGTTTGGCCGAACGCCAATCCGCAGGCGGCGGCGGCGGCGAGGAGTGAGTAAATTTGTGTTTTCATGACAGGATTGGTTTTGAATTTGATCAGGGGATTGTTTATATAAAAGACTCGGTGTCATGAATGTCTTCGTGACGGAGCGGGTTTATTGGTTTGTTTGATTTGGCGTTCACTGATTTGCAATAAAGTTCGGCGACATGTCTGTCGCTTCCAAAGAACCTTTGCACATTGATGAATTACCTCGAAAGGAAACAACGGGAGCGGTGGGTTCGCAAGGAAATTTTGCAAAAAGGTAAAAATTTATAGTGGGGGCTGAATAGAGCGGGGCGTGGATAGCTTAACTTTTTGTGGTTGAGTAGGTTGTGATGATCCATCGGATGATTTTTAAGGTTGGCCAAAGCCGGGAGTGTGGTGTGAAAAAGAGCGTTTTGAGGCAGTCGGGTGGGCGTTAGAGATTGATAGGTGGTTGATAGACGCGGCTGAAGCTTTTTCGGCCTGACTGGGGACCCATGGTTTTCGGGGGCTGGCACTAAATGGGCGGGGGACAGAGTTTGGCCGCATCATACGGAAAAAATGGCGCAAAAATTAGGGAGTGAGGCATGGTGTGAGTTTCTGCGGTATCTATTGGCATACATTGAGATTTGTGGATTTCGGTGGAAAGCCCGGATTGCCCTCGCCGGAGATGAGCTAGAACTGCTCTTGAGCATGAGGTTTTCGGGTAAAGCAACCTGCGTCCTGTTTTCAGCAAATCCTCGGCGAGGGCGCGTGTGCTCCCCTTTTGCCGTCATCGGCAATAGGGCAATTCCTTCACGGTCAGTTAGCGACGACTACACAACGACGCTAAAAGGGAGTGGGGACAAGAGGCGGAATGAATTCCGCGCTCCAATTGTCAAATGCGAAGCAGATTCCAAGCGGTAACTAGTGCTTTCAGTCCGGCCATTTCGATAGAAGGATCGACGCCTGCGCCCCAAAGAATGCGGCCGTCGTCGGATTGGAGTTGGACATAGGAGGCGGCGTTCGCATCTGAGCCTCCGCGGACGGCGTGGGAGCGGTAGTCGGTGACCTTGAAGTCCTTCAGGCCGGCACCTTCCATCGCATGGACGAATGCATTGATCGGGCCATTGCCAAATCCTTCGATGGCTTTCACCTCGCCGTTGAGTGTGATGTTTGCCTGACAACGGACTTGGCCGCGCTCAGTGGTGTGGTGAACAAGCTCGTAATCGGTCACATCCAGCGGGCTGGCGACGTTGACGAACTCGCGGAAAAACGCATCGCGAATTTCATCGGTGGAAAGCTCGCGGCCGTGTTCGTCTGCTAGATCGTAAATGCGCTTGCCGACTTGCGGGTGCATCGTCTTCGGTAAATCGAATCCGTGCTCGCGATCTAACACGTAAGCGACTCCTCCCTTTCCGGACTGGGAATTGATGCGAATGATCGCCTCGTAAGAACGGCCGATGTCCTGCGGATCGATGGTGAGATAGGGCACCCCCCACGGAATGTTAGGATCAACGGCGATTTCCTTTTCGCGGCGGTCGAGGCCTTTTTTGATCGCATCTTGGTGCGAACCAGAAAAAGCCGTGAAAACGAGTTCTCCGGCATACGGCTGGCGTTCCGTGACTGTTAGGCGGGTGACACGTTCGTAAACATTGCGGATCGATTGCAGGTCGGAGAAGTCCAAGCCTGTCGCCACGCCATGGCTGTTCAAGTTTAGTGCGACGGTGACGATGTCGAGATTTCCGGTGCGTTCACCATTGCCGAAAAGGGTGCCTTCCACGCGATCCGCGCCGGCCATCAGGCCCAGTTCGGTGGCGGCCACGCCAGTGCCGCGATCGTTGTGGGTGTGCAGCGAGACGAGAAGGGACTCGCGGTTTTTCAAATTCCGGCACATCCATTCGATCATGTCAGCATGGATGTTAGGAGTAGTCCACTGCACGGTATCCGGCAGGTTGATGATCATTTTTCGATCTGGAGTCGGTTGCCAGACTTCGATGACACTGTTGCAACAATCCAAGGCAAAATCTAACTCAGTGTCGGAAAACGACTCGGGCGAGTATTGCAAAACCACCTCGGTGCGCGGGAGGGTGGATACCAGATTTTTCACCAACTCAGCACCATCGATGGCAATCTGTTTAATGGATTCCCGCGACGCATCGCCGAACGTGACGCGGCGCTGGAGTGGCGAGGTGGAATTGTAAATGTGAACGATGGCGCGTTTTGCTCCGTCGATGGCTTCGAAGGTGCGGCGGATCAACGGCTCACGGGTCTGCACGAGCACCTGGATGGTCACGTCTTCCGGGATGCGGCTCTCATCTATCAGACGGCGCAGGAAATTGAACTCCGTGTCCGCGGCGGATGGGAAACCGACTTCGATCTGTTTGAAGCCGACTCTCACAAGCAGATCGAAAAATTCGAGTTTTTCCTCAATCGACATGGGTTGTGGCAAAGCTTGGTTGCCATCGCGGAGATCGACCGAGCACCATTGCGGAGCGTGGGTCAGCGTCTGATCCGGCCAAGTGCGATCAGGCAGGGACACCGGCGGAAACGGCCGATATTTCGAGAGGGAAGTCGGATGCATTTTAAGAAAATTTTCGAGTGCGGTTCAAACCAACGGCCACGCCTCAAGATGGGTGGGCTGGGGCACGAAAGTGAAGCAAAGAAAAAGTGAACGAGTGGCCAACCCGAAAAGGAGGGTGGATGCACACAAATGAAGAAAGACAATTTTGGGTTTCCATCTGCATCCATCAGCGCTCAAAAAAATCTTGATCTGTCGGTGCTGAACGCACTGCCATCGCCTCACCCGCAATGCGGCCGGTGGTCCAAGCCGCTTGGAAATTAAAACCCCCGGTGACGCCGTCAATGTCGAGCACCTCGCCTGCGAAAAAGACGCCGGGCGTGAGTTTACTCTCCATGGTCTTAAGATTGACGTCTCTCAGGTGGACGCCGCCACAGGTGACGAACTCGTCTTTATTAAGGCTTTTTCCACACACCGCGTAGCGGCCATTGGTGAGTTCCTCGATTAGACTGCGGGTTTCCTCTTTGGTGAGTGTGGACCACGTCCGCTCGTCCTCAATGCCAGCGGCGGTGCATAGTTTCTGCCATAAGCGTTTGGTCACACCCTCCACGATGCTGTGACGCATCACTTTCCGTGCGCCGTGTTGTTGGCGTTCGGCAGCGAGCATTCCGCTGATGGTCTCTGCGGAAAAATTTCCCACCCAGCTCACGCGAAGTTCGAATTTATAATCGCAACCTGCTAGATCCCGCGCACCCCAGGCGGAAACTTTCAACGCCGCCGGACCACTCAGCCCCCAGTGGGTGACGAGCAGCGGACCGGTCGCCTGCCACGTTCCGGCGCGCACCGTTGCGTTAGGGACGGAGACGCCTTGCAGGTCCGCCAGCCGTGGGTCGTCGATTTTAAAAGTGAACAACGATGGCACGGGGGGGGCCATCGTGTGGCGTACGCACTCGACGGGTTTGCGTGCATTTCCGCTGCGGATTCCACCGGTGGCGATGAGGATGGAGCGGGCTTCGATTTTTTCGCCGCTCTCCGTTTCTATCAAGAAACTTCCATCTGATAGAATTTCAATGCTTGCCACCCCACAGTGGGTTCGCCATTTCACGCCGAGGTTTCGGGCCACGCGAGTAAGGCAATCGATCACCGTGCGCGAGTCATCGGTCACGGGAAACATGCGGCCGTCGTCCTCCGTTTTCAGCTCGACGCCGTTTTTGGAAAACCACTCCACCGTGTCGCCCGCCTGCCAGCGATGAAATGGCCCCATGAGACTTTTACTGCCGCGTGGGTAACTTTGCAGCAGATCCTTTGGCTCGAAACACGCGTGCGTGACATTGCACCTCCCGCCGCCTGAAATTCTAACTTTTGTCAGCACTTCCGGTCCTTTCTCCAAGATCAAAACGTCTGCCGCCCCGCACTCCGCTGCAGTGATTGCGCCGAAGAATCCCGCCGCGCCTCCGCCGATCACCACCACCCGGGATTTGCTCATACGATCTTTCGGTTGGAAAATGCCACGAGCAGGGCCACAAATGTTAGAAACATCATTCCCCAATCGCCGATGATAGCGTAAAGCGAAAACGTCGGGTGAAGTGGGATGTTCAATTCGGTGAGCAGCGAGCCTCGGGTGAAATGGCTACCCGATGAATCTGCTAGAATTTGAGATTTCCCGGTGTCCGGATGCGTGGCCGCGCCGGTGGAGCTGATCGCCGCACTCACACCACTATTCCCACAACGCAGCATCGGGCGTCGGAACTCGATGGCCCGAAAGCGCGCGTATTGGAAATGCTGCTCGGCGGCTGCGGACTGCTTGAACCAGCCATCGTTGGTGACGTTGATGATTACTTGAGGTTCTGAACGAATAAATCTCCGGGTCAGGCGAGGAACAGAATCTTCAAAACAAATCGTGGGGATCGCACCGACGACATGTTCTCCCACGGCGATTGGCAACGGCTCGAACTTATCGCCCGGCGTGAACGACCCACCAAACTCCGAGCCGGATTGTTCCTCGTAAATTTTTTTGAGAAACGGCAGCGAATCCACGAAGGGGATGGTCTCGCCGAATATCACCAGGTGCTCCTTCTGATAGGTTTGCAAGACATCGGAGGGAGACATCACTGCTAAAGAGTTCCACGCCCGGCCTTTGGGTTTCGGCACCAGACTGTCGCCGTCCTTTTCTGCCTCCATTTCGTTCACGCCATAGATGAGTTGGAATGGCCCTGCGCGACGCACTTGGGCAATGGTGTCCTGATTGATCTGCCAAGTGCCCCAATCACCGTCATTGGAGCGGAGAATTCTACCTGTTAGCGCGCATTCCGGCCACATCACCCAATCGGGAAAAGTAGTGGCGGACTTCAATCCCTTCAAAGTCTCATCTTCATACGCCTGGTGCATTTGGAGGTCCGTCCATAACATCTGCGCGGCTTCCATCGGAATATTCAGTTGAACTAACAGCGTTTTCAGTCGGACCGACGTTGCTGCATTTTCCAGCTTAATCCGCACGAATCCGTAAGCGGCTAACAAGCCCATGATTGCCACGGCAATTGCGAGATCCACCCATCTTCTGCGTTTCAAAACTTGTAAAGCCACCGTTTGAAAAAACACCAGCGCCATCGATAAGCCCACCACGCCAAACAGATCCGCTGCCTGTGCCATCAGCGGCGTATCGTGGAATGCCACACCTAACACGTTCCAACTGATTCCGGTGATCACCCAACCGCGCAACAGTTCCGTCCCCGCCCACACCGCACCTGTGCAAAATGCCACCGTTAGAACTTTTCCTTGGCACCCATATTTCGCCACGAAAATTCCGAAAATTCCCCAGTAAACCGCTAGATACGCTGGCAGCAGGATCGCCCCGAGCCATGAGACCGAGGCCACCCAGTTGAACTGAATTAAACAAGCCACCAGCCCAGCGAGATAACCGACTCCAAAACCTTTCAAACCCACGCGTTTGCCCTCAATCGACCACAGCGCCCAGAGCAACGGTAAAATGCCCACCCATGCAAGAATGGTTACGTCAAACGGCGGGCACGATCCGGCCACCAGCAATCCGCTGGCCACCGCCGCCGCAATCCGCATCCATCCTGAATGACTTCCCATGCGCCGAGCATCGCCGCCGAGCGGTGATTGGTCCACGCGAATTTCGCGAGAGCATCACTGCAAGTCTGCCGTGATGTTAGCCAGCAGTCTTTTCAATCAAGTCATCGCTCGTCCATAGCTGGCGATCCGGCCCCGCCGAACGGATTTCCCAACGTTTACCACCGAGGGCATGGAAGAAAAGCGGGGTGCCCCATCGGTCGATCAGGCGGCCCTGTTGATCCAATGCGGGACTACGCTCGGAAATCCACGGCTCGGAGCCGGGGCGCTTCCCACGGAGGGCAGCGCTCCATTCTTCGTTTGCGGAAAGGGGTCGCTCAGTCGCCTGTTTGGCGATGATGAGAAAATTGGTAATACTATGAGCGATGAGGCTGAGATCGTTCTGAGGGGGGAGCGCCGGATTCGCGTAATCCGCGAGCATCGAATCTCCGGGAGCACGGCGGGCGGCAGAGGGGAGCGCAGGAGCCGGGCTGCTAGTTTCTGTCACGACAATCCCCGGCGGAATGACTTCCAGTTGGACAGGGGACGGCAACGGGAGTGGCGGGGCGAGAAGCTTCCACGCCACTAACAAAATCAAGGCGACGACAAGACCAATCCGCCCAACCCGCATCCATTTGGGGCGAATCATGATTTGATAAATCCGAGCGGTGCCGTGCCTGATAGAGGATTCCAAAAATTCGCAATGTTAGGAAGCACACTGGCCATCTGAGTGGCAGGCACGCCGAACCAACGAAGCATTTCAGCGAAGTAAACATCCGCAGAAGTGGAGGGAAGGAGGCGACCTCCGTAACCTACATCATCCGGCCCATCCAATGTAAGATCCGGGAAGGTTCCAAAAATTCTTCCGCCATCTACGGGGCCACCCATAACAAACGCATTCGCACCCCATGCATGGTCGGTGCCCCGTCCATTCGAGCGAAGAGTCCGACCAAAATCCGAGGCGGTGAAAGTAACAACATCATTGCTGAGACCTAACAATTCCAAGCCTTGTTGAAAGGCGCTGAGCGCTGCGTCCACGACCGCTAATTGCTCCGCTTGAGGCCCTAGCAGATCTCCATGCATATCCCAGCCACCCCAGTTGACGAAAAACGTCTGGCGGCGCAAACCAAGGGCAGAGCGAATCTTGATGGCCTTAAGCACCGCTTGGAGCGTGGTGGCAAGATAGTTGGCCGGAGGGAAGAGCGCTGTAGCAGCCCCGAGGTCAGCGGCAGAGGAATCGAACTGCTCTTGAAAGTGGAGCTGTGCCGCATCGCTCTCTTTGGTTAGGTTAGCAAAACTCTGCGAAAGAAGGTTAGTATAACTTTGTTCCAAAGTGCTGCGGAACGCCTGGTTCTTCAACTGATGCGGGATGCTATAATTTTCAAAACTGAGGGAGCCACCCGGAGTGATCGCGAATTGAGTGGTGGTGTCTCCTACTTGGAACACATTGTTTCCACTGAGAGAAATGCTCATGGAGGTGGCACCGGTGTTATAGCTAGAGTTAATGATATCCGCAACGCGTCCGGCCCAACCCGTGAGTTCGAGCATGCCTTGCGGAACCGCCGTTTGCCACTGCTCCATCTGATCGCTGTGTGAGAAAAGCGCACGAGGAACCGGAAGTGCCGCATTTTCGCCGTTTTCCCACGCTTGATATTGAAGCTTTGAAATGGGTTGGACAAGGGTACCTACATTCGTGATGGCAGCGATGCGTTTTTTCCCGAGAAAGGGTCCGGTGCCGGTCGCCATCTGGTGCATGCCGACCATCGATGGGTGGAAGCCAAAATCGGAAGCACTGCCGGTGAGCCGCAGCAGCGCATTGCGGTCCAGCGCAAGTCCTCCATCAGTGCCGAACGCACCGCGAGTGGTGGAATAGGAATTGTAGCGGGATTGTTCCCATGGCACTAACATCTGATAGGAGTCCATGCCACCGCTGAGAAAGAGGCAGACCATGGCCTTGGAATCAGTGCCCGGTGCAATCCCATCCGCAGCGGCGCTGTTCGCCAGTTTGAGATTGAGTAGGGTGTTGAGAATCGCTGATGAACTGATCGCGGCGCAGTTAAACTGACGGAGAAATTTACGTCGGGAAATCGGACTTGAGGACATGGCTTATTACGGATTTAACGTTGGATAGCACCTTCGGGACAAGCTGAGGCGATGAAGACGGCGAGTTGAACCCGTAAAAGGGGATCCCCGGCGGAGGTTTGCGAGAGCGTGTTCAGAATCGTCGCCCGGGTGGGGGCGCTCATCATACCCCCGCAAAAAAGCAGATTGGCGCGATCCACGAGCACGGGCAAATTATTAGCAACTTCTAGCAGATCACGGTAATCGGGCTGGAAAGCATAGGTATCGTAGAGTCGGAGTCCATCCACCGTGTTTCGCCAAAGACGGTTCACCAGAGAAACGCTGGTGTAGCTGTTGGTAATCTGAAATGCGGAGGCGGAGAGCTGGTTTTCAGCAAGGATGCCAGGAGAACGATAATCCGGCCGATAGAAATTGAAAACACTCGGAGAGTAGCCGGGCGATTGGAGCGAGCTGTCATAAAAATCGCCATAGTCCCACCAGTTCAAGCCAGGAAAGCGAGCAAGACGTCCCACGCGGGCCAAATTCATGGCCCTTTGGACGGGATCCTTGAGGCGACCGAAGCTGGCCGAGCCGTGCGACCAGCGGACATCCCGCGCCTCCACATCGAGCAGAATGGCACGCGCAACCGCACCAAGATCCCCGCGCTTGCCGCTTCCATTGTTAGCGAAAACAGCGGCAACCCTTCCGACATAAGCCGGGCTGGGATTACTGGTCACGAGAAACTGAATGAGCTGGCGACAAACAAATGGACCTGTGTTAGAAAAATTAAAGAGGTAATCCAAGGCGTCATCTACATCCCGAAGGCCATTCTTGACGCTGGCTGACCGCGCAGGGATGGAGAGGCCGCCTAACATTTGTTTTGCGCCGAAGTCATGTTTTTCTGCCCACATGCTCATGGGTACGGCGTATTGTTGATCGGTGTTTCCGCCATTGTTCCAGCTTTGGCCACCGAACCAGAAACCGGTGAAGACGCGGGCCATGTCCGTAATATCACCGTTATCATAGGTGGGAATAAATTTTCCACTAGAGTCTAGCTTGCGGGTGCCATCTGGATTAAGTTGCCAGAGCCCGATGGTGAAAAGTTGCATGATTTCCCGGGCGTAGTTTTCATCTGGAAACTGGTTGATTTCAGGCCGGGCTTTCTGATTGCCGATGTGGCTTAAGTAACGCCCCATCACCGGATGGCGGGTGACCTCACCAATAATATCACGATAATTTCCAAACGCATTGCGGACAAAAATATCATAATAACTGGCCATCGCGAGTGGCCGATCTGCTAGATTTGCATCGCGGCGGGAGGCGACGAGAATTTGGCTGAGCGCAAAGGCAATGCGCTGCCGCAACTGGTCCGGTCCGGCCACCGCACCACGAGCGAAGGCGGTGGCCGCGTTGTTACCGCTGATGTCTAGATTTCCATAGCTATAGGATAGATCGACACGCGGACCGCGAAGGTCCTGATACATCGCCTTGATCACGGGCTGCTGAAGCGTGGCAGGTTGGTTCGTAATTTGATCATCGATCCACGCCGCGTAACCGAGGGTCCGCACGCGATCCAACTCGGCTATTGTTGGGCCGAACGTGGCTTGTTGGAGAAAACGGGCCGCTTGTTCAGGGGTAGGCAAACCACCCGGGCCACCCGGCAGGCCGTTTTTAAAATTATTGGCAAACGAAGCATAATCTCCGGAGACGCTTCCCCTAACATTTCCCTCAACATCCAGCGTGAGCGCACTGCTGCGGACGCTGTCCCGCTGATAGGGATTGCTCCCGACAAGAACTTCATCCCAGTCCGACACCCCATCGCCATCCGAATCTCGGTCTTTCGTTTCCACAGAGAAAAAGGCCGAAGTCGCGGTGGTGAATTGGCCTGCGACACGGGCAGTGTAGTTCGCACCGCTGGTGGAAAAAGGCAGCGACAGCCATTGCCATGAATTTAAGTTACTGGAACGATAAACCCGCTGGCGTTTCCAGGGGCTCTTCGTCCATGCGAGCACGGCGTCGTTCGTATCGCGCTGGACGGTGATTCCAATGCGTGAATTCGAGTCGAAGGGATCAGTGCCCCATGCAGCCTCGGTCGCGTTCGTCGCACCGTCACCATCACTATCAGCGCCGCGAGTGATTCCTTGAGTTTTGAAGCGGGCTTCCCACGCGTCTGGGAAACCGTTCTGATTGAAGTCCGTGCCACTGCTGGCGGCACCATTGGCGAAAGTTGGAAGAATACTGGGTAACAGCGGATTTGACCCCTCATCCCGCTCGACTCGGTCGTCCACGCCATCGCCGTCCGTGTCCGTTAGCCTGGGGTTCGTGCCAGCCAAGTATTCATCGCGGTTGCTCAATCCGTCTCCATCGGCATCTTGGGTGGCGTCCGTGGCAAGGTTTTTATTGAGTTGATAGAGATCCTCCCAAGCATTTGGAATCCCATCATTATCACTGTCCGCATAAGCCGAAAAAGCCGCCATCGTTTCGACGGGGACGGAGGTGACGAAAAGTTGAGAACCCTTGTGAACGGAGGTGCTTGGGAAGCCGACAGTTCCTCCAGAGTCACGCCAAGTGGCAGTGCCATTTTCAACATTCGCTGCGGCCGTAGATTGGCTAACAATACGGGTGACGACGGTGCTGTTACGAGTCAGGTTGTAAATTTCAAATGTAACCGCCCAAATATTGCCCGCGCCTCGGACTGCGGACATTTTGAAACGAATTCTATCAGAGGTGTCGAACGCCCCGTAGCCACTGAACCCCAATGCCGCTTTCAAATCGGTCAGCGGCGTCGCGGGGTCTTGAAGTGAGATGTTTTCGTTAGGCGAGTTTGCCGCGCTGAACGCCTCACTTGCTTGGGACTCGAACCGATAGGAGAGGGTCCCATTGATTGAAGACAGGCGCATGCTGAGGCTCCTGTCTCCACCCACTTGGGCGTTTCCGACGTAGAACGAAAGCAAATCTTCATCATACCCATCATTGCCACCGGTAGCTCCACTGCCATGATCCCAAACAAGCTGCACAGGTTCCATTTTCCATTCCCACTTCGCCGGAGAGGCCGTGTAGGTCGGAACCAGACCTAACGATGCCGCTTGGGGGTCCAATCCCCTGGCAAGCTCTTCTTTGTCGCTCAGGCCGTCGTTATCACTATCCACGGAATTTGGATTGCTCGGAAGTGGGGCGTTGGCCTCGGCAAAGTCGCTCAAACCGTCACCATCGCTATCAACAGTGAGAGAATTAGCGGCGGATTCGCTACCATCCGCTAGGCCATCTCCGTCGGTATCAGATTTCCTCGGGTTCGATCCGCGTTGGAATTCCTGAAGATTTGTTAGGCCATCATGATCCGGGTCCGCGCTCGCGGTGCCAGCCCCAGCAGGCTCCAGCCCGTATTGCATCTCATACCAATCCGGAATGCCGGACGAGTCCGCATCAAGAGTCGCGTCAACGATTTGCAGGCCTTGCAGACCGACGGAATAACCATCGATGTTAGTAACATTCACGGTAAAAGACGAACCGCTGCGACTCGGGTAGCGGACAAAATTACCCACGTGGTAAGGACTCACTGAAGTGGCGGGCGCGATCTCAACCCACTCGCTCTGAGGCGGTGTGGTGCTGGTGATAAAATTCCGAGTGGAACCGGGTGTGCCTGTCAGATCCACCGTCCCCTCTTGCCCATCATAGCTTCCGCCGACGTATGCGAACACATGATAATTTAAAAATGGAATGCCATTGACCGTGAGTGATGCCTTGGTGGAACCGTAAGCACGGATCAGGGCATTCATGATTTTTTGATCCCCATTTCCATCGTTCGAAGTTTCTGAAATCCCATCCGAAGTCCACTGGATGCTCATTCCCGGAACGACCGTGCCATTTGATAGAGAAATCGAACCTGCTACCGGACTAAGGATATCCGCAGTGTTACCGGAGTTAACATTATAAGTGCGGAGCGGAAGCGTATTATTCCACCAAAGTTGAGGAACAACACCGCCTGGAATGAACCATGGTAAACTACCATCCTGATGGGCCGCAGAAACAAAGTTAATACCAATGGCTCCCGCAAATGCGGTGGGCTTACTGGCTGCGGATTTAGGATCTGAACCCACGCGCTTTTCCCATGCGTCGGGAGCACCGTCGGAGTCAGTATCTGCCAGCAACGGTGAAGAGGTGGGAGCGATGAGAAGTTCATCCCCATCACTGAGGCCATCATTATCGGTATCGGCAATATTCGGATTACTGTTAGCTGCGCGCTCCAAGGCATCGTCAGCACCATCGCCATCGGTGTCCTTCTTATTGGGGTCGCTTGATAAAACTCCGCCGTTATATTCTTGAAGGGCGGTTAGAGTATCCCCATCCGCATCGGAAGCGGCATCGGCGGCGTTTGTGTCGCTGAGGTGGTTGTCATTTTCCCACCAGCGCGGCAGGCCATCGCCGTCGGCATCCATCATGCCATCAACATCGACCTCCATTTTTACGAAATCGAACTGGATCCAAGCGGACGCACCTGCTGCAGGCGCGGGGCCTGAGCGGGTGATCTGGATCGTGTTTGCTCCGGCCACGGCCTGAACACTGGAGGCGGGAATATCGATGGTGAAGCGTGTGTCGCGGTTCACTCCATTTCGCTGAAGCACAAGGGTGTTAGTCGTAGCCGTGCGGAAACGGACAGTAATGTCGTGGTTGCCAAAACTGTCCCCGTTTGAGGCGGGCTGGGGCCAGACTCCTCCATCCACTAACTCGAAGGTGAGGCGCAGTCTCGATTGTGAGCCGGCCTGCGCTGACGAAAGGATGAAATGGATGGAATTTGAGGGATCCCAATTTGTTAGAGCTCTCTCGAACGCTGCCGGAGGTTCTGCATTCGGAACGGTCAAAGAAGTTGTTAGACCATTAAATCCTACGGGGTAAATTCCCGCTTGGTAAAAGTGATCGTCGCGATCGGGGTTGCTCGCAGCATTGTAAAGGGGGTCGCCCGGTAGACGGGTCACGAAGCCGGGCGCGACGTTCGTATTTCCATTTTCAGATGAAAATTCATTGGTGGGATTATAACCGGAGCTATAAGGATCTTCATCATCGCCGATCTGCCAAAGGGTTACGGGGATGGCACTCGCAAACGGCGCGAGGACTAAAGCGACCCAAACCTGCAACACTGTTAGTCCACGTCGGTATGTGGAAATGAATAACAATGGTAGAATCATGGATTTCATCAAGGTGGGAGATAATCGAAATTATTACTAAGTAAAGCTTATATCCTACAGAAACTTCGCAACCATGCAAGCTGCGACATGGGTCGGGCGGAATCATGGGCTTTCGCTGGTGTTACGGGGATGCTTCCCCTCTGAGAAACTCCTCCCCAATTCATGTCCAAAGCACGGCTCGATCTGACAACAGCATGTGTTAGGTAACTCTCAATTTAGCGTTGCGGGGAATGGGTTTCTTTCGTCGTATGCAAGTCGTTTGATGAAACGTGCTGCTGTCATCGCTTGTTGGATCACTGTGATCATCGCCGGAATTTTCCTGCGGTTTGATCATCTGTCCACGCGGCCGTTCCACGCAGATGAAGCCACCGGCGCAAGGATCACTGCCACGCGCATGGGGTCTGGGGCTTACTGTTTCGATCCCTTACATTTCCACGGTCCCTTGCTCAGTAGTCTCGCAATCCCTATTTGCAAAATGAACGGTGAGACACGCTGGCAAGAGATGACAAAATCCACTCTGCGCCTGCTGACTGCCATCGCCGGATCGCTGCTTCTGTTAGCGCCTCTTTTCTGGCGTAGGCGCTTTGGTGACGGCCCGATGCTGGTAACCACAGCTCTGTTCGCAACCTCTCCCTTGCTCGTTTACTACAGTCGAATGTTCATTCACGAGCCCTTGCTCGTACTATTCGGTATGTTGGCGCTCGTTTCGATGGTCCGTTCTCCACGCTATGGAATTCCCGGCCTGATGATCGGCTTGATGTTCGCGACCAAAGAAAGTTTTGCGATCAGCATGCTCGCCTGGTCGGGCGCGGGCATGGTCCTCGCTTGGGAAAACCGAAAGAAATGGGATCGTTCGTTCTACCTATCTGTTTGGAAAACTTACCGCATGCACATCGCTATTTCCCTCCTAACATTCGTTAGCTGCGCGATATTTTTTTACACCGACGGTCTCCACAACCCCCACGGCGTCATCGATTCCATCCGAACTTTCTTCGACTATCAAACCGGCGCGGGTCACAACAAACCCTACGCCTACTATCTCCAACTCCTCGCCTTCCCCATGAAATCCGGCGGCGTTTGGTGGTTCGGCACGCCGGTGGTAATGCTCGCCTTGTTGGCATTCGTTTTCTCATTCCGCCGAAATGCGGAATCGTCATCGATCATCCGTTTCCTCGCCTATGCCGCTGCGGGACACTTTTTGATTTACAGCGCCATCGCCTACAAAACTCCTTGGCTCGCATGCTTGCCGTGGGCGCATGTTTGTTTGTTAGCCGGATTCGGTGTCGCCGGATTTTCCCGCCACCGCTTGCCGATGAAAACCGCGATCTGCCTGCTCGTCGGCCTGTGTCTAACAAGTCAGTTCAGCCAAACCCACCGCGCTACCGGTCGTTATGCTTCGGATGCGCGCAACCCCTTTGCCTACGTGCCCACTCGTAATGAAATCGAATCCCTGGGACCATGGCTCGAAAAACTCCAACAAGCTGCCCCGGGGATTTCCCTCGAACCGGTCGCCGTCATCGGCAGTGAAACCTGGCCGCTGAACTGGTATCTTCGCTCGTTTCATGAAATCGGTTACTGGCCCAGTCCTCCCGACGATTTGAAATCCCGCGCCCTCGTCTTCGCAATGCCCGACGCTGGTGGAGCAGTCACCTCTCTTCTAGCAGACACTCACATATCTCTTCCTCGCGGCCTCCGCGCTGGCGTGCCCATGCAGATGTTCGTGAGAAACGACGTCTGGAAACTTTGGATGGAAAACGGCAAATGACCGAGCCTCCGTCCATGCCCGCAGCCCACGTGTTCACGCACGAAGCCATGCATACCACCTTCGCTCTGCACATTTGTGAGAATGACGAAGCCATCGCCCGCGGCATGGCGCAGGAATGTTTCCAGCAGCTCGATTTCCTCGAATCTCGCCTCAGCCGGTTCATCGATGGAAGCGATGTCTCCTGTATCAATCACATGCAGGCCGGCGAAACTCTCTACATCAGCCAAGCCTGCCACGAGTGCCTGCTCATCGCCCTCGATGCCTACATGCAAACCGGCGGCTTGTTTGATATTACGCTTGGCCGCCGCATCGAACACCGGAAATCTAGCAGTCAACAACCTCAGCCCTCGCTCTTTGGAAAACTCATCATCCATCCCGATGTCCCCGCCGTCACCTGTGAGGAGCCCGGCCGCGAGATCGACCTCGGCGGCATCGGCAAAGGGTTCGCACTCGATCATCTCCAACAAATCCTCATCGACTGGGGCGCGGAAGGGGCTCTGCTCACCGCTGGCGCCAGCTCGCTGTTAGCTTTCGGGCCGGAGTCCTGGCCTGTTGATCTATCAGGCGATTTCCATTCCTCCCGCATCCTCCTCAAAAACGAATCGCTCAGCGCTTCCGGCACGAACATTCAAGGCAATCACATCATCCACCCCGGGGGCGACGAAGCCATGCCGCAGGTTCCATCTAGCCGGGTCTGGGTCACATCGCCCACCGCAGCCCTCGCCGAAACTTGGTCCACAGCCCTTATGCTGATAGACCCCGAACAAGTCCCCAATTTCATCGCCGGAAGCAAAACCATTCGCAGTGTTTATATTGATCGCAAGGGTGAGATCCTGAATATACAAACTTAATGGTAATGTTCGGAGCTAGCGAACAGTTTTAAATTTTTCTTACTTCAATTCTGATAGTAAATCAATCGCAGCTTGGTTCTTGTATTTCCTCGCGATCTCCAGCGCGGTGACACCCTCCTTGGATTTTACCGACGGATCGACTCTTTGATCTAGCAGTAATCGAATGATTTCCTTTCCCCCGCTGGCGGCGGCTTCGTGGAGCGGGGTGCCACCGAGCTCGCTGGGGGTCATCGGGTCCGCCCCGCCAGCGATGAGGGCTTTGGCAGTGGCGAGTTGGTTTTTCGCAGCGGCGTGATGAAGGGGTGTCCAGCCATCTTTATCTAGTAGATTAGGGGTTGCTCCCGCCTTCAACAGTGCGGTGACGACGACTGGGTTGTTACGCTCGATTGCAAGATGGAGCGGTGTGCGCTTGGATGAATCAATGGTGTTAGGGTTGGCGCCGGACTTCAGGAGAAACAGAGTAATCTCCTGATTATTCCGCTGCACCGCCTGTTCGAGTGGCGGGCGTGAGTTTGCAAGCGCGCCTTGGTTCAGGCAGAGCGGATGGAGGGTTAGGTGGAGACGGACGTCGGTGAGGTCACCTTTCGCGATAGCTTCGTCGATGGTCTGATAGATTGGGGTTTCGACCGAGGGTTTTTGGTCGGGCATCAAAGGGCTTGGCTCCTCTGCAAAAGAAAAAGTTGCCAGCTTGAAAGCCAACGTCAGGGAAAATGAAATTGTCCGCATTTTTTCGATACCGTCCGGCGAAGCTAAATTTATCGACGATTCTTTGCAAGGACGGCCCGAACATGAAAGTAATTTAGCCGCTGCGATGGCTTTACACGCCCGAATGCTGCTAAAACTTCAAATTCTAAATCACAAACTCATTATTCCATGAAACCTAACATCAGCCGCCGTAGCTTCCTTGGAAATACAACACTCATTGGAGCCGGCCTGGCTGCCAGTTCCGTTTTCGCAGTAAACACTTCAGTAGCCCGCGCGAAAATTAAAGTCGGCCTTATCGGATGCGGTGGGCGCGGCAATGGCGCGCTCAAAGACTTTTTGGAGGCCTGAAAAATTCTCACCATCGAGGCCGAGGTGGTAGCGTTAGGCGATGCTTTCAAGAACCAGGTGGATGGCACCGGGAAAAGATTCAATGTTCCGGCCGAGCGTTGTTTCGATGGCTACGATGCCTATCAGAAAGTAATCGCCACAGATTGTAACTATGTGCTGATGGCCACCCCACCCGCATTCCGCCCAGTGCATTTCGCCGCCGCCGTGGAGGCCGGTAAAAATTGCTTCATTGAAAAACCCGTAGCGGTCGATCCTGTCGGAGCACGCTCGGTGATCGCCACCGGTCAAAAAGCAGCCGCGAAAGGACTGGCTGTCGTCACCGGAACCCAACGCCGCCACATGGCCGACTATCTGCGGAACAAGGCTCTAATCGATGCCGGTGCGATCGGCCAAATCAAGGGCGGCGTCGTGCAGTGGAACGGCACGGTGCCATGGACGAAACGCCGCAACGAGGGCGAGTCTGACGCCTCGTACATGACGCGGAACTGGCTGAATTTTTCCGAACTTTCGGGCGACCACATTGTCGAACAGCATGTGCACAATTTGGATGTGGCGGTTTGGTTCCTCGGACGTTTGCCGGTTTCGGCCGTGGGCTTCGGTGGCCGCGCGCGCCGGCAGACCGGCAACATGTTTGACTTTTTCAGCGTGGATTATGATTTCGGGGACGACGTTCATATCCACAGCCAGTGTAGGCAACTCACCGGCGCTTACGGCCATATCGGTGAAATGTTCACCGGCACCGAGGGCTCCTGTTATGGCGGCGGCAAACTGAACGGCAAGAAGATCGAAATCGCGGAAATCAAAGTGGATTCTGACAACGGACAAGTGCAGGAACACGTGGATATGATCCGCAGCGTGATGGCCGGCAAGCCGCTCAATGATGCGAAACGAATTGCAGAGGTCACGTTAGTCGCCATCATGGGTCGCATGTCCGCTTACACGGGCGAAATGATTCGTTGGACTGACCTAACGAAAAACGAAAGCTCGCTGTTGTTCAATTTCGCCTGCACGCCTGCTGCGATCGATTTCGAAAAAGGCGCGATCAAGCTTCCTGAAGAAGTTCCTCCGGTTCCAGGCAAAGCGTGAACCTTCACGTTCTAGGAATCCGCAAGATGAAACAGGCTCCGTGAGGCGAGTCCATGCATTCGAGTCCGCCGCCGAGTGATTTTGCCAAGCGCCTTGATAGAGCTAGGCCGAGACCGACGCCCGGTTTGCTTTCGGCAGCCTCTCTAGCAGATTTGTGAAAGGCACGAAAGATTCGGCTCCGTTCGGTCACTGGGATCCCGGGGCCGTTGTCACTGACGACAATTTCCGCATGGTGATCGCGCGTTTTCGCGCAAATTTCCACTCTGGGCGGATTGCCAGCGGAAGCGTATTTCGCGGCGTTGTCGATGAGGTTGAAAAGGATATGCTCCACCGCTGCAGAGTCCACGCGCACGACCGTCGAGGCGGCAGGTGCTTCCGTATCCATCATCAATGTTAGGTTTGCGGTTGCGAGACGGGCCGCGAGTCGCTCGCGCATCGGGGCCAGCAAATCGGCGAGGCTTAGCTCACACACGGTGGCTCTTGCGCTGCCGCGCTCGATCTTGGAGAAGGCGAGAACGTTTTCTACCAAATGGGAAAGTCGGTCCGCCTCGCGAGAAAGCACGCGTAGGTAGGCCCCGCGTTTTTCCTCCTTTACGGCGCCACTTTCGAGCATGTCCGAATAGAGGCGAAAAGTGGTTAGAGGTGTGCGCAGCTCGTGAGTGACCGCCGAAACAAACGAGGCCCGGCGCTCGCTGAGTCGCATCACGCCGTGGACGAGAAAGGAGGCGATGAGAAGGGCTAACAAAACCGCGATCCAGCCCACCAGCAGCGCCTTGTTCCACGGCAATGGCGGCAGTTCGATTCGCGTGTTGCGATGCAGGCGGAACGGAAACGAAACCAAGGCGAGTGCGTCGTCCGTTTTTGATTTCATCGCATCCAAGGTGCCCGTAGTCTCCGGCCTAAGCGAATAGACGGGATCAGTGATTGCTTCGAGGTTGGCCCCTGGCAGCAGATCGGCAACAGCATCGAGCAGGTGCTGCCGCACTTTATCAGCATTGATCCAAGCTCCCTGAATCACCGGCGATTCTCCTTTCTGAGAGCGGATCATGACGCAGCGGAGCAGGAATAATTCCTGATCGATCCAAACTCCCCGCATGCTGCCGATCCCCGTGATTGCGTCGATTCCAGCAAACGCATTCGAAGCAATCACGTTGTTCTGATTGATGACGGCGGTCGAAGCTTCTTGCCCTTCCATGATCTTGGCGCGCTGGACTTTTTCAAAGCGATTCGAATCTTCCTGATAGGATGGACTGGCGCGTTTAGAGGCGTATGCGGATTGGTTCGTCTCCGCGATTTTTGATTGTAGCGCAGGCGCGTCTTTTTGCAGCGCCTGCCAAGTTTTTTCGCCGTTTTCCGCAGCGCTGTTGAAGATGGAATCAATGTCACCGTTTTTTGAGAGCCGTTTCCGCAAGCTTTGCAGCCTAGTGGTGGAACCCTCGGCTTCGGGAGAAGTGAGTCTGCCTGAGCGAACTTCGAAATGCAGGTTCACCCATGGATTAGTTTTGTTAGTGGCGAGAAGATCCTGCTGATGAATTTGAAATTCCAAAGGCGAGCGCTGATTTTCTGAGAGAAGTAGCGCGGCTCCCACTGCATCCATCCGCCAAAGAGCAAGGCGGGTGCGCTCCTCAAGATCTGCTCTCGCTTCTGCCATGGCCCGTTCCTTTTCCGAGGCCAGTACACCTCGGGTGAGCCAACTCAGTGCCCCTAACACCATGAAGCCACACAGCACGAGGGTGGTCCAGATGAGCAGGCTGCGGGAAGTTTTCATGCCGTCCAACGGTAGCCTTTGCCACGCACGGTGGCGAGCAGGGATTGATCTCTATCACCGAGTTTTGTGCGGAGATGCATGATGTGCATGTCGATCGTGCGGGTCTCAGTGCGGTCCGGATCGAGACCCCAAAGATGGCGCAGGATTTCCTCGCAGCTGACAATGCGGCCTTGAGAATCCAACAGGTATTTCAGTAGCTCATTTTCACGTTCTGATAGTTGCTCGCGGCGGCCATCGGTGAAGTCGATGATACTTTCCTTGAAATCGACACGGCCGCCCGGCAGAGGACGTTGGTCAGCGGGGGCTGTACGTTCGCAAGTCCGCCGAAGAACGGCATCCACCCGAGCGAGCAGTTCCTTCATGCTGAAGGGTTTCACGACGTAATCATCCGCGCCGGTAGTGAGGCCCCGAACGCGGTCGTTTTCCTCGCCACGGGCGGAAAGGATGATCACGGCTTGGCCAGGGCGCTTCTTTTTCAGGGCTTGCAGGATTTCGAATCCAGATGGGCCGGGCATGACGAGATCTAGCAAAAGCAAGCGGTAGTTAGATTTCAGCGCGAGGTTCATTCCAGCGTGGCCATCGGCCGCTTCGAGCGTTTTGTAACCTGCGTATTCTAACACATCCACAAGCCCTTGGCGGATCGCGGGATCGTCTTCAATGACGAGGATGGTGATGTCAGACACGGTGTGGAGAATGGTCAGATGTTTCGTGAAAGCTAGGAAAGACGCTATTTGTAGGCTACTTTGCAGCGGTGCCTTGGAATTTAATCTTCGTGGTGTTTACATCCAAAAGCGGGGCGAGTTCGAATACGTTTTCATAGCCGTATGCGTGGAGGTTGATGAAGGTCTGGATATTGAGGGCGACGGTGATACTTTTTAATGCAAAATTGACCGGTTCGTTTTTGAAATTGTTATTACAGTAAATCAGGATGCGAGTGGTTTTCTCAGGGATCATCGTTTTTAACGCCTCCTCGGTAAAGTCCGTGAAAGCGAGGTGGATGGCTCCTTTGATATGGATATTATCATACTTGTCCTTGCTGCGTGCATCGAGAATCACGGTGCCCGGCTCGGCAGCCATCTCGATAAATTTTTCCTCACTGACGCGGTGCGCCTCGCGGACAGGATCAAGTTTTTCACTCAGGGCGACGAAGCCGGAATAGTTGATTGCGGGATTCGGGGCCTCTGCGGCGTGGGCGGAAGCGATGAACAGCAGGCTATAAAATAGGGCGGTTGTTTTCATAACAACCCTGTTCTATCACCTCCACGGTGATCCGTCTGTAAACGCCCGGTAAAATCGAGCCGCGCTAGACCATGGCGGGTTCCGCGAGGCCGGCACGGACTAAAAGCGGCTCCAGCTCGGGATCCCGGCCCATGAACCGCCGGTAGAGCTCGTCTGGCGGCTCGGAGTTGCCTTTGCTGAGAATGTGCTCGCGGAAGGCATGCCCGGTTTCGGAGTTGAGCACTCCCTCGTTTTGAAAACGGGTAAAGGCATCCGCATCTAACACCTCGGCCCACTTGTAGGAATAGTAACCGGCGGCATATCCGGTGCTGCTGCTAAAGAGGTGGCCGAATCGCCGCATCATAGAGGGCGACGGGGTTTTGAGAGGTGCCAGATAAGATTCTAACACCTCACGATCCACTGCATCGAGATCCTTGCCGATGAAATCTGATAGACGGATATGGAGTTCCAAATCGAGCTTCGAAAACGCGAGTTGCCGCATGAAGCCAGACGCGCTGAGATAGTTTTTCGCAGCGATCATTTTCGCAAATAGGTCTGCGGGAATCGGCTCATCAGTTTCAAAATGGCGGGCGAAGAGATCAAGAGACGCCCGATCCCAACAAAAGTTCTCCATGATCTGTGAGGGGAGCTCCACAAAATCCCAAGGAACATTCGTTCCGGCAAGCGACTTGACGGATACCTCGCTGAGCAAACCATGGAGCAGGTGGCCGAACTCGTGAAAAATCGTTTCTACCTCCCCGTGTGTTAGTAACGCGGGCTTGCCGTCCACTGGGGGGCTCATGTTTCCAATGATGAGGCCGAGATGCGGTTCGCCGAGCGCTCCGGTGTGCAGCGAGTTCATCCAAGCACCACCGCGCTTGGATTCGCGAGGATGCCAGTCGGCGTAAAACGAGCCGAGGTGCGCCCCGGTTTTCGAATCGTGGATTTCGTAGAACCCGCACTCGGGATGCCACGTTTCCACTGGAGTTGATGGTTGAGTCTTGAGAATTGATAGAGAAGAGCCGGGCTCGAAAAAGACGGTTTCTAACTGGCGGATGGTGATACCGAATAGGCGCGAGGCAATTTCAAACATGCCAGCCATCACGCCATCGACAGGGAAATACGGGCGCAACGATTCCTCGTCAAAATCGTAGTTTTCCTGGCGTTGCTTTTCCGCCCAGTAAGCGGCTTCCCATGGCTCTAGCAGGCTAACGGGTTGCCCCGACTTGGCAGCCTTGTATTGAGCGAGCTGTTTGTGTTCCGCGAGGAAGGCCGGCTGGATGCGGGCGTGGAGGTCTTCGATAAACTTCAGCGCGGACTTCCCATCCTTCGCCATTCGCCGGAGGAGAGTTAGATCCGCAAAATTTTCATGCCCGAGGATGGAGGCTTTTTCATGACGAAGCTCAAGAATCTGCCAGACCAGCGAGGTGTTATCATATTCTCCGGTGGCTCCGACTTGAGAGGAAGCTTCCCACACTTGATGCCGGATCCCGTCGTCGTGCAGATGTTGCATGATCGGAAACATGGAGGGAAATTGCAGAGTGAAGCGCCACGCGTTTTCATGGCCTTTCGCACGGGCGTTTGCCGCAGCACCTGCTATGGCAGATTCGGGTAGACCGGCGAGCTTTGCTTCATCGGTGATGATGAGTTCCCATGCGTTCGTCGAGTCCAGAACATGCTCGGAGTATTGCTTTGTGAATTTTGATAGATCCGCCTCGATCGCGGCAACACGTTGCTTTTTGTCCTCGGTTAGATCTGCGCCGGAGTTTCGGAAATCCGCGAGCGTTTCTTCGACGAAACGCTTACTAACAGCGTCGAGGTCCGCGATTTCCTGACTCTCGGCGGCCGCTTTAATCACGGTCCAAAGACGAGAGTTGAGGGCAATTGATGAATAGAAGTCGGTGACCTCCGGCAGCATTTGATTGAGTGCTTCGCGCTGTGCGGGTGAGTCGCACACCGAGTCGAGATGATTTAATCGTCCCCAACCGCGGCCCAGTTCTTCAGTGGCTTTTTCGAGGGCGAGGAAAGTGCTTTCGTATCCCGCCGAGGCAAGATTCTGGCTGCAAATGGCTTCGATGTTTTGTTTCGCCTGCTCAAGCGCACGGCGTATATCCGTTTCGATCGCTTCAGGAACCAAGGTGGACCAACGGATATGAAATTCGGGTGCGAGAAATGGGTGCATGTCGAGAAGTCTAAGTAGATTGAATTTTCGGACAAAAAATTGTGTGGCCGGATCTTCGCTCGTGAATTCAGCTTGTCCAATTCTTTGATGACAGCACGGGCTAGGATATTCCGGCTAAGAGTGACCTCCCAAATAAAGCACCGCCTGAAACGGGAGCCTATCTACGATGATCGCTTCCCCTGAAGGAGTAACCGGAATTTTGCCTCTATCAGTTGTCGTCGCGGAAACGATGCGCACCCCGGGAGGTAGAGGTGGTGCGAGGGAAAGTCCGCCCGATGGCATCGTGATGGAGCCTCCGATTTCCACTTTGATCGTGTGGATATTCTCGGCACAGATTTTGAAATCGAGAGCACCATTACGGGTCTGAAGATTTGTCACCGCGAATCCATCCTCCGTGGAAATCCACGCCCACGGCATACCTGAGGCGAGTACCATCGACGAGGTGGCCTCACGTTCGCAAGCGACCATCGAGGCCACTGCTAGCAGATATTCTGCAGCGATCCAGGTGTGCGGCACATCGCCGAGATGACCCGGCGAGCGCGGGTCACGCCAGGTGATTTCAGGCCACTGGTTCCATTCGAGAGGCCTTCGATCTGATAGGAAAAAATTTAACAACTCGTTCGCCTCATCGCGTTTCCCCAGACGCACGAAGGCCCCAATGATGCGGATCTCATAGGCGGTGTAGTTGTTCCACTCCATTTCGCCACGGTGCTTGCGCCGGAAGCCGTCGAGGTAAGTATCGAACATCGCGTTTAATGCTCCGCTTGGCAATACACCGGCGAAGTCGAGCATTGCGATGGCGTTAGAGGTGGCTGTGGGATCGAAGTCTGCCCACTCCACCGAGCCAGGAACGTAGGCGAGTCCCTTGTCGGCGATGACCTTGTCAATCGACTTGAGGAGGTCACCTTGGAAATGATCCGCCTCTAACTTCCAGCGGATAGAATCTTCCGTGTGATCCATCGCGACAGCGAGATCGGCAGCCGCTTCCAGCCCGCGCACGCCCCAGAAGTCATCCCAATAGGAATGCACGGGATGGGCGAGGTAGCCCTCGTGGCTTGCGGATTCTGGTAATAAACCGAAGCAGGCCGCATGGTCACCGGTTCGATAAAAGTCTGACATTCGTTGGGCTCTCAAGGTGACGAGATAATCGGCGGCCTTCCGCACACGGGGCCACATCGTTTTGAGAAATACGTGATCGCCGCCTTCACGTAAAACCTCGCGGACACCCCATATAAACTGGCCGTGACTGTCATGCTCCACTATCCAGTCCACGCCATCGCGATCCACCACGCAAGGAATAAAGCCATCCTCCCGCTGAAACTGCGCATACCATGTTAGAAATTCCCGGAGGGCGTTAGGGAGACCCGCTTTAGCGAGTGCCGCCCCCATGATCACACAATCACGAACCCATGAGCGGGTGTAGCGGCGTGGCCCTGGTTGGATCGCGGGACCGTCACGGTTGATCAGGATGTGTCCAGCTGCCGTTCTAAAACAATCAATCGCCGGTGCGGCACAATTCGGCACCTGCCACACGACCTTACCTAAGGTCTTTCTCCATCGAGCGAGAACGGTGGCCCTGCCGTTTTTCGCGGGGTTTTTGGTTTTCCCAAAATAGGGATAGGAAACGGTAACGTCGATCACCGCTTTTTCAGGGGGCAAATCCCAAACCATCGCGGCACCAAGGTGACCGGAAATATCGGTGACCTGCATTTTCGGCGGGACTTGGCCTACTGATAGATACTCGACCACCCCTCCTTCTTCGAACGAGGCTGCTCCCATGCATTCGGGGGCAGGTGTGCAGAGGATTTTGCGATTCTCTACGGTTAGACTGCTCTCTTCACAGGTGATTTGGTGGATCGGACTGATACCCCCTAGGTTACGGAATGCCTGCCATGGCGGATTGACTTGGAACGGCCGCACGGCGATGACGAGGCGTGTGGTGCGTGCATTCTTATGGCATTTTAAACGATAGGTTACATGAAGCGTTAGATTGTCACCCTCGCCATCCACCCACGGCAGAATTTCCAAGTTTAGTCCATCAAAACTCCATGACACCGACGGCAGCGGGGCGCCACCCTTCGGCATCCCGAGCGAAGTTTTTACATCCGCCCATGTGAGGAGCCGGCCATCCGTTAGAATAAATGGCTCGAATGAAAATCCCGCTTCGTCCGCTTCCACCAGGCCTTCCTCATTGATCAATGCACGGCGTTTCCCCTCAGGGCTGCCAATGGGCGTCCAGTAGGACTGCTCGCGATTCCAGTAGCGAGGAACCCATCCTCTCGGCACTTCCGCCGCAACGCTATGGATAAACTCATTTGGGGTCCGAGAAAAGGCGTCGGGCCGGAGTGCAACGGACCCCATCGCCGCACAGGCTGAACTCGCAAAGTTGATCCGCAGATACCTCGCCTCGCCACCAGGTGCGGGAATGTAGCTCTTCGTTCCCAAGGCAAACGATGCCTGATAGATCGGCAACCAAGACTTCCCATCGTCTGAGCTTTCCAAATCATAGGCGCGCGGCGGTAGAGGCTCGGGCCAATCGATCACCAATCCGCCAAAACGCACCGCGCGTCCGAAATCCACCACCCACCAAGGCTTCTTGTCGGCGGGGCCCGCGCGCCATCCCGTGTGGTAATTTCCGTCCCACACCGCTTCAGGTAAAAAGTCCGGCTGATAGCTCGAAGCATAGGTTGCTTTTGGCTTACGCATCGTCTGGTCCTTGAGTGTCGGCGCGGCAAGCTCCATCACGCCATTTCCTCCCGGACCGGCGGCGACCACGAACTCAATGGCGCCCACCTCGGAAGGTGCACCTCCGCCCGCAGGACCCCAGGCGAAAGGTAAGTCGCGCTCATTGAAACGGCTGTTAGTCCAGGTCTCCGGCATGTCGAAATCTTTGCGCTGATGTCGCCAAACATTTGTGCCTCCAGGGTCCGCCACTTTGAACTCGAAATGATTCGGCGGTCCTTCTCCGCGGAGTCCGAAACTAATTTCAAAGATTGGCGGCAATTTGAAGGACCATACCCGTCGAATCACCACGAAACCACCGCCACCATGGAAATCGTATTCGAGCCGCAGCCCGGGTTTTCCATCCGCAGTTGTAATCTGGGACAGTTGTCCTTTTGATTGGCCGGATGCAAATACCTGCCACCTGTCGGGATCATCGAACAATGAGGAAAAAGGATGGACGGACATAAGTTACCGAGTGGCTGCTAGGAGTATGAAAAAATCAACGATGGCGTCGGACAAACTTTCCCCCTAAAGCCTCCAACTAATTGGGGCAATGCGTAATTTATGTCAATCACGACAAGCAGTCACCTCATGCGACAAATAACTTTTCCCTTGGGGTTTCCGCCTTCAACCCACGAGCGCCTCGAATCCACAAAACAACTTCGAACCCACGGGTGGCCTAGCCGGAAGAGGTTCGCCTGAGTCCAAATGTCTTCGGCAAATTTCGTGGAATTCTTCCGGTGTCTTTGCCCTACGCATATCGTATTCGAAATCCCCCTCTAACCCGTGACTAATATATGCGAGGGTCTTTTTCATGCGCTGCACATGTGCATCCGGCACGAGCCTAACTGTTTCTCGGGCGATTTCTTCGTAGAGCTCGATGACGTATTCCCAGAGATCTCGATAGGTCGGTGCCGGTGCCTCGGATTCGTCAAAAGCCGCACGCAATTGCCGGAAGATCCATGGATTGCGGATCGCACCTCGGCCTACCATCAGTCCTGCCGCGCCCGTTTCCTTCAAGTAGCGGAGCCCCGTTTCCGCATCGACAACATTGCCATTCGCGATCACCGGGCATGCCATCGCTGCCACCGCTGTTTTCACACAGTCCGGATGCACCGGCGTCTGATAGCGCTCCACCACGGTGCGCCCATGGATTGTTAGACCGTCAATGGCATGGCTGCGAAAAATTTCCAACAGTTTCGGAAATTCGTCGGCGGTCGTATAACCGATGCGAGTCTTCACGGTGAAACGGCCTGGAATTGCCTCACGCAGCGTCCCTAGCAGCTCGTTTACTTTTTCTGGATTCCGCAGCAATCCGCCTCCCGCATCCTTGCGACAAACGATCGGTGCCGGACAGCCAAGGTTCAAATCAATCCCCGCAGTGGGGTATTTTACAAGCTCCTTAGCCGTGCGCATCAGACTTGTTAGATCGCGGCCGATCATCTGTGCGAACACCGGGCGGCCCGTCTCATTTTCCACAATCGAGCGCAGGATATATCGATTCAAACGGGAATCCGGATGAACACGAAAATACTCGGTCACAAACCAATCCGGCGCTCCCCGCCGCGCGAGCACCCGCATGAACGGCAGATCGGTCACGTCCTGCATCGGTGCCAGCACCAAGGCAGGTCGGTCATGAGGAAGTAAATCGCGCATTGGTCCGGCCTTATCGCGTACCGCGAACGAAGCTGGGTCAAGGAATTCCATTGACTTTCAGGTTCACCCCGCAACTTTCAGAGGAATTAAAAAACACGGGAGGTTGATGTGGACGCAGACTTATTGCATACCGAAAAAATACTAGCAGATCGAAAGATTTTTTTCCTTGATCTCAAACAAAACTCACGCGGGATGGTCGTCAAGATCACCGAAGATGTCGGCGGAAATCGCGATACGATCATGGTTCCAGCAGAGATTCTCGGTGATTTCATTGCCGCTCTGACGGATATCAAGACCACTGCGGACGAGCAGGAGTAAGCTTAGCTCGATCTCCCATGACCGCACCTCCGTCAGTCAATGTCGCAAGGCTCGTCTATCTTCTCATCTGCGAGGCGGCAGGTGTGGCGATCGTCCTCAGTACCAAAGGCACCGCCCTCGAGGTCCCAATGTCGATCGGAATTCTCGGCGGGCTAGGTGTCGCGACGTTGTTCATTTGGGTTGAGTCCTTGATGAAGGGTTTCACGTTGCGCGGGTTTTCCACTGCAGCCTTCGGTCTTGGTGTCGGGCTTTTCTGCGCTTGGCTCCTCACGCGTGTAGAAATTTCCAAATTGCTAGAACTGGCATTTCGCGATCAGCTAGAGAATCAGGAAAATGGCGATGTGCTCGTCAACGCGCTGCGAATCGCCATCGATGTCACGCTCTTCGCCAGCCTCGGGTTTCTCGGCGCGGTGCTGGCACTGCGTAACAACCGCGACGATTTCGCCTTTATCATTCCCTACGTGCGTTTTCGCCAAGACGCATCTACGGGTCAACCCATCGTGTTAGATCACGATGCGATCATGGACGGGCGCGCGCTTTCTATCCTCCGCTCGGGATTTCTTCATGGTCGTTTGATCGTTCCGCGTTTCGTTCTCGATGAACTGCAAGCCATGGTGAGTTCAGGCACGAATGGAACACGGACGCGTGGGCAACGGGGCCTTGATTGCCTTGAGGTCATGCAACAAGCCTCAGACATCCAACTCTCCATTCACGACGCAAGAACCCCAGGAGAGGCCGAATCTATCAACACGCGGCTCATTGAAACCACCCGCATGCTCGGTGCCCGCTTGATGACCACAGACGACAACCTAACTAAAGTCGCCAAACTCCAAGGGGTGGACGTGCTTAATATTCACGAACTCGACGAGGCGCTCAAACCGGGCATCGCCGTCGGACAGAGAATCCGCATCGCTCTGGTGCGCACGGGAAAAGAAGACCATCAGGCCGTCGGCTATCTGCCAGACGGCACCATGATTGTCGTCAATCACGCGATTTCAAAAATCGGAACAACTTCGGAAGTGGTCGTCGTCAGCACCCTGCACACCACTAGCGGGACAATGGTGTTTGCGGAGCTCTACAACGCGGGTTGAGCCCGTGCCTGAAAAAATCTGAGGGCCTGAGGCAGCGCCGCATTTTTATCGTGTTTGCCCCAATGACGGAGACTCAGACTATCCCTTTCTTCAGGTCCCGTAGGCTCCATAAAACCCCGCTTGCAGTAGCAGCATCTCCCTTGAGTTTTCTCGCTCCACTCTCTCGATTCGAGCCGAAGCGCTCCCGCGATTTCACAAACGCCTCATCGACAAATGCCCGGCTGCCAATTACGGCACCATCCGTGAAATAGCGTAGACGGCAGGATAAGATTTTGCCGAATGGAATCTCGGCATCATTGGGCAGTCCTTTCTTAGCCTCCTGATTTGAAATCCCTTTGCGCAGCGTCTTTGCCACAGTCTTCCCATCCCGATCCACGCTTTCCGAAGATTTTCCAACAGCTCCAACCATCAGCAGTTTCCGATATTCCCGCGAAACTCCACTGGCCCACAATTCGGCATCCGCCCCAATCCCCTGATGCGCCCGCAGAGCCCGGACCAAACCCGCCCGTGCGGTTTTCCCGTTGCCCTTGGAGCCACCACCTATCGCCTCGCCATAGCTGCTCCAGCGGTATTCCGCCGGATCCTTCACCATTCCGGCGCACACCGGATTCAAGTCGATGTAAGCGGAAATCGTCTTCGCCGCCACGCCGTCCTCCACGATCACGCTTTTGAAACGGTCTTCCCACAGCCGCCCGGTCCTGGAATGCGCCCGGTTGAACCATTGGGTGAAACGTTGCAGCAGTCCCTTCATGAATTCTCCCAAATCCTGCATGCGATAGGTGAAACGCTTGTGAATGGCCGCCAGCGCTTCCTCCAATCCCGACTCCTCGGCGTAAACTGCCGTCCTGGCATCCGCCATTTCCTTCGCCACCTCGGCGACGAATGTCTCGCTGTAAATCCCCGACAACCGCTTCAAAAGCTCCTGATCCGATAAACCGGAATCCGCCATCGGCGGGACTTCTAGCAGGAGGTGGAAGTGGTTGCACATCAGGCAGTAGGAAACCACCCGGCAACCGGTGAATTTCTCCTGCATTCTCATCAAAGTCCGGAACTTCTCTTTTTCCTCCGCCCCGAACGCGAACCGCCGCTCTACCACGCGGCTGATGACGTGATAAAACACCGGTTTCCCCTGCGATTTCCGCCACTCAGCCAGCCATCGCGCCTTTCTCATGGGCGAGATCTACCGGGGCGGGGGAGAAACGGCAAGAAAAGACTTCGATTAAAGGCCTGTCCCTCTATCATGATGAGGATCGGTGTGGAAAACTCTCAGGTTTGCAGGGTCCAGAGTTGGCGTAAGCGGGCGATGGATTCGCTCCAGGGGGCCCGTTGGTAAATCCGCACGCGAACCCAACGGATGAATCGCTGGGTTCTCTGCGTGGCTCTCGTGA
>JANYEC010000063.1 GCA_025363295.1 Akkermansiaceae bacterium
CTCCAGATATTCTTCTTTGCTTTGATGACTCATGATCCCAGATAGTGTTTTCATCCGGGTGTCATTCTTTCTGGCGCAACGACTAACTAAAGCGGATTCAGCATCCGCACGCCGGTGTCATTCTACTTGGCGCAATGCGTAGTCTCATTCCTTGATCTAACTTTGGTGTGATTCCTATCGGATTGTGCTAAGTTTGAGGGAGGGATCTTGTTCGGATAGATGCTGTCACGCGGTAGATTTCGGAGTTCAATAGCTGGCCATCGTCTCCACCCGCCCACATGTCCCCCTATCGCCTTAGCGGAGGCGGATGCTACACCCGGAACATGACTAATCCCAGCTAAGGGTTCTTGGCCAAATTCAATTGCAGGTGGTTCTTTGTCTGTAAGCGTGTTCCTAGTGGACCGTAAAACTCAAAATGCCAAATTGATAGAAGGCGATGCATTGAAGGGGAGCACACGCGCCCCCGCCAAAGACGGGTGTTTCAGGCCATTCCACAAGGTTTTCGACGAGGGCGACGAGACGGGGATGTAATGAATTCTGTGTAAGTGCATTTTGCCGATGTGCCTGAGACACTCCATCCAAGACACATCCATAAAACCTACCATCAAAGACGAACTGCTCGACGAACTCCTCAAAGACTACAGCCAACCCGCCGATCTGTTCGGGCCCGACGCCCTGCTCACCGAACTCAAGAAGCGCCTGATCAACCGAGCGAAAACGAAGGTGCCCGTTTCTGGCTTAGCGTCGCCACTGAGCTCAAAAACTGCGGCCTCACTGACATCTTCATCTGCTGTATCGACGGTCTCAGCGGCTTGGCCCCCGCCCTCGAAGCCGTCTTCCCCAAATGCTGCGTCCAGCGCTGCATCGTCCACCAACTGCGCAACAGCCTCAAAAACCTCAGCAGCAAATGGACCCAGAAGATCCCCAACTGGCCCAGCGCCCTGAGTCACTTCGCCATCGAATTCGAGAACCGCATGCCTAACAATCACCAGCCCGCTTTCGGCAGAAAATTATTTACACAAAAAAACTTACACTCTCGCCGCATACGTTCTCTAAAAACTCAACCACCCACTCTCAAAGCATCTTCTCCTGTAATTTAGCGTGCCTTGTTGTAGATTTCCTGCTTTCCCTCACCCCGCCCACGTTTTCTTCCATTGACCATGTCCACCGAGCTGACCCGTAATTTCTCCATCATCGCCCACATTGACCACGGGAAAACCACGCTTTCCGATCGCCTGATGGAGGCGACTAGCACCGTCTCGATGCGTGAGAGCACCGCTCAGCAGCTCGATTCGATGGACCTTGAACGCGAGAAAGGCATCACTATCAAATCCCATCCTGTGGCGATGGAATATAAGGCGAAAGACGGCAAAACCTATAAGCTCAACCTGCTGGACACTCCTGGCCATGTGGATTTCTCTTATGAAGTCTCCCGCGCGCTTGCCGCCTGCGAAGGTGCGATTCTGATGGTCGATGCGGCACAAGGCGTGGAAGCCCAGACAGTTGCAAACCTTCACCTGGCCACTGAGCAAAACCTGCTCATCATTCCCGTCCTCAACAAGATCGACCTACCTGCGGCCGATGTGCCAAAGTGCAAGAAGCAGTTAGAGGAAATCCTATGCATCCCTGCGGAGGACTGCATTCCCGCCTCTGCGAAAGCCGGTATCGGTATCGAGGAGATTCTGGAAGCGATCGTCGCCCGTGTTCCGGCTCCCGTTGAGAATCCAGATAAACTGCTGCGCTGCTCGGTTTTCGATTCCCTCTATGACACCTACCGCGGCGTGGTTTCCTACGTCCGCGTATTTTCCGGCACCGTCAAAAAGGGCCAGCGGGTGAAACTGATGGCCACGGGGAAAACCTACGAGGTCAAGGAAGTCGGGATTTTCACCCCGAAAATGAGCGCCCGGGAGGTTCTATCAGCGGGTGATGTAGGATATGTCATCGCCAACATGAAATCTGCGAGCGAGGTAAAGGTCGGCGACACCATGACCGATAACACCCACCCGTGCCCCGAGGCACTTCCCGGATACAAGGAAATCCAGCCGATGGTTTTTTCCGGCATCTATCCGGTCGATTCGTCCGACTACGAGGCACTCAAGCTCGCCATGGGCAAGCTCCAGATCAACGATCCGGCATTCACCTTTTCCTCCGAGAGTTCCACCGCGCTCGGCTTCGGTTTCCGCTGCGGATTTCTCGGTCTGCTTCACATGGAAATCATTCAAGAGCGCCTTCGCCGCGAGTTCGCCATGGATGTGATCTCCACCTATCCGTCGGTGATCTATCATGTCACGATGACCGATGGCACTATGCGTATCATTGACAATCCAACGCTCTTTCCTGATCCCCAAGGCATCCAAGAAATCAACGAACCCGTCGTGAATGTTTATATCATGGTTCCCGGCGAATACATCGGCGACATGATGCAGCTCGTGTTAGAGAAGCGCGGCGATGTTACCAACACTGAAACCATCGACGACACCCGTGTGATGCTTTCATGCGTGCTTCCACTATCAGAAATTCTCGTTGATTTCAATGATAAGCTCAAATCCATGACCCGCGGCTACGGCTCGATGGACTATGAGCACTCCGGCTATCGTTCCGCGAAAATGGTCAAGATGGACATGCTCATCGCTGGCGATCCAGTCGAGGCCTTCTCCACGATCGTCCACCGCGACAAGGCGGAATCTTACGGCCGCGTGCTCGCCGCAAAATTGAAGGACGTCATTCCTTCGCACCTCTTCGTCGTCGCTATCCAGGCTGCCGTCGGTGGAAAAATCGTCGCCCGCGAATCCATCTCCGCCATGCGGAAAAACGTGACCGCGAAGTGCTATGGCGGCGACATCACGCGTAAGCGGAAGCTGCTAGAAAAGCAGAAGGAAGGTAAGAAGAAGATGAAGATGTTCGGCAAAGTGAACATCCCGCAGGACGCCTTTATCAAAGTGCTGAAGAGCGGGGATTGACCATGGACGGGGGCTTGCGGTCTCTGCCGAGCGTGACCATTGCGTTTTCCCTCATCCGGGTCCTGCTGGGAGAGTGCAGGAGGCAGTTCTCTAAATATTCTTCGTCACTCGCGGGACTCATGATCCCTTTCACAAAAAAGCCGCCTTCCGGCTACGGAAGGCGGCTGTGAAATGAAATCGTTAGGAGGATCTCAGTGTGCTAACTCAAGGAGTGGGCACGAGGGCGATGGTCTTGAGAATCCGCGAAGCAATCTGATAGGGATCGCCTTGCGAGTTTGGACGACGATCTTCCAGGTAGCCTTGATATTTGTTGTCCTTAACGAAGCTGTGGGGAACGCGGATGGATGCCCCGCGGTCTGCCACGCCGTAAGAGAACATGTCGATGGACTGAGTCTCATGAAGGCCGGTGAGGCGCATGTGATTGTCAGGTCCATAAACGGCAATGTGCTCTTCGCAATGTTCGCCAAACGCGGCCATGAGTGCTTCGAAGTAGGGCTTGCCACCTTTTTCGCGGAGATATTCGGTGGAGAAGTTTGCGTGCATGCCGGAGCCATTCCAGTCGCTATCACCGAGAGGTTTGCAGTGATATTCCACGTCAATGCCGTATTTTTCACAAAGGCGGTTGAGGATGTAGCGGGCGACCCACATTTCGTCGGCGCACTTCTTGGAGCCTTTGCCGAAGATTTGGAATTCCCATTGGCCTTTTGCAACCTCGGCGTTGATGCCTTCGTGGTTGATGCCGGCATCAAGGCAGAGGTCGAGGTGCTCCTCGACGATCTGGCGAGCGATGTCACCCATATACTGATGGCCGACGCCGCAGTAGTATGGGCCTTGGCCGATTTTCGGGAAGCCGTCAGCAGGGAAGCCGAGCGGACGCCCATCCTGATAAAGGAAGTATTCTTGCTCGAAGCCGAACCATGCGCCCGGATCATCAAGGATGGTGGCGCGGCCATTTGAAGGATGGGGAGTGATCCCGTCTGGCATCATGACTTCGCACATGACGAGGGCGCCGTTTTTGCGGGTGCTGTCCGGGAAAATTGCAACCGGCTTGAGCACGCAATCGGAGCTTTTGCCTTCGGCTTGTTTGGTCGAGCTACCGTCGAAGCCCCAGAGAGGGAGCTGTTCGAGAGTCGGGAAACTTGCGAATTCCTTGACTTGGGTTTTGCCACGAAGGTTTGGCACCGGAGTGTAGCCATCGAGCCAGAGGTATTCCAATTTGTATTTGGCCATAGTATTGATTGTTTTCGGTAATTTAGCGGTAATTGCGGTAGAATGCCATGGAGCAGGGGGAGTCATCCTCAGCTGTCAGGCAAGCTAACTCGTTCGATTAAAGCATCAAACGTGCCAGCTTGGTTGTTATTGTTCAGTCTTGGAAATCGCTCCCGTGAGGGGCGTTGACCGTGATGACGAGGAGGCTTGTATCGTCTATTCCGGCGTTGTCGATGGCGCGTTGTAAGAGAGTTATGGCGGTGGACTCGGGATTTTCCGGGCAATTGGCGAGTGCTTCTGAAATGTGTCTTTCCCAGAGCCCGTCGATGAGGCCATCCGAGCAAATCAGCACGCGATCGCCGGTCTGATAGGGCACTGCGGCGAAGTGTGGGTGGACGTTGGGATGTCCTCCACCGACGATTTGAAAAAGGGCCGCTCGTCGAGGATGATTGCGATACTGGATTTCGCTCATTTCACCACGTTTCCATTGGCTCCAGGCGGAGCTGTGGTCACGTGTGAGCTGCTCTAAAATTCCTCCACGAGAGAGATAAATGCGGGAGTCTCCCACATTCGCGAGGTAGAGGTTGTCCGGCGTGAACCAGGCAAGCGCCAAGGTGGCAGCCATGCCAGATTTTTCTTCGCAACCGATCGCTGCCGCGTTGATGTGCTCGTGCACAAATCGCAGGGCATATCCGAGATGTGTTAGGGAATCCGGGTAAAATCCACTTGCTGCAGCTTTTAATGTTTCGGGGATGATTTCAGCCATCTGCTGGAGGATGGTCGCGGATGCGATGTTTCCGGCATTACCGCCGCCCATGCCATCGGAAATCGCGAAGACGAGATCGTGATCGCTAAGAGAAAGGCTGCCGTGGTTGGCGAGGGTCTCCGCGCCATTCGGGCCTGAGGCGAACACAATCAGCGAATCGTCATTGCGCGGCTTGCGGGAGCCGCTGTGAGTGAAGGCTGACCAGTGGAGGATCGCGTCTTGGGTCACTGGAGGGGTTTTTAGAAGGGTGGAGTCTTAAATCTCTGGCACGCTCAGGCTGGGGGGCGGTGGGAGAATTTCGGCGAGCTCAAAGTCGATGATGCAGAAGCAGCCGATTTTGTCGTTGTAGGTTATATTGCGTGGCTCGGCATCCAGGTGGCGAATACCGTATTCGCGTTCGAGTTTTGCGAAAAGCTTGTCCGCTTTTTCCTTCGAAATTTGGGTGGCGAGTTTGCCGCAGTTGGTGGAGACGAAATAGAGTTCCTCCGGGTGCTCTTCCACCAATCGTGGCACATAAGGGCAGCCGCGTTCTTCCAGAACTTTAAGGACAGCGACCTCCATGGCGTAGCGCTTGTCAGCGTCCGTGCCGCGCAGCCGTTTATGGACGTGTCCATAGAAATCGATCCGCACATTGGAGCGGATGCCGTCTTTGAGTGGTTCTAAGCCCATTTTGCTGCACCTACCAAAGAGCGCGGCGCTGGCTCTGTCACGCATTAGTTGAAGCCACGCCCCGGAATGCTACCTTGAATTTTCTATAAAAGTCCGTTGCCAGTCCGGCTTCGCGGGGGTATGCAGCGAGCATGTCAATCGTAGCCGAGGACTCTCCCGTGATCGAAAAAACCAAGGAACTCTGCGCTCAAATCGCCAGTGACCCTTCATTTCTCAAGCTTCAAGCCAGTGTCGAGCGTTTTCTGAGCGACGATGCTGCCCGCCTGCAATATCAGAGTGTGCATGAAAAAGGCGAGGAACTCCACCACAAGCAGCATGCGGGTGTGGAGCTTGGCGCATCAGAAATTCGTGAGTTCGAGGCCGCCCGCGAGGCGCTTTTCGAAAACTCCGTGGCGACGGAATTTCTCTCCGCCCAGCGCGATTTGGAAACCTTGCAAAAGGAAATCAGCAAATACGTCGGAGCCACCATCGAACTCGGCCGCGTGCCGACCGAAGATGACCTTGCCAAAGCCAGCGGCGGTGGCTGCTGCGGCGGCGGCGGAGGTGGTGGCTGCGGCTGCTGAGCCTCAGTGACCGAACTTTAAAATTCAAAAAGCCCGCTACATCTGTTAGCGGGCTTTTTTATGCATGCCAGGCTGAAACTTGGAGAAGTCGATCGGTGTGGAAAACTCCTGATGAAAAATGTTCTCCCTCGGTTTACCCGTAGATCTGTTCGGGTTGTGACGGACGCCCATTCATTTTGAGTAACAACGGGTTGGCTGATTCCGCGCTGCTAGGGAATCGAACATAGGACGCATTTAAGGCTTGATCAATAAGCCGTTAGATCGCGAAAAAATTATGCTCCAGCACCCTCTGCTCGATACTGAGTTCTCCCAACGATTCTTCGCCGCCATCCTCTCCCTCTATCCCGGTTCCGACCGACTTCACCCTACCCGCCTATCAGCTCGTCCTGCTCTACAAGCACCGCTGGGACATCGAAAAAATCTTCCATCAGCTCAAAAGCAAAATGACTGAGCGTAAATCTTGGGCCAGCTCCCTAGCCGCCAAACAAAGCCACGCGATTTTCGAATGCCTCACCCACAACCTCCTTATGTTACTCGAAGAACGCCTCGTTCGGGAAGAAGCGATCCGTGATGAAGTTGAGGAGAAAAAGCAATGCGGCCGGACCCGCTCGAAAGCCCGAAAATCCGGCACGATGAAGAGAGTTGAAATGGCTCGCAACTTCATCAACTCGGCAGTCACCAGAGCCACACAGAGAACCCAGCGATTCATCCGTTGGGTGCGCGTGCGGATTTACCAACGGGTTCCCTGGAGCGAATCCGTAGCCCGCTTACGCGAACTCTGGACCCTGCAAACCTAAGAGTTTTCCACACCGATCGCGGAGGTCGCAGAGGGACGCAGAGAAAGAGATGGGAGGAGTTCTTGGTTTTGAATGGCAGAGAACATTCGGGCGGAATAAATTCCGCGCTCCAGTTACCGCTTCGTTGGCGGAAGTGGGTAGTTGGAGGAATAGTGAGGTGGCCCCGAAAATCCGACCACTCAATGGCTAAACTAAGCTATGGTGGAGGGATGCGGC
>JANYEC010000066.1 GCA_025363295.1 Akkermansiaceae bacterium
ATTCGTAGTCCCCGCGTAGGTGTTCGCACCGTTGAGCGTCAGAGTGCTGGTTCCAATTTTAGAAAAGCCAAAGCCGCCACTTGCGTCGCTAACGATGCCGCCGAGGGCAATGGAGTTGGAAGTATTGATCGTCCCACTCGCGCCGAGCACGATGTCAGGACTAATGATGAGAGCGGCATTTCCGCTGTTGGTGAGATTGCCCGTGGTTAGAGTGATCTGGGTTCCTGCACCGGCAGTAATGGTGGTGGCGGTGGTGTTTGTGGTTTGGGTGATCGAATTGGCAGTGAGGTTGACTCCCAACGTGACCGTGTTTACGCCAGCGGTTTGGAAGAACGCATCGTCTCCGGAGATGAAGGCGACAGTGGCGGCCGTGCCCACAGTGGCGGTATTCCAGTTTGCAGCAGAAAGATCCCAAGAGCCCGCACCCGCGCCGAGGCCAGAGGTCGTGCTGTTCAAATCCCAGTATTTGTTAGCGGCATGGGATACGGTCGAAGAAAGGACCAGCACCATCAGCGCGGGAATTACTTTGAATCGAGTGGAATTGGCGAACGAAGGACGAAGTTTCATAGGTTTTTTGGAATTGGCTGAGAATCGTATATAGACTTGGGACGGAAACAAGTGGGTGGATTTCCCCTTCATTACAAGGGGAATATTGCGTCAGAGGCGCATTGTTTCACGTTCGCAGCACGGATGACGCGGATTTAAAGAGTGTGATGAGTCGTGTGGCATTCACTCAGTGGGTGAATGTTTCAAATCTTGTAGCTCATTCATTGCCTGCATGGCTCCAAGCAATCGCCGCGCGTTTTTTCTTTGTCTCTCTCTACCATCAACTCCAGCCTCTCACCTGAATCTTTACTGCCCATTGGAAGAAACGAATCCGAATGAGTTATCTAACGTTTTCGCTCAAGGGTGCGACGGTATATTTTCAAAAATGCCAGAATGGAGGGGATGAAGCGGGCCGAGACGTGGCCGCCACTATGGATGCGGCAGCGTGAGAAAATCGAACCGCAGATGGACGGGATGGACGCAGATGAAGAAGGGATAAGATGGAATTGACGGGGTTAACGGGGTTGACGCAGATGTAGCAGGGCAGGATGCGGCAGAAAACAGGAAGGATTCTTGCGCGAAGACGCTGAAATCGACAAGTTCCGCCATGCAACGCCCGCGAATCTCGACCAATTTGGCGATCTCGGCTGATGGAAAAATTTCCGCCGTGGCGAGAATCCCATCCGGCTGGACGTCCAAGCAGGATCACGCCCGCTTGCTGGAACTGCGCGAAAATGCGGATGCACTGCTGGTGGGCAAAGGCACGCTAGAAAACGACCGGATGACGATGCGGGTGCCTGGAAAAACGACTCAGCCGCTGCGCTGCGTGGTATCCCGGGGTGGCGATTTCGATGCTGAGCAACCGCTATTTCACTCAACGGGCGGCGACATTCATTTGCTGGTCACCGACCGGGAATCGATGGGTTTACCGGAAATCGCGAGACCCAATGTGACCCTCCACGCCCAAAGTTTAGCCGATTTCCTTGAACGTCTCGCTTTGACTTACGCGGTAAAAAATCTTCACTGCGAAGGCGGCGGGCAATTGATCCGGGCGCTGGCGGAGCTGGATGTGATCGATGAATTTCATCTCACGCTGGCCGGACACACGCTGTTTGGCGGGAAGGATGCGACGACCCCAACAGGAGTGCCAGCGGCGTTTCTGCCTGCCACGAGACTTTATGAAATGAGCCACTTCGAGGCGCGACCCGATATGGGTGAGTGCTATCTGAGCTACATCCGCTCCTGCTAGAAACGCTGCTCAATGAGCGGGCGCTTCGGCTTTCTCAGTAGGCTCGCCATGTTCCGCAGCATGGGCAGCGTGGTGCTCGTGAAGCTGCTTGGTGCCATCGGGACCTTCGAATTCATGGCGTTCGCAAGAGACAGCGAAAACGGAGGCGGCCACAAGGAGGATGGGAAAAAATTTCATCGCGCCGCTTCAATAGCCACTCGCCGCCGAAACGCAACCCCCAAGGCGCATTTTCAATTTTGACGGGTTACACTGAGACACAGTGATTGGAATTGCGGGGCTGAGTGATCCTGCCGGAAGATGAAACCGGAGGAAACGCCACCGCAGATGGGCCTACGCCAGCCAGTGCTCCAGCCTTGCCAGCAGCACCTGACAAAAACCGTGACGAATTGCGGCATCAGGCCTAGCGGGATCATCTTGCTAGGCCTTTTCCATGGGGTTTAAAGCCAGCCCGCCACCGCTCTAGCAGCGCGTTCGTGCGCGCCATTACCACCGAGCTTCTCCACCGTTTGCGCGAGACGCACCTGGAGTGCCTGCCGTTTTTCAGGAGATTCCAAAAAGCTTTTCATGGATCTAGCAACTGCTTCGGGAGTTGCGCCGCCCTGAATCAACTCCTGCACCACTTCTTCATCTGCTAGGATATTGACCAATCCGGCGTATTTGATTTTCACCAGAATTTTCGCCATAAAATACGACAGCCCCGCCATCCGATAGACGAGACAATAGGGCAAGCCATAATATGCTGCTTCCAGTGTCGCTGTGCCGCTCGCGATCACCGCGCAGCACGCCCGCTGCATCAATGAATGGCTGCCACCGTCCGTGACCGTGATCCAATCCCCTGCCCCAGCATCGACCGTTAGATTGCGTATTTGCGATGCAAGTTTCGCCGATGCGGCCGGGACCTCGAACTTGAGATCCGCTCGCCCGGATTTCAGGATTTTTGCCGCTTCCACCATCATGGGAAACAACCTCGCGATTTCCCTTTCGCGGCTTCCCGGAAAAAGTCCCACTAACGTTTCAGCTCGCTCCACCAACGGAATTCGCTGGGCTTCCAATTCATCCACCAGCGGATTACCCACAAAAGTCGCTTTGAGCCCGGCATTCTGGAAAATCGGCGGCTCAAAGGGAAACAAACACAGCACTTCATCCAGCAGCTCCACCATTTTGGGAATTCGCCCCTTGTTCCACGCCCACACTTTCGGGCTGATGTAGTAGAGAATCCGCGTGTCAGGACATGCTTCTTTTACCGCCTTCGCAAAGCGCAAATTGAATCCCGGATAGTCGATCAATAGCAAAACATCCGGCTGAAATACCTTCAGCGCCGTCAGCATTTCGCCAAACCGCTCTTTAAACCAAGCGTAGTGCTTCAAAACCTCCCACACTCCCATCACCGCCGCGTCTTCAACCCAGTCAGTGACTCCAGCCCCGGCGACCGTTGCCATCGCCGGGCCGCCCGCACCGTGGATTTCCACATCCGGCACCATTTCCACCAGGGATCGCAACAATCCCGCGCCGTGGGCATCGCCACTTAACTCGCCCGCCACCACATAAACCCGTTTCGCCATGCGTCGCGAGGTTAGGGAACAAGCCCCGCTCTGGCCATTAAAAACCCATTTCCGGCCGCCATCCGACGAAAATCGACAAACTTCCGGAGTTCCGCATTGATTTCGACGCTGCCGCCGCTTTGATCGTGCTCCCGCAGCACTGCGCCTCTCTCTCACCATGTCCGCCGATCTCAAAACTGCTCCCGTGCCTCTCGCTGAAATTTCCCAAGGCCCGAATGCCTTTGAGGAGTTTCTCGACCGCAACCAAAAAAATCTGGTGGTCCTCGCAGTCGCCCTCGCGCTGGGTGCCGCTGGATTTGTGATTTACCGCGGTATCGAAAAAAGCGGGCAGCAAACCGCCGGTAACGCCCTCAATAAAGCGGAAGATCTCAGCTCGCTCCAATCGGTGGTGGATCAATACGGAAAAACGGCCGCCGGTGGCAGCGCGATGGTCCTGCTCGCTAACAAGCAGTGGTCGGAAGGCCAACAGGACGCAGCGATCGGCACCCTGCAAAAATTCATTGCCGCGAATCCTGAGCACCCTGCCCTTCCCACCGCCCAAGCAAGTTTGGGCGCCAAGCTGATGACCCAGGGGAAATCCGCAGAAGCCGCGAAAATTTTCCAACAACTCGCTGATAACAGTTCCGCTAAGTTCATCACTCCTTTTGCCCTGATCTCCCTCGGTGACATCGCGAAAGCCGGCGGTGACATGGCCAAAGCAGAAGCCTGCTATAATAAGGTGAAATCGGATTTCGCAGACAGCAGCTTTTCCGAAACCGCCTCGCGTCGTCTTGCGATTGTAAAGGCCAAGCCGCCTGTTGAGATCGACGCGCCACCCGCAGCGCCTGCGGCTGCAACCTCGGCGACGGATTCTATCAACGCGATCAAATCGGCACTCCCTCCCGGAGTATCGGTCACGCAAGCCCCTCCCAGCCCAGAACCGCCCGCTCCCGCACCCGTGAAAAAGGATGTGGAGCCCGCTCCTAAGCCATAAGATCCATTTGACATCGCTCCAACTCTCACCACTCTAGAACATCGTGTTTAAAAAAGTAATCGGCCAAGACAATAGCGACTCCCATCGGACCGCACCTTCACATCCGGAATCACGCCATCCGGAGCCCCTCGCCGTACCGACGCCAGCACCATCGTATGGTTCGCAGCAGCCTGCGCCAGCAGCTGCCCGCACTTCCCCTGCGGCCACCCGCAACGTCCTCTCCTCCGATGTTGAAATCAAAGGCACCGTCAAATTCACCAGCGACCTTGTCGTGGATGGCAAAATCGAAGGAGAAATCACTTCGGATGGAAACCTCACCGTGGGCGAAAATGCCCGCATCAAGGCGGAAATCAAGACCGCTACCATTGTGGTTTATGGCAAGGTGCATGGCAATCTTACCGCCACCGATCGCGTCGAACTGAAATCGAGTGCCGAGGTGATTGGAGATATCAAGGCCAAAACCCTCTCCATCGAGGCAGGTGCCATATTCGTCGGAAAATCCACCGTCGGCACACCCGCCACCGTGGCTGCTGCGACAAGTGCGCAACCCGCTTCCAAAGCCGCAAGCCCCGCCGCTCCGGAAACTCCCAAACAAGGCACCCTTGCTGGCACCGTTTCTTAACTGTTCAGGAATTATTTCCCTGAGCACTACCTTTTCCCATCATGGCCGATGAGCCCCAGCGTCATCGCATCGAAGTGACGTGCCCCGAATGCGGGCACCTCCAAAGCGAGCCCGCACTTGTCATTTCGACGCAGTGCCGTGCTTGCCGTGCGAATTTTCAAGTCCGTGCTGGCCAAGGCGTGGTGAGAGACCGCCCCGTCACTCGGCTGGCCAAACCGCGTAAAGACTCGGATCCCGAGCCGGAACTCGCGCCCGAGAAGGTGATCATCCAACCTCTGTTGCGGCGTGGCCCGGCAGAGCAAGCACCGCAGTCATTTCTGAAGCGCTTGTTCAATCCCGCCAAGCCACCTCGCGACATTCGCTGTTTCACATGCAGCCACTCTTACACCACCGTCGCCGAGGCACAATCAAGCCAATGTCCGAAATGCAGCGGATATATCAGCTTAGTTGACTACGACATCACCGATAACTGGAACCGCCGCATCCAAACCTGTGGCGATGTCGTCATCCAAAAATCAGGGACGGTCACAGGCGTCACCGTCCAGTGCCACAACCTAACTGTTCTCGGCGAGCTAGCAGGTTCTGTCGAATGCAGCGGCGATCTCATCATCCGCAGTAACGGCAAAATCATTGGCAAGGTCACCTGCAAAAACCTTCGTGTAGAAAAGGGTGCCCGTGTCGAATTTCTCAATCCTGTTAGCGCCACCACTGCCTTCATCGATGGCAATGTGCGCGGCCAGATCTTCTGCACCGGATCGATCACGCTCGAAAAGCGCGCCCAACTTCAGGGACTGGTTCGCGCTTCATCCCTCGTCGTTAAGCCTGGCGCGAAACACATCGGCACCATCGAAATGGTGACACAAGCCTAGTTTTATTCTGCTCATACTTTGGTCTTTCGTTAGAATTCTTTCAAGAAAATGTTAGCATCCCTCGATCTCAAAGCAGAAATCCTGGCCCTGAAAAAAGCCAGAAACGCCGTCATCCTCGCTCACAACTATCAGATCGGCGCGATCCAAGACGTCGCCGACTACGTGGGAGATTCGTTAGGACTCGCCTATCACGCCAAGGCCACCGAGGCAGATGTCATCGTCTTCTGCGGTGTCCACTTCATGGCGGAGACGGCGAAGATCGTGAACCCCGGAAAAATCGTCGTGCTCCCGGATGCTGATGCCGGTTGCTCACTGGAACAATCTTGCCCCGCGGCCGACCTCGAAGCATTTCTCAAAGCAAATGCGGAGAAAAATTACTACGTGATCGCCTACATCAATTGTTCCGGCGGAGTGAAAGCCCTCTGCGATGTTATCGTCACTTCCGGCAATGCCATCAAAATTGTCAACCAAGCCCCCGCGGATCGCCCGGTCCTTTTCGTGCCCGACGAAAACCTCGGTGCCTGGGTCATGGAGCAAACCGGCCGCAAGATGGATCTTTGGAAAGGCAATTGTTATGTCCACGTCGAATTCACTCGGGATTCGATCAACCGCATCAAAGCCGAATTTCCGAATGCCCTCGTCGTCGCCCACCCGGAGTGTACGCAAGCGGTCCGCCTTCTAGCAGACGAAGTTTGCTCCACGGAAAAAATGATTTCCTACTGCAAGAATGCTCCGGTGAGAGATATCATCGTCGTCACCGAGAGCGGCATGCTTCACCGCCTGCGCAAGGAGTGCCCGGATAAAAACCTGATCGCCGGTCCTACCGACCGCTGCGCCTGCGCAGACTGCCGTTACATGAAAATGAACACGCTGGAAAAGCTCCGTGATTGTCTCGATACCCTCCAGCCCCGCGTCGAGATGGAGGAGTCCCTGCGCCAGCGAGCCGAAGCCCCGCTGTTACGAATGCTCGAACAGTCGAAGTTATGAATCTATCGAATTACCTTCAAATGGATCCCCATCTCCTCGTCGGGCTCATCAACACCGAGCTCCGCAATCACTGTGATTCGTTAGAAGATTTGGTGAAAACGCATCACTTGAATGAGGCCGGGCTGATCGAAAAACTCGCGGGTGCCGATTATCGGTATCAAGTAGAGCAGAATCAGTTTCGTTAATCCCCCTCGAGCCCCTTGACAGGAGCCACTCCGGTTCTTTGTTGAAAGATGCGTTACACCCTCATTCCAATTGCCGCTGCGTTGTTAGCGTCTTGTTCGACTCTGCCAGTGCCGGGCGTGGTGACTAACAAGACTTCTTCTGCCGAGGCAAAGGCCGTTCTTAAAAGCTCTTCCGCGAGCAGCGGAGATCCTTGGAAAAAATATCAGCGCGTTGAGGTTTCTTACGATGGAAAATGGAGCACAATCGCCACCAAGGTGCAGCCGGTGCTCACTGATCCCACTTTCCGGAAAACGTCGGTGGAAGTCTATCAACCTCGCCTAGGCAAAGTCCGCCAGATTCACTCGGGCCCCGCGGGAACTAAGGAAGTGTTACGCCAGCAGCGGCAAATCGAAGTGAAATTGAATGGTGTCCGGTCCAGTGACCACGAGATTCAGGACGCTTCCGCGCTGGTTGCGGATGCTTATACCGTTTTTCTGTTCGGTTCATCGTGGTTGCTTGAGCATGGAGACGAATTAAGTCTGCTAGATGAAAAATCCATCGCAGGCGAGCGCTGCCGCCTTGTCGCAGGACGCCTTCACCCGGGGCTTGGAAACTCCACGGAGGATCACTTCATCGCGTGGATCAGCGCGGAAAGCGGGCGACTCAAACGGTTTCAGTTTTCCCTCAATGGCCTGGAGTCCACTCGTGGGGCGGACGTTGATGTCGAATTCAAAGACTATTGGAAAGCCCGCGATGGTTCAGTTTGGCCCGGCCATTTTATCGAACGGATTCAGCGGCCGATTCCGGCAAAAGCTCACGACTGGCGGATGACTTCGCTGCGATTGGATGGGCGGCTTTCAACGGTAGGCTCATCCCCCGTTTCTAACAATTCTCGCACCGCTTCTTTGGGAGTCGATCACTCGATGAGTAGGCTGACGCGGGGCACAAGAATCTATCGCCATTCGCGCCATTGAAAACCCTCCCTAACTAACAAAACACCCGGTTTCCTGTGAAGGAAACCGGGTGCTGTTAAAAAACGTTAGTTGGGAAACGTTGGCTTACCAACGACCGCCGCCGCCGCCACCGCCGCCACCGCGACGATCACCACCGCCGCCGCCGCCGCCTTTGTAGCCACCGCCGCCGCCACCACCTTTGTAGCCGCCGCCGCCGCCGCCACCGTAGCCGCCGCCACCACCGCCACCGCCGTAGCCACCACCACCACCGCCGCTTGGACGGGATTCCTTTGGCTCCGATGCGTTCACGCGAAGAGGACGACCGTTATAGTCTTTGTCGTTGAGAGCCTCGATGGCTGCATTCAACTGGCTTTGATCACCGAGGGTCACGAAAGCAAATCCCTTGGATTGCCCTGTTTCACGGTCGGTAATGATTTTGACCCGTTCAACAGGTCCAAAAGCGGCGAAGAGTTCGGAAACATCGCCTTCGGTAGCAGTATAGGGCAGATTGCCCACGTAGATATCCATATAATTCTATTCTAATGACGCCATTGATATTAAAGCACTTTCCTGAACCATGGCGTCACAGATCGAACAAAGAGCGAGAAAACAAACTTTCGCTGTTCAATCGGGGTATGGATAGGCTCTGCCCTGGCGGAATAGCAACATTTTATTTTATTTAAATTTTTCAGGCACTCCACATGCTACCCCTAACAAGCCGCCAACGACTGCACCACGATGGCAGTTATCCCCCCCCACCATGGCATTCGCGGTGATTCCGGCGGCAAAGTTGTCATGATATTTCCAGGCGAGGTAGAGTGCAGCAGGCATGGCTTCAGCGATGTAACAGGCGGGGCTGAAACGGGCGCCGATCACCTGTTCGTCCGGCTGATCGCGCCAGGACTCCGCCTTATTTCCTGAAATCCAGTCACCGGCTTCCCGCCGCATGGCATCGCGGAGGGATTCACCTTCCGCCACGGCGAGTAACAATCGGACGAGAGTATCCGCAGCGCGCAGAACATTCGCATGGGCGTGGGTCAGCCCGACGTGTTCTTTGACGATCCGGCGCAGTTCCTCGCGAGGCGTGCCATCGAGGGCCGCTACCAGAGCGGGAACCGTGGCAAGTCCGCCAATGTGCTCATCGCTGATCCCGCATTTTCTTGGAGATTTGCCTTGGGCGTATCGGGTGAAAAATGCCCGGTGATATTCCTCCACGTAGGTGTCCCGGTGCCAATCCGGTTCTAACATTTTCTTAATATAGCATTCCAGCCACTCGTCTGCATCGTAAGCACCGGATGCTGTTACCTGAGAGAAAAGTTCGGAGGACAGTTTGAAATTCAGGGTGTTTTCACCAGCTTTGAGAAACTGGTGATAGTGAATTTCCCGTTGGCCCCAATACTGCGCCTGCTCGCGGAGGATATCGCCGCGCGCATTCAACGGCTGATAGGTGGAACGCCAGAGGATGCTGCCCGGGTGTGGATTCCGAGGAGGCATGAAATGATCCACCTCCCCGTAATCGCGCCGAAGCGCCGCGCGATCATAATACCAATGCACCGGCATGGCCAAAGCATCCGCCGCGAGTGCTCCTTTATATCCTGCTAACAATCGACTCATGCAGGTTTATTTAATCCTGCTTTTGGTCTTCGCAACTGTGCCTTGGCTAAATTAGACGGTTCACTCTTGCGTGACGATCCATCCGCGCCAGGATTTAAGCATTCTAATGAAAATCCACACGCTCCAACAGGAACAGCGACTGCCCATCACGCTCGAAGCTGCATGGGAGTTTTTCTCGTCGCCTCGTAATCTCGATGAGATCACACCGGGCGATTTGGGTTTTAAAATCGTCAGTCTGCCGGGCGAAAAAATGTATGAAGGGCAGATTATCACCTACAAAGTGATGATTTTTCCTGGCGTATGGGTGCCATGGCTCACCGAGATCAAGTCGGTGGATGAGGGGCATTCATTTGTCGATGAGCAGCGCTTCGGGCCCTATAAATTCTGGCATCACCGCCACACGTTCGAGTCGGTCCCTGGTGGTGTTCTGATGCGAGACCTCGTTCACTACGGGCTCGGCTTCGGCCCCTTTGGAGCGATTGCCCACGCCGTTTTTGTAGGGGCAAAATTGCGTTCTATTTTCGGTTTCAGGCAAAAGGAGCTAGCTCGCAAGTTCGGCACGCTCTGATAGATTTCAAGGGATCGCTAACAGCGACTCATCCCAATCCTTCCAAACCGGATCTAGGTTCTTCGCCCGCAGCATCGCAGCGACTTCCGCCGGGGTGCGGGTATCGTGAATTTGAAATTGCTCGGTAGCCTTTTCGCAACCGGACTTTTCCTCCAATTCCACACGGCGACCTTTCACGGTTAGATGCAGATCGTCGCTGCCCGCACCTGTGTAACCGCCCGGCTCGGTACGTGCTCCCGCAGACATGTGGGTGACCCCGAGCGTCACGATCGCATCCCGCAACGACGCAGGCTCACGGGTGGAAACCACGATGCCTACTTGGGGAAATAAAATTCTGAAAACAGCGATGAGCCTAACGAATGCCTCATCGGGTAGATATAACTCCGGGTCAGGTGCATACTCATAGTTTCCCGCATAGGGGCGCATGCGTGGGAAGGCGATGGTGTATTGGGCTTTCCATCCGTGCTTGTAGAGATATTCAAGGTGAGCGCAGAGTGCCAATGCTTCGTATTTCCAATTGGCCAGACCAAACAAGGCACCAATCCCTATCCGCCTGAAGCCACCGGCATACGCGCGCTCAGGACAATTCAGCCGCCAATCGAAATTTTTCTTTGGCCCCGCCGTGTGCAGTTTCTGATAGGTTTCGCGATGATAGGTTTCCTGATAGACTACCAATCCTTCCGCTCCGTGGCCAACGATTTCGGCGTATTGATCGTCCTCCATCGGCCCGACCTCTAACGCCAGTGTGGGAATGAACACTTTCAAAGCATCGAGGCATTCTTGCAGATAACCTTCGGAAACAAACTTCGGATGCTCCCCGGCGACGAGCAGCACATTTCGAAATCCCAAGCCGTGTAGATGCTTTGCCTCGCGCACCACTTGCTCCACGGTCAGGGTGGTCCGAAAAATCCCTGCATCGCGAGAAAACCCGCAATAGCTGCAATTGTTCACGCACTCGTTGGAAACATAAAGCGGCGCGAACAGCCGCATAGTCCGGCCGAAATGCCGCCGCGTCGTTTCCTGGCTACGGCGGGCGAGCAGCTCCAAGGAGCCTCCGCTTTCCTCGAAGATAAGTTGCTGGAAGCGCCGCATCAAAGGCGTGGGGCACTTCATAAGTTCTGGAAAAACATCCGCAAAAGCCATTTCGCGCGAAACATGCAGCTTCATCCGCCCCGCGTCAAAGCTGGTTTCTCAATACGGACTGCGAAATTCAGTCTATGCGTCTCATTCTTCTCGGCACCCGGCGACGGCGGCGTTTTACCAGAAAATGCGTGCACCTGCTGCCGGATCATGGTTTCAAACAGTGAGTGAATGAACGTGCCGCGCAACTCGACGGGCTAAGGGCGATTGCGATGATGGCGATCGCTTGGGACCATTGGTGTCCGCCGACGTGGCCGCGAATTTTTCCGTTTGAAATATTCCTGTTCTTTTTCCTCGTCCTAACAGGCTATCTGATCACCGGTTCACTGCTGCGTGAGCGTGACCGCAGCGAGGCGCGGGGCGGACCTTGGAAGCGTGAGGCATTGAAAAACTATCAGATCCGGCGCGGCTTACGGATTCTCGCTCCGTACTACGCAGCGCTGGCATTAGCGTGGATCGTCCGGGCTCCGGATGTGCTAGGCGCGAACATTGTTTGGTATGTGCTGCACATATCTAACATTCACATGGCGTTTCTAGGATACTGGCCGGCTGGCACCAATCATTTTTGGTCGCTCGCAATGCAACAGCAGTTCTATCTGATATGGCCTTTCGTGATTTGGTTTCTACCCCGCCACTGGCTAGTTGGGGCGGTGGTGATTTTCTCGGCGTTAGGGCCCTTGGCGCGATTTTATCAAGATAGTTTACAGGCTTGGGTGGCATGGCCGCAGGTGCTCTCTTGTGCATCGCTGGATTACTTCGGGATCGGCAGTTTGTTGGCGCTGGCAGTGCATCGAGGGATGTCTTTGCAGAGTCCGGGACTGCGGTGGATCTCTTGGACCGCGTTTCTCGGCTACCTCGCGGTGTTCGGTGCGCATGCCATGGGATGGCAGACTTTCGGGCTTCGCTCATTTCAACAGACGCTATTGTCCATCGCGCTTTGCGGTTTCATCGCGGCAGGAACGGTCGGATTTTCAGGGATGGCAAAGCGCATCTTGGAACATCACGTGTTGCAGCGGATCGGTCAGTTTTCCTACGGAATTTATCTTTTTCACAACCTCGCACCGCTCGTGACAGGCAAGTTGATGTGGTTCCTTTGGAACGGCTCGTGCGAAACCGGAGTGAGCGCGCTTTTCCGGATCGCCGTCTATGCAGCAGTCACCTGGGGGCTGGCTCAGGCGTCGTGGCGCTGGATTGAACAGCCGCTGCAAGAAGTCCGCACGAAACTCGCGAATCCGAGAGAATGATATTTAAGTAATTGATTTTCAGTGAAATACCGAAACCGTAAATGCTTGAAATTTGGTATAAAACAAGCACCATTTGCGCCCACGGATTAAATCCAAAGATCACATCCGCCCTATTTTTCATCCTGACACCATGGCTTCCTCCTTTCTTCCTAAACCGTTCGCTCACAATTACGAAATCGCTCCCGAGTATGCCAAAAGCGCAGTGTATTTCTCCTGCGAGTTCGCGATTGATCAAAGCTTCAAAATCTATTCAGGCGGCCTTGGCTTCCTCGCCGGTTCGCACATGCGGTCTGCCGCTGCGATCCGCCAAAACCTTTGCGGCATCGGGATTCTCTGGACCTACGGCTACTACAATCAGGCCCGTGGAGAGGACCGCGAGCTGGCGGTTCAATTTCGCAAAAAGGAATACGCTTTCCTGCAAGATACTGGCATCCGATTCACGGTGCCCGTCCACGGCCACCCTGTCTGGGTGAAGGCGATGTATCTGCCGGGCGATATTTTCAACACGGTGCCGATGTTTTTCCTCAGTACCGATGTGGAGGAAAATGACGATCTTTCACGGGCGATTACCCATCGCCTTTACGACCAAGATCACCTACGCCGCATCGCCCAATACATCATTCTGGGTGCCGGTGGCGCGCGTCTGCTAGACGAACTCGGCGTCGATCCAGAGATCTGGCATCTCAACGAAGCACACGGACTTTCCGCAGCGTTCCACCTTTACGCGAAGCACCAAAGTCTTGAAGAAGTTAAAAAACGCCTCGTCTTCACCACCCACACGCCGGAAGAAGCGGGAAATGAAAAACACGGCATCAATCTGTTGCGCGATTTTTCGTTTTTCGGAAATGTGCCGGAACAAGAAGTCCGCACGATCACTGGGATTGACGGCGACGAATTCAATCACTCCCTCGCCGCTCTCCGTCTCGCCCGAATCGCCAATGGCGTTTCAAAACTCCACGGTGAAGTCTCCCGCCAGATGTGGAAGGATTCACCTAACATTTGTGAGATCACGCACGTCACCAATGCCCAGAATAAGAAGTATTGGGCGGATCACGGTCTTGAGCACGCCCGCCTCCGTAGCGACATCGAAGAATTGAAACACCGCAAGCGCGAGCTCAAGGAGCGCTTGTTCCGTGTGGTGGCCGACCAAACAGGGAAGCTTTTCAAACCGGACGTTCTAACGGTCGTTTGGGCTCGGCGTTTCGCCGGCTACAAGCGGCCCGATCTCATCGCCCGCGATATGCGTTTGTTCCGCGAATTACTCCATAACAACGAGCGCCCCGTGCAAGTGATCTGGGCAGGCAAACCCTATCCGTTTGATTACTCGGCGATCGACACCTTCAATCATTTGATCCGCCTGACCAAAGACTATCCGAATGCCACGGTGCTCGTCGGCTACGAGTTAGAGCTTTCACGTTTCCTGAAAAATGGGTCCGACGTCTGGCTGAACAATCCCGTCGTCACCCGCGAGGCGTCCGGCACGTCTGGCATGACTGCTGCGATGAATGGCTCGGTCAACCTCTCCACCTACGATGGCTGGGTCTGCGAATTCGCCAAGGATGGGGAAAACTCCTTTATCGTGCCACCCGCCGATCCATCGCTCAGTGCGGAAGACCGCGACCGTCACGATATGTTAGAGACTCACAAGGCGCTCACCCAGCGCATTCTTCCTCTTTACTATGATCGCCCAGACGATTGGTTTAAGCTCGTGCTCAATTCAATGAACGATGTCGTCCCCTTCTTCGATGCCGATCGCATGGCCGACGAGTATTATAAGAAGATCTATGGGTAATTTTTGGCAGGATGTGAATTGACGATTGATTGGCGCGCCCTGACTCTCAGACCGCTTATGAATCCTCCATCACACGACTGGCTCCCCTCTCTGATTTCCCTGCTCGGCGAGGGAAAAATCACCACGGAGGAACAAACCATCGTTGAGCACTCCATTGACAAGTGGTCTGCCAGTCATCCGCCCGATGTGGTCGTCTTCACGGAATCCACGGCGGATGTTTCAGCAGTTCTCGCATTTGCAGACGAGCGGAAAATCGCGGTGACCACACGCGGTGCGGGAGTCGGCTACGTCGGAGGCTGCGTGCCGGTGCATGGAGGAATTGTTCTTTCCACCGCGAGGATGAATCGGATTCTCGGAGTCTATCCGGAGGACGGAGTCGCCATCGTGCAGCCCGGCGTCATCACAAGGACACTTCAGGAAGCTGCCCATGCCGTCGGATGGGAATATCCGCCGGACCCTGCTTCGCTCAAGGAATGTTCTATCGGCGGAAACATCGCCACCAATGCCGGCGGACCGCGTTGTTTGAAATACGGCGTCACTCGCAGCTATGTGCTGGGGCTAGAAGTCGTTTTGGCTAACGGAAAAATCCTGCGCACGGGCGGGCGCTTGCATAAAAACAAAACCGGCTTCGATTTGATCGGGCTCTTCACAGGTTCAGAGGGGATGTTAGGAGTTGTGACCGAGGCCACGCTTCGCTTGATCCCGAAACCCGCCAGCCGTGGCATGCTCGCCGCCATTTTCCCCGACTACGCACTCGCCGCCGCCGCGGTGCAGGCGATCCTCAATGCAGGGCACCTTCCCTCCGCGCTGGAAATCACCGATGCCTTCACCCTCGAGGCCGCTCGAAAACGCCTGGGCGCAGAAGTTTTCCCACCTGGAAATGCCCATCTCATCGTCGAGATCGACGGACGCCCCGCCGCCGTCACCTCCGAGCTGGAAGAACTCTATCAACTTCTAACCTCCCTCGGTGCCACGTTTATCGAGCGAGCACCGGACGAAGCTTCCTGCGAGCGAATTTGGAAACTGCGCCGGGAGTTTTCCTATTCCCTGCGCGATACCGGCCTAACAAAGCTCAACGAGGACATCGTCGTTCCCCGTTCAAAGCTCGTGGAGCTGGTCACCTTTGCCCGTCAGTTAGAAGTGGACACAGGCATTCCCATCGCCTGCTTTGGCCACGCCGGGGATGGCAATATCCACACCAATCTCATGGTGAAGGATTACAACGATCCAGGTACCCGCGAGCGTGCCGATGCAGCGCTCGACCTGCTTTTCACTTGGGTTCTCAAACAAGGCGGCGCTATCACCGGCGAGCACGGCGTGGGCCTCGCTAAAAAACCCTGGATTCGCCAAGCGCTCGGCGAGGTGTCCTTCGCAACCCACCGCACATTGAAAAATGCACTCGATCCTGAAGGCATCCTAAATCCCGGAAAGTTTCTGGATTGATTCTGAAGTAGGGCTCGCAAGTGGAGGAGCTGTAATGGTAACGGGCGTTGGCGGTGCCGTTTTGAGTCGTAGGTGCGAGGACGCTGTCGGCATCCGTACACAGAAAGGGGGCTGCACCCCTGCGCAGCCCCCTAATCTTGTCATGATGGGAAAAAGACATCTCCTTTTCCTGGAGAAGAGGACATCTCCTCTTCGTTGAGAAGAAATTACCTGATCCCCGGGACCTTGTCTTGTCCCTAAATCATGGGACACGGAGAGGAACCCTCCTCAGAGCTATGTTGATCAGGAAAGATCCAAAAACCCCCGGCGGATTGCCTCGCTGACGGCGGCCGGCAGGCTGCGCACGTGCAATTTCTCAAAACTGCGTTTGATATATTCAGTCACTGAATGCTCGCTGAGTTTCAATTCATCGGCGATTTCCTTGCGCGTTAGGCCCTTGGCAGAAAGTTGCAAAGCCTCGCACTCTCTGGCTGATAGAGACTCCGCTCCTGAAATCGGGCTGAGCTGGCGGAAAGTTTGCAGGATCATGCCCGCGATTTTTGGGTCCAGCGGGGTACCGCCTGCTAGAACTTCTTCGAGCGTTTCCATCAGCCGCGCAGCACTTCCCGCTTTGACAAGGTAGCCGTGCGCTCCGGCCTCAAGGGCAGCGAAAACCTTTGCCTTATCCGTAAACGCGGTGAGCACAAGGACACGGGCGTCGGGCAACAGTTCGCGGATTTTCCGAATGCCCACAATGCCACTCATGCCGGGTAAACCAAGATCGGATAGAACAAGTTCCGCTTTGAGCCCGCTCCGGATTGCTTCTAACGCATCCTCCATAGTGGAGAACCCACCAACGCATTCGTATCCGCCCCGCTCGGTGAGCACCATCGACACCGACTCACGGAAATCCGCATGGTCTTCAATCAAAATCAAGCGGATGGATCGCTCCTTCTTGGGGGTTGCGGCAGACATGTCTAAGCGATTCATAACCGATGGCCGTGCGCTCGGAAAGCGTCGGTTTAGGATTTGTCTTATTGGTGCCGAGTGAGTCTGGAGAGCCATGAGCGTTTCCGACCCAATGGCACATTGAGATCAAGCCGGGTGCCGTGGCCAGGCTGACTCTCGATGTGCAGGGTGGCCCCGAGGGCTTCCACCCGTTGGCGCAGCGCGCGTAGGGTCGCCGGGCGATCGATGCGTTCCGAGTCGATACCCACCCCGTCATCACTGATAGAAAGTTCAAAATGAGAGGCGCTCGTTTTGATCCGAATTTCCACGTTCGATGCGCGGGCATGGCGTAAGATGTTGTGAAGAGCTTCTCGGAAAAAAAGAAAGAGGTGACGGTTCGCTTCTTCGGGAAACTCGAGTTGCCACGATGCTTCGTCTGCCGCAAATTTCCATTGAAGTGTCTCTAACATGATCGAACTGGTCTCGCGCAAGTGTTCCACCGGGCCGATGCGGTGATCGCCTTCCGGTCGCAGCAACCAGACGATATCTCGCACGGCGCTCACGGTTTCTGAAGCGATGCGCTGAATGCGCTTCAATTCATCCGAAGCACCAGACCTACCTTCTGCTAGATCGGCGAACATTTGTATGCTGCCCAAGTTACTCCCCACCTCATCGTGCAGATCACCGGCAATGCGTTCGCGCACCTGCATCAACTCGCGATTCGAATGAATGCGATAACGGATCGGCAATGCAATGATTGCGAAGGCACCGGCCAGTCCAAGAATGACGAAAAAAGTAAGCCCCGTATTCCGCCAGACACTGACGCTATGAATCGCCTCAGCCTGTAATTCATGGATGCTCGTTTCAATCTGGAGTCGGCGATCTAACTGCACCATCCACTCGCGAGTCGAAACCAATCGGCCATCCGGCCCAAAGCCATCGCTGAGCGCGGCAATAGTCCAATTGCGTCCACCTGAGCCAGTGATGTTGAGCATCCCATCCGTCGAGCGAATCTGCTTTCCTAACACAACATTCCTATTCCCTGACAGAACTTCGATCTCACTCAAGGCAAGAAAAGCTGGGTAACTCTCGAAATTTTTCCAAAGCTCCGTCACATCGATCCGCACATAGCGCCCGCGATGGCTGGGGAAGGAAACCAAAACGGGATTGTGCCCTGGATTTCGGAAATCGCGTTCGGCCACGGTTTGCCAATTTCCTGTTACCCTAGGTCCATCTGTCTCGGACATGGAAATCATCAATTTGCGTGGAAATCCAAAGCCGCTCGGCAAATCGGACGTGGGCCTTCTCGCTGGCAGAAAACGCACCGCCGTGACCTCCTCGGACTCTCCCAGATCCACCCACAAAGTCGCAGGCTCTTGCGCGGTTTCACGACCGTTAGAAAGCCAACCTACGTTTTGGTGCTCCTCCGCAGGGACTTCCGGCAGCCCCAAAGGTGTCTGGCCATCCACCAAAAACTCAGGTTTCCAAAGCCAAGGAGCAGGCGGTGCCGAACCGCTGAGTGTTCGGACGGTGGCCCCATGAGCAAGCTCCAGCTCCTTTTCAAATGCGAACACCTCTGCCCATGCGTGCACGTAGTTTCCTTCGCCTTCGGTGTCGGCTTGCAAGCGCTCTGCTGTAATTCTCAATCCGGCCGCCGCGATCGGCGGCGATACCTGATAGACAAACGGATGTCCCCGGCGCACCGGGTGACTGCGGGCGTCGTGCTCTTTGGCAACGACTCTAACGACTTTTCCCTGTGCGTCAATGAGCTCGACCGTGAACTGATCCGGCATGCCGTAATGCGCTTCCAGTCCCTTCGCGTCGTAGCGCCGGGCTGGCACCAGTGCGACAAAATCCACCATTGCGGGCGTTGCCCAGACAACCTCGACGGCATGCAGCTCCCCCTTTTCCGGCACTGCTGTCGCATGAATGCTTGCAAATCCACCCGTTCCGCCTTGGTCATCGATGGGAATGCCTGGTAAGTGCTGCAACTGGGGTGTTAGACGAGCCACCTCACTTTCGATTTCTTTTAAGCGGCCGGAAAATGCCCTCGCCAAGCGTTCTTCCCACGCCATTTCGCCCGCATTTCCTGTGCATGAAAGCAGTAAGAACAGGGCGAGAACTCTGGGAAATCCTGCGGGGCAACTCATGTCGAGAACACTCAAGCGCAGACGGCCTGCGGAAGGGAGTACGGATTTCGTGGAAATAATGTTCGGATCATGGCTGCGTATTGCTCCACTTTTTTGATTCGCAAGTCGAGGCTGAGAGAGGACAGTATAGAAATCATGCGCTCCTTCTTGTTTTTCATGATCGCTCCGACGGTCCTGTTATCCAACATTTCCCAAGCCCAGAACCCGACACCCGTGGTGGCCGAACACCCCGCATGGAACGGCTACGTGCTCGCGGCAATCCAAACGATGCCGACGGGTGGAGGATATGATGCATCGCAAGCGGCGGTAGATCGTCTTGCCGCCAGCGTGAAAGTGGAGGATGGCGTGATCCGACAGAATTTGAAAATCACCAAAGCATCGTTCTGCTCGGGAGCCACCTACATGGTGTTTCTGCGGGTCATCGAAATGCTGCGAAAAAATGGCAGTCTCAAGCTTTCGCCCGAAGCCCTGCGACGCTTCGCAGAAGTCGGGGTGAAAGATGGCGAGATGGCATTTGGTCGTTGGAATGCGAATGGACCCGGCACAGCCAAGTTATTCGCCGAGTTGAAGTGTGGTAGAAATTTTAGCAACTATAACGAGGCACGGGCCGGTGATTTCATGAAGATCTGGTGGACGGAGGCAATCGGCGGCAGGGAGCGCGGCCATCTCGTCATCTATCTAGATTCCAACAAATCCCAAGTGCGGTTCTGGTCCGCCAACCAACCCGAGGGCTATGGCATCAAGGCGGTTGATAGAAAATTAGTCCAACGCGTCCTCTTCAGTCGATTAGAACGAGCCAATCTGTTAGAAAATATCACAGTCCTTCCGGTGAAAAATAATTTTCTAGCAGACATGTTCGATAAGCCCTTCACCTGGGACCGTGTGGTGAAGGAATGTGACGTGCATTGATGACGCGTGGAACGGATGGGTTATCTTTTGAATCATAACAGAGAAAGGCTGCGCGATTCTTCCATCCTAACCCTACCAAAAAAATTCTTCTCAGGACTTTGTCTATTAGCGAGAAACAATGAAATGCTGAGGATAGAGTTTCCTTCTGACAAAAATCGTGCTCGACCCTCTTGGGGTTCCAGTGTCATCTATCTCACAACACTCGATGAAAAGATGTTTTCTATCAGCCACACTGCTTGCGTCCTGCACACCCCATCCGAAAGAAATTCCGGACAAACAATGGCTTCTGAATGCCATAAAAACCACAGAACACGGTGATGGGTGGGATTTCACCGCAACTAGCGGTGGTGGGTCATCTTGGAATGGAGAAATTGCTGCGGAGATTTCACTCAAAGGAAAGACCCCGGGCCAAGCATTGAACGAATTGCAATCTCTTGTGGCGGCCCACTTAAAAGATGCCGGATATACGATCGATGGCAGCGGCCAATCCTCCGGGGACAAGGGCATGACGGGCTTCGCCCTATCTGTCCGCACCCCAGACAGCGTTGCCAATATAGTTTTTTCATCTGCTCCAGTAGGTTCCTCGAAACTGGTTCTCGCCATCGCCATCGCACAACAACGTAAGACTTACTAACTTCACTTGATCATAATAACCCTCCGTCGCTGGTTCAAATAACAGATCATCGAAAAAATCCGCCGATTGGGAAGTTCCGCGCCATCCTCCAGCCTGACGAGGAAAAAAGTAGAGAACTCAGCAACGGGCTACCTCTCCGCCACTGGCGGCGGGAAGGGCTGCTCTGATAGAAGCCAATCCTCGTTTTTGTCGGCAAATGTTTTCAGTGCCCACTCGCTGGGGAGTAAAGCGACGAGCCAGCCGTTAGAATCGCGGGCGAGAGCAGCACCGAGTGATAGATTAGGGCGGGCTTCGGGGGCGAGCGGGTCGCCTTCGTTCGGCTTGAGCCAGCGGGCGAGCGACCAGTTCGCCTGCTCGATGCGAGTTTCGGCGGCATATTCGCCTTCGAGGCGGTATTGCAAGACTTCGAATTGCAGCGGCCCGACAGCGCCTAACAGCGGAACTTGCGAACCACCGGTATCGAGCAGTTGGAACTCACTGGCGACGCCTTCTTTGAGAAGCTGTTGGAGACCATCGCGGAAGCGCTTGTATTTCGCGGTGCTCTTGTTGTGCAGGAAGGAAAAGCACTCGGGCGCGAAACGCGGAATTTCATCGAAGGTCACGCCGGGCGTGGAGGACAGCGTGTCGCCAATGAGCAGATCGTAATTTCCAACTAAGCCGACGACATCGCCGGCGTAGGCATCGTCCACGGTTTCGCGCTCGCGGGCGAAAAGGCGCTGTGAGTTGGCTAATCTAACTTTTTCGCCGGTTCGTCCGTTCACCACATCCATGTCGCGCTTGAATTGCCCGGAAACGATGCGCACGAAGGCAATCCGGTCCCGATGTTTCGGGTTCATGTTCGCTTGGATTTTAAAAACGAATGCGGAAAATTCCTCGGATGCGGGATCGATGTTCATGCCACCGCTCTCGCGCGGCGTGGGAGGTGGGGAGAGCTCGAGGAAACGGTCGAGCAGGAGCTGCACACCGAAGTTGTTAGCAGCGCTGCCGAAGAAAACAGGAGTGAGTTCACCCGCGAGGATTTTTTTCAGATCAAAGTCCGCGCCTGCGCCTTCGAGCAGTTCGAGTTCGTCACAAACTTGGCGGTAAGTGCCTTCTTCCAAAGCTTCCTTCACACTCTCGTCTTCAATACCGGTCACAGCGACGGGTGCGCGGTAAGCACCGTGGACCGTGCGTTGGAAAAGATGCACCTGCTTTTGCTCACGATCATAAACGCCGCGGAAACGTGGTCCATCGCCGAGCGGCCAGTTCACCGGAAACGCGTGGATGCCAAGCACGGATTCTAACTCGTCTAGCAAATCCATCGAGGGTCGGGCCGGACGGTCCAGCTTATTCATGAAAGTGAAAATCGGCACTCCGCGACGACGGCAAACTTCAAAAAGTTTCCGCGTCTGGCTTTCGATGCCCTTGCCCGCATCCACCACCATAACGGCGGCGTCCACGGCTGTTAGGACGCGGTAGGTGTCTTCCGAGAAGTCCTTGTGACCCGGCGTGTCGAGGATGTTGACGACACAATCCTTGTATTCGAATTGCAGGACGGTCGAGGAAACGGAAATACCCCGTTGTTTTTCCAGATCCATCCAGTCCGAGGTCGTGGCCCGCTGGTTCTTCCGCGCGGTGACGCTACCGGCCAAATTGAGCGCGCCGCCGTAGAGCAGGAATTTCTCCGTCAGCGTCGTTTTACCCGCATCCGGGTGGGAAATGATCGCAAACGAGCGGCGGCGGTTCACCTCGCGTTGCAGCGCGGGCGAGGGAGTGGCGTAGGAAGTGAGAGACATGAAGCGGAGCCCACGGACTAGACGCTGGACGCCGGGCGATCAAGCGCGGATGCATCGGAGACTCGCCAGCCGGCGGGATTTCACGCCAACTACAAGGAAAAATCCGCAAAACTAACAAGGTTTTCGTTTCGTATACCACAATTGGACGCACACCAATACCACAATTGGACGGTAAGTAATACCACAAATGGACGCTTGCGAATACCACAAATGGACGCTAGCCTATACCGCAAATGGACGGTCCCGAAAGAATACTCCCACGCGGGATTGAACATGCCTTAAACGAGGCCATGGCAGACACGCCCGTCGTCTGCCTGCTTGGTCCGCGCCAATGCGGAAAATCCACGCTCGCGCGCTCACTCGGGACTAAACGCCAATATCTCAGCTTGGATGATGTCGATTTACTCGCCGCCGCCATCAGAGACCCGAAGGGATTTATCGCGCAATGGAAGGGAGACATCACTTTGGATGAAATCCAACGCGCGCCAGAGCTTCTCCTCACGATCAAGCGGACCGTGGACGAAAATCGCCAACCCGGACGATTCCTGCTCACCGGCTCCGCGAATCTGCTCCAGCTCCCTCACCTGCCAGATTCGCTCGCCGGGCGAATGGAGTGCCTCTATTTGCATCCTCTAACGGAAGCGGAAAAATCATGGAACCCTGGCCTTTTCCTCAGTCGCTGGTTGGCCAACGACTTCGCGGACAACGTCCTCCGCGAAGACAGCCTTTTTCCGTCCAGCCTGCCCGGGCGCATCGTGGCGGGAGGCTATCCCGAGCCGCAAGGCCGCACCCCGGTCCGTGCCCGGCAATGGCACCGCCAATACCTCAGCTCGGTGATCGATCGCGACGTTCACGATGTGGCTCGCGTCCGGGACAGTGGCGAGGTCGCACGGCTGCTAGAAATTCTCGCCCACCAAACCGGCAGTCTGCTGAACACTTCATCACTTTCTAACGATCTCAATCTCGACCGGCAAACCGTCGAGCGCTACATCGCCGTGCTCGAACGACTGTTCCTGATCCGGCGGCTTGCCCCCTGGCATAGGAACTCCGCCAAGCGTCTAATCAAAACGCCGAAAGTCCATCTCGTGGACAGCGGCCTCGCAGCATCACTCTCAAGAATTTCCTCGGGAGACTGGCTCACGAAGCGCGACAAATTCGGACATTTGTTAGAATCATTTGTCCTCCAACAACTCATCGCCCAGTCTGGCTGGACCGATCCAGACCTGCGCTTCTGGCACTATCGGGACAAGGATCAGGTGGAAGTGGACGTCGTGCTCACGCGCGGCAGCAAGGTCTGGGGCGTGGAAGTGAAAGCCTCCGCCACGCTCCATCACTCGGACGGAAATGGTTTGCGCCGCTTGGCAGCTCAAGCGGGAAAAGATTTCCAGTCCGGAATCGTTTTCTATGACGGCGCCTCGGTCCTCCCACTCGACGGGTCGAAAATTCTCGCCGTGCCCTTGAAGTTCCTTTGGGAATGGTGACAGGCTTGAAAAGCGGATCGGCGGATGTTGGTGGGGGAACCACCA
>JANYEC010000081.1 GCA_025363295.1 Akkermansiaceae bacterium
AAAGAAGACTCAGACATTTTGCTGATCTCAGTGGATTAGAAAATAAGACGCCACGGCGAAAAAGCCGAACCATACACTCGACACCTGCGTCACATTCAATGCCCGAGAAGTTAATTATGCAAACAAGATGCCTAACAATAACGGGTGCTATGAAGGCTGAACGATGACAATTCAGTCTGCCTTGGAAACTGAATTGTCTCCATAGCCGATCTTAATTGATAAGAATATTGATTTGCTTTCGGGATGGACCGGCGGAGTGGTCCGGTGCCCGGGCATTGAATGTGACGCAGGTGTCGAGTGTATGGTTCGGCTTTTTCGCCGTGGCGTCTTATTTTCTAATCCACTGAGATCAGCAAAATGTCTGAGTCTTCTTTGCCTGATGGATGCGCGTAGCGTAGGGGGAGCGTAAGCGCCCTCGCTTGTAATTTCTGGCGCCCTCGCCGGAAATGGGCTGGAGTGACCATGGAACTTCGGTTTATGGCAATGCGATGCAATTCCAGTTGCCATGCAGTCCTCGGCGAGGGCACCGAGGACGACACGCGAGGGCGCGTGCGTTCCCCTTTGGTTACCCGGCAAGATGAAGAATTCGCAAATCCTCATGCGCGGCAGTGTAGCACCTGCTAGTTTTATCCTCCCCAGTCGCAGAGGCTTTCGAGGTAGGCGGCGGAGCCGTCGCGGAGCCAGCCGTCGAGCTGCGAGGGGTCCTTGAGTTGTTGTCCGCGGGCTCTGGGAACGGCGACGTAACGGGTTTCAATGGATGGCAAGTTGCTCATATCTACCCAAAGTTTTTCGAATTGGCAGACGGGAAAAACATCTTCTTGTCCATTGCCCCAACGTTTTTTCACGTCTTTGAGCGTGATATACGTCGGCATTTTCGCAGCGAGCCCACGGATAGCGGCGTTGACTTTTTCTAGATCTGCCAAATCACTGCGAGTGAGTTGAAACGATTCTAACAATGCATCGATCTGTATCCAGCAAGTGTTGCTGTTATAAAATGAAAGGTTGAATTCGTCTTGCTCTCGCGGCATCGCAAGACCTTCGACCAATTGAGTCCGGCCGTTGACGCGAGCGAGACCACCGCCGCGATCCTCCAGTCGGCGGTTGATAACTTCAAATGTTAGGCCAGACTTGCCGGAAAGATGGAGGCCCAATAACGCAGGGTCCACGTTCATGCCGACTGTGTCGATGTTGTGCAAGACGAGTGTTTGGAGATTCGGGCGATCCGCTAACAATCTAGCAAGAGTGCCATTTCTTAAAAGATTTGGAATCTCATACCAGTGACCCACGGGATGCATACATTGGAGGGGAAGGTTATCGGTGTAGTCACTTGCTTCCCCGGTAGTCTCCGCCCAGTGGATGATGGCGGCGCGGACACTTTCCCGCACCTTTTGCTGCTGCACGTCGAGTGCTTGTTGCTGGACTTCTTCCCATGCGAAGCGGAGGTCGCGCACGGTCGGGACGGTTCGCAGGCCGATCGATTTTCCTTGGGATAGGAAAAGTGGGCCTTCATAGCCGTATTGATCGTACTCGGCGAGGAAGCGTTCGGTCGGCGCATGCGAGAAATAACTGGTTGTGAAAACGTGGGGCAGCGTCGTGCCTGTTAGTTTTCCGGTTCTGCGACTTTTTGCGAGGTGAGTTTCGATGAATGAGCGATGGCGGCCCCCGAGTTTGCAAAACGGATTGAGCGCTTTCACCACGCCCGCGCCCTGAGTCCATCTGGAACCTGCACCGGCGGCAAGCGTGACGACGGCGACCTCGCCATTTGCCAGTGCCGCGAGTCCGAGATCATAAAGTTTTTTCGGCAATGAGTGAGAAGTCGCATGCACCAAATCTCCATCTCTAACGTCTTCGATGACGGTATTCGCGGGCAGGCGATTTTGTGCTAACCCAATGCGAGCGGCCTTCAAGTCTTCACGGATTTGCTCATGGGCGGTGCGGTCAAAACCATTTTCATCCAACAGTTTTTCAAGCGAGTCGCGGCTTTCGTTTTTGCCAAGGCTGCGTGGGAAAATGGAATCAAATAAGGTCTGGACCATGCCGCTGAGCTCCGGATGGTTGCGGCACGCGGCGCCAAAATGATCAAGTTCTGCGACTCGTAACGCGCTGAGTTCATGGCGGCCCTTGCGTAGCAGCTGTGGAACGATGAAACTGTAATAACCGGCAGGCATTAAAGCATCCTGCCCTTCTAGCAGGTCTGCCCATGTGCCGCGCTCGTTGATCGCGAAATCGTAAACCACGGGTTCCATCGCGAAGGGCAGGGCAGACGAGAGCATCGCTTTCGTTTCCGACATGATCTGTTGGAGACGCTGTTGGCCTTCTGCTTTCCGATGCGGCGCGAAGATGAATCCCATGCCACCGCCAGCCATGCCACCGAGCATCCAAAAGCCCCAGAAGTCTTTGCCAAACTCTGCGCTGATTTTTTCGATCAGTGTCTCAGCGTAAAGATTGCTAGCCCATGGAATGATCGCCTGGAGTGGGTGACGAAAATTTTCGGTGGTCGCGGCACCGATCGCGGGAATATCGCCGGTGTGGAGGGCTGCGAGAATGCGATCGAGAATGCCGTGTGTCTGTTGACGGGCGATCCACTCGGGACCACAGCGCAGAAGGTATTTCTCGGTGACCATTTCCAAAATCGGACCGACGTTTTGCGCCATGCCGCCATGGACGAGGACGAGCGAGTCTTGAAGTTTTTTTCGCGCGTCGGTGGGGACATCGTTTGTATCGAGAATCTTATGCGTCGGCATCAGGCGTCCACGGCTAATGCCAAACTCGGCGTCTCCTGCTTCGGAGGGAGTGCCAGCGATGAGCTTCATGCCGGGCCAAACACCGCCAGAATCCTGCCAACCTCCACCGGAGCCCCCGATCCATTCACCTAACAGCGCGCGAGCGAGAACGATGCGGCGTTCGTTTTCCTCTAACGGACCAGTGAGCGAACGTGCTTGTCCCGTGGCACGCATGCAAACGCTGATGAGTGCCGCTAACAAGTTTGTAGAAACCGCTAAGCGTGACCCTTTCGGAATATTGTTCACGTTGCTCACCAACTCCAAGCCACGACCGTGGCCCACCACTCTTGCTAACAAATCCGCAAGACTCTGCCCGGAGCCCTCGATTCCGGGAGGGACGATACCGCTCGCGATCACCGCAGCCTTGAGCAGGCCAAGGTAGTCTTTGGCAAAATCAAACACCTCATTCAGGCTGGAAATTTCCGCGCTGCATCCGAGGTCCACGCTGGTGAGTCTGAGCACGGGCTCCTCGATGACGCGCAAGCTGGCTTCGACCGGTGGGCTCGGCTCTTTGTCGTGGCCGTGAACGGCGAGATCGACCGAGATATTGAGTACTTTGGCACCCTCTGGATAGTCCATGCCGAGGAAAAAGATATCGCTCCATCCGCAATGAGTTAGATCCATGCGGACGGGAGTGCGCTCACGGAGAATCGGATAGGTGCCGGACAGCGGGTCGCGGCGGATGATCTCTGGGCGGATTCGCAGCGGTTGATCGGCGGGGTGGCCCATGCGGAACATCCATTGATTGCCTTTTACACTGCGGACACTGCGACGGACCTGATCGGCGAGGGTTTGAAAAGCAAGGCGCTGATAGGCGGATGCGAGGGCACTAGAAATCCCATCGCCCGGGCCTTCCGCACTTTGTTTTTTTAAGAATACGTCAATGGCTTCCTCAAAGCGGCGCTCTAGCAGATTTTCATAACCTTTGAATGGAATCGCATCCGGCTGGCATGCATTTTCTGCGAGGCGAGCGGGGAGGTGGAAGCGATGGATGGAGTAAAGGAAAAGAAGCGCCCGCACTCGGTGATAGAGATTTTCACTGTGACGGCGAAAGTCATCGAGTTCATTTGCTTCGGAGAGAAGTTCCGCGAGGCCGAGTTTTCCGCAGGCGTCGTCGAGTGACAGATCGCGAACGGCGGCGTCCGGCGAGGTGATCAAGGTGAGGAGGTGCGCCATGAGGGTTTCAGGCTTGGGATTGGGCGAGCAGCTCGACAATGTGGGTGAGCACTTCATCGCGGTCGTTGCCAGCAAGGCCCAGGGCGAGTTGAGCTGTTAGGAGGCCGTAGTGCAGTCCGATATCGTGTCGGCGGCCTTGGAGTTCATGGGCGAGATAGCGCTCACGGCGGGCAATCTCCGCGAGGGCACTGGAAAGGTCTGCTCTGCCGTCTGCGAGTTGGCGGTCGAGAATTTCCATAGCGGATGGAGTGAGTACATGCAGGCCAAAAAAGCAGAGGTAATTGCCCGCGCGGAGTCCGGGGATCACGAGTTTTTGTTCTGCTTCGGTGGGAGTAGGCTTTTCGATGACGGCTTCGATTTCGTAAAGCCGATCATTTCCCGTGACCCGCCGACCGCCGATTGCACCGTAGTTAGGCAGTTTACTTTCGTGAGTCGCTTGGACCGCAGAGACCGCGCATTTTTCGGTGGAGGCGGTTGCTAGAAGTTGAGCCGTGCATGAGATATCGGTGCGGCTGAGGTAGAGGTGATCACCGACCATGAGAAGAAATGGATCGTCGGCCGTGAAATCGGCAGCGCAGTGAACGGCGTGACCGTATCCGAGCGGCTCGGTTTGCTCGATGAAGCGCATTCTCCGAGCATGAGGCCCGGCGGCGGCGGCGTAAGCGGCTTCGTCACCCGGATAGATAACGACGGCGATTTCTTCGATGCCCGCAGTTGTGATTTCCTCTGCGAGAATGGCGAGGGCGGACTTGGGAGTGCCATCGCGGTCCACTAGCGTTTGGAGGGGGAGATTCCGTTGGCTTTTGCCCGCAGCGGTGATGACAGCTTTTGTAACTTTCACGGGCGCATCCTGAAGAATCTAAACGACTTGGCAATCTTTGAGCGAGAGACGGGCAGTTTTAGAGGGGATTTCAAATGAATGTGGCATAAGGTTTTTCACCCTTTCAAATGCAAGTGACCGCGTGGAGCTTGACGCTGGGCACCGATGCTTGAATCTGCCGGGCTTGCCAGCTTCAACTGACATTTCATCGTTTCTCGGGGATTCCCGCTGGAAGGACCGATTCGACGACGAGATTCTCGCCGCCGCGAACCCGCTTGTGAACAAAGTGCGGGATCTGCAAATGGAGGAACCGGCACCGGGCTCTATCAGTTTAATCGCGCGTGTGGTAAAAGACGAGACCGAGGTGAACCTTTGGCAAGCGGGAAACTCGTGGGAGTTTGAAACGTTCTGTTCCTGTGAAGTCGGGAGTTTTTGCCATCACGCGGCGGCGGTTATTCTGCGAGCAGCGAAGGAACGCGATCCCGTCCGGCTGCAAGGGCGCGGATTCGCGGGTGCCGTCGCCGCCGCGTTGCCCAGTGCGCGGGAACTGATGAAGGACCCGCCACCGGATTTGCCGAGATTGAGATATGAGGCGCACTTCGAGTTGACTGTTAGGCGTGAGCCCTTGGACCGAGCGACGCGGCTTTTGTTGCAATCGTTAGGCCAGCCAGAGCTGGATTTCTGGATCTCCGCAGAGGCGTGGGTCATCTACGACAAGCATCGTATTTCCCTCCGCTCCACAGCGCCGGATTGGATCAGCTCGATCACTCAAGACGGCCAAGCGGCGATCCTGCAACACGATGCCGCTGCTGAAAATGCTGCCACCCAACAGCTCCGTGATACCGGGCTCTCCTCGCTGCAATCGAACTCCGCGTGGAAATTTCTCCTTAATCTCAAAACCCGTGATGCGCACAAATCCAGCAGCCCGGACCGATGGTTTCCCGATCCTAGCCGAGTGCCGACCGATGCGTTCTGGCACCAGTTCCGCGGCGAGATGGTCGCGCGTCTCGAATCTATCGGCTGGAGCGTCAGCGTCGCAGACAACGTGGGCCACCGTGTGCATGAGGCAGATCCGGGAAAATGGGATAGCTCGCTTTCACCCGGAGATGGCGGCTGGTTCAGTCTATCAGTCGGCTTCGATGTCGGTGGCCAGCGCTACGATCTTCTACCCATTCTTGCGGGTCTGCTAGAAAATGATTTTCTCGAAGAAACATTGGATCGCCCTAACAACGGCCACATCTACGCACCGCTGCCCGACGGCGATGCGTTAAAACTCCCCATAGGCCGCGTGCGAAAGATTCTTCAACACCTTGCAGCGCTGATTGATCCGAAGTTTCCCGACAAAGCCCGGCTGCACGCGCTGGATGCCGCTTCGCTCGCGGGCCTTGATGGCTTGGGCATCGCAACCCCACCGGACCTCACGAGGCTCGCTGGGAAGCTCAAAGACTTTTCTGGAATTGATGCAGTTCCAATTGCCACCGGCTTGCAAGCCACGTTGCGCGACTATCAGCTCGCGGGTTTCCATTGGATGCAGTTCCTCGCCCGCCACGGATTGCATGGGATTCTAGCAGATGATATGGGCCTTGGAAAAACCCTCCAAACACTTGCCCACATCCTCACCGAAAAACAATCCGGCCAATCGCGCGGCTTACCTACGTTGGTCATCGCACCCACCTCAGTCGTGCCGAATTGGCGGGCGGAAGCGCTCAGATTCACGCCAGAGCTGCGGGTGCTGGTGCTGAATGGGCCTGAGAGGAAAAAGTATTTCCGCTCGATCCCGCATGCCGATCTTGTTCTAACGTCATTTGCCTTACTTCAGCGAGACATCGATAAACTTGCGTGCGTTCCGTTTCACCTCGTCGTCATGGACGAGGCGCAATACATCAAGAACCCACGTTCGAAAATGGCGCAGGCGGCATGCAAGTTAGATGCTAGAAATCGTCTTTGTCTATCAGGGACACCGATTGAAAACCACTTGGGTGAGTTGTGGAGCCTGATGAATTTCCTCGTTCCAGGCTTCCTCGGGACCGAAGACGCGTTCAACAAACGTTTCCGCACACCCATCGAAAAGGACGGTGATGCCGAGAGGAACGAAATTCTCAGAGCCCGCGTGGCACCGCTTATCTTGCGGCGCACGAAAGACCAAGTGGCCAAGGAGCTGCCGCCGAAAACCGAGCTCGTCCATCTCATCGAACTGAACTCCGGGCAAAAGGATCTCTACGAAACCGTCCGCGCCACCATGGACAAGCGCGTGCGTGAAGCCATCGCCGCGCGGGGCATCGAGCAATCGCAAATCGTTTTTCTCGATGCATTGCTCAAGCTCCGCCAAATTTGCTGCGATCCGCGCCTGCTACCGGAGGACTACTCGAATGATGTCGCGGAATCCGCCAAGCTGGATTTCCTCACCGAACTGCTCGCGGTGCTCATCGAGGAAGGCAGGCGTATTCTGTTATTTTCGCAGTTTACCACCATGCTCGGCCTGATAGAAGCGCATTTGATCAAGGAGAAAATTCCCTATCTAAAACTCACTGGAGCGTCGAAAGACCGTGGCAAATTGGTGGAGGATTTTCAATCGGGCAAGGTTCCCGTCTTCCTCATTTCCCTCAAGGCGGGCGGCACCGGCCTCAATCTAACCGCCGCAGATACGGTGATCCATTATGATCCTTGGTGGAACCCCGCCGCCGAGGCACAGGCGACGGATCGGGCTTATCGGATTGGACAGAATAATCCAGTCTTCGTCCACAAGCTGCTCTGCCAGGACACCGTTGAAGAGCGCATTCACAAGCTTCAACAGGAGAAGGGCAAACTCGCCGCCGGAATTCTCTCGAACGCAGACATTTCAAACCGCCTCGACGCCACAATGGTGCGGACCTTGTTAGAAGGGTGACGGCGTTCTTGATACCTTCACCTTTACTCGGGTGGAATAAATTCCGCGCTCCAGTTAGTGAGTATTCTTCACGTCTGTTACGGCCTCTCGAAAACAAAGAAACGCTGAACCATCAGGACCGGTGTGTCCATTCCGGCAGGTGGATGATCACGCCGCCCTTGAGCGCGGATTCATGGGCGAGGATGCCGGTGCAGGTAATGTTCGCGCTTTCGACAGCGTTCGGATAGGCGTCGATGCCGCTTTTCAACATTTGCATGAATTGATGCGTGAGATGCGGATGGGAGCCACCGTGCCCTCCGCCTTGGGTGAAGGAAAGGTGGTCTTCTTTACCATCGCCGCCATAGACGCCGCCAGTGGTGAAATGCTGGATTTCCTTCGGCAAGTAATGGGCGAAGTCTGGACACTTCACTTCGGCAGGGATTTCCGGCTCGGGCAGCTTCGCGGTGTGGATGACTAACGGATCATGCTCGATGAGTGGCCACTCGACGGATTTTTTGGTGCCATAGACCTCGAACGACTCGCGATATTGGCGGGCCACATCGAATAACGAGCGATGGAGTTGTGCTGATAGATCGCTATCCTTGAACTTGATGTGGCAACTCTCGATGGCGAAAGTAGAGCCATAACACTCGTGCATTTCCTCAGCGATGGTGCCAGAGCCGAAACAGGAAACATACTCCGCCTCGCCGCGTGTTAGTCCGAGAATCGGACCGACGCAGTGGGTGGCGTAGAACATAGGTGGCAGGCCTGGCCAGTAGCCCGGCCAACCTTCCATGTCCTGCTGGTGGGAGGCCTTGAGGAACTGGACTTTTCCTAACTCCCCCTTGTCATACATTTCCTTCATGAAGAGAAATTCGCGGGCATAGACGACGGTTTCCATCATCATATATTTGAGGCCCGTTTGCTGCACGAGCTCTACAATCTGGCGGCATTCCTCGATGGTGGTAGCCATCGGCACGGTGCAAGCCACGTGTTTACCAGCTTTAAGAGCCTGAATCGCTTGACGGCCGTGATCGGGGATCGGGGAGTTGATATGGACGGCGTGTACGTCCGGATCAGCGAGCAGATCTTCATAGGACGTGTAGCGTTTTTGAATTCCATACTTATCGCCGATTTCATCGAGCTTTGATTTTGTCCTTTGGCAGATCGCCTCCATATTCGCGTCCGGATGGCACTGATAGATAGGGATAAACTCGGCTCCGAATCCGAGACCGACGATGGCGATGTTGATTTGTGACATGATGGATTTAGCCTTAATTTTGTGAGTGGAAATCGCGTGAGTGAGCGGTGAGAAGACTAGTGGATTTGAGTGCTCCGGCTTGTAGATTCGCGGCGGGCTTGTGTAAGATCCCGACGTCGTTCAAGCCGATATTGGCTGGCGGTTTGGCCCATATGGCGGCGGAACTGGTGGGCGAAATCGCTGTGATCGTAGAAGCCGGAGTCCAGCGCCACCGCCGTCACTTGTTGGTTGGTGCGGACGAGCAGATCACAGGCCTCAATGAGCCGCATTCGAATCATATATTCCTGAGGCGTCATCTGAAAGGTGGCGCGGAATTTTCGCTCGAATTGGCGGACGGACATGTGGACCAGTTTCGCGAGCCGGGGAACGTCAAGTTTCTCGCGGAAATGGAGTTTCAGGTGATCTGCCACAGTCGCCAGTTCGAGGTAGGGTTGCATGGCCGCACGTTGCGCTTCGTAGCTGCGGACTGTGCCGCAGAGGCCGCAGACTTTTCCCGTAGTATCAAACAACGGAAGCTTGTCAGTGATGAACCATTCCGGTTTGCCGTCCTGATTGGGAAATAACTCGATGATACCAAGCAGCGGCTTGCCGGTGGTGAAGACTTGCTCGTCGTCCTCATGGTATTTTTCCGCGAGACGGGGCGGAAATACTGAGTTGTCGGTAAGCCCAATGATTTCGGATTCCTGAAGAAATCCGCAACGTTTTACGAATACGGGGTTTCCAGCCATGAGTCGTCCATCGAGATTCTTGGCAAAGAAGAGAGTGCCTGGAAGATGGTCGAACAAGTGCCTAAATTGCCCGGGTTGAAGTAATTTATCCCATCTAGTCCGCGCCACTTCGGAATGCATATGGCGGGATCTTACACAAAGAATTCGTTATCCTACAAGCAGTCTCTGCTTGAAATGAGGCAATTTGAATTCAGATTTGGATTACACTAAATAGTCTGAGTTTACCTCCGCTTCGCATGAAAAAAATTCTCTTTATCCCGCTTGGAATCCTCGTCGCCACTCTCGGCTTTTCGCAAACTACAAAACCAGCAGCGTCGGAACCCCGGCATGTAGAAATTCTTTTTCTCGGTGCCCCAACCGGGAACCATCCTGGCCATGATCCGGTTGAACGCTACCGCATTTTGAGGAAAGCCCTCGGCGTGAATGGCATTAATTTCACCTATACCGAGAACCTAGCGGATCTCCGCCGAGACGTACTCGATCGCTATGATGGATTGATGTTATACGGAAATTGGAAACAAAACGAGGCCATGGACCCGGCGCAGGAAAAAGCCCTGTTAGGTTTCGTTGAGGACGGTGGCGCATTTCTTCCTATTCACTGTGCGTCCGCCTGCTTTGGTGGATCTGACGCATATGTAAAACTCGTCGGTGGTCGTTTCAAGTCTCATCAAACCGGAATTTTTACTACGACCATCACTGCTCCGGAGCATCCCGTCATGCGCGGCTACAGCGGATTTGAGACATGGGATGAAACGTATGTCCACGACTGCCAGACCGATGACCGCACCATCCTTCAAGTCCGCGACAAAGAGCCATGGACGTGGGTCCGAAGCCAAGGCAAGGGCAAGGTTTTCTATACCGCTTACGGCCACGACATGCGTTGCTGGGAACAGCCGGCCTTCCATGATTTGCTGCGCCGCGGGATTTTTTGGAGCATCAGCGAAAATGTCCGTGCCAAGCTCTCTGCCATGAATCTTCCGAAGCTGGAGTCTGAGGAAATGATCTTGCCCGGATACCGACAACACAAGACCATTACCCAAGGCCAGAAGCCGCTGATTCCCGCCGATTCACTCAAGCTCGCCCAAGTTCCTAACGGTTATTGTGTTTCTCTTTTCGCGAGTGAGCCCGATATCGTGAACCCCATCCACATCACTTGGGACCACCGCGGCCGGGCTTATGTTGTCGAGACCGTGGACTACCCAAATAATCTTCAGGCTGGAGACCTCGGCCACGACCGAATCCACATTTGCGAGGACACTGATGGTGACGGTAAGGCGGACAAATTCACTCTCTTCGCGGACAAACTTTCCATCCCCACCTCCGCCGTTTTCGCGAACGGAGGTCTCATCTGCACCAATGGTCCTGATATGATTTTTCTCAAGGATACCAATGGCGACGACAAGGCTGACGTCCGCCAAGTCCTATTCAGTGGATTTAAAAGTCACGACACTCACGCCGGAGTTTCTAATCTCCGTTATGGCTTCGATAACTGGATCTATGCGACCATCGGATATGCAGGATTCGAAGGCACTGTCGGTGGCGAAAAACTTAAATTTTCTACCGGCTTTTTTCGATTCAAAGCTGATGGCAGCAAGCTCGAGTTCCTTCAAAACACTACTAACAACACCTGGGGTTTAGGATTTACCTCCGACTTCGACATCCTCGGGTCCACAGCTAACGGCAATCCATCGTGGTATTATACATTTGCTAAATCAGTTTACGAGCAAGCCAAACTTCCCCAGCCAAAAACCCCGAACGATGATGGAAATCCCAAGTTTTTTCCAACATCCATGGATATTCGTCAGGTTGATCAATTCGATCGCTACACGGCGGGTGCAGGGCACTCGTTCTACACCTCGGAGCGTTTCCCGGAAAACTATCGTGATCGCATCGCCTTCGTTTGTGAGCCCACGGGAAAACTCGTTGGCCAGTTTGAAATTACACATAAAGGTACCGGCTACGTGTCCCGCCAACTCGCTAACAATCTATACTCCAGTGCGGATGCCTGGTCCGCCCCGGTCAGCGCCGAAACCGGCCCAGACGGAGCTGTCTGGATTTCGGATTGGTATAATCTAATTATCCAGCACAACCCGACGCCTACCCTAGCGTCCGCCGGCTACGATGCAAAAAGCGGCCGAGGCAACGCTTACGAATCTCCCGTGCGCGACAGCTCTTTAGGCCGCATCTTCCGCGTCTATCCGAGTGGGTCCAAGGACGATATTAATCCGAAACTCGTTTCTAACGACCTCGGCTCTCTGCTCTCCGGCCTCAGCCATCCTAATCTTTTCTGGAGACTCCAGGCACAGCGCCTCATCGTCGAATCCGGCTCGGTGAGTGCCGCCGTGAAACTTAAGGAAATCGTGAAATCCAACACTAACAGCCGCGCGGCAGTCCACGCCTTTTACGCTCTTCAAGGTCTTGCTTCACTCGATCAGGAAACCATTAAGACCGCCCTTGCCTCGTCCAATCGCGGGCTCCGTCGCGCCGCGATTCTCAATCCTGCGGCTGATGAAGTCCTCGCGGATGCGGTCATCAAAGGTGACGTCATTACCAGTGCCGACTCCCGCGAGCTTGCAGAGATTTTCGTTGGTCTAACGCATCTTCCTCCCTCCATGCGCGTCGGCAAGGCGATCTACACCACTCTCGTCGCCCATAAGGAAATGCTTGAGGACCCCATGCTCAACAGCGCTTGGCAGGTTGCCGCTCGCCACCACGCATCCGCCGTCATGGCATCCGCCGAATCAGCACCCCATTCTGCAGATAAGGCTTCGCAAGATGCCGGTATTGAGAATGCGATTGCCGCAGTGGGCAGATATCTCGAGGAAATTCAACACCCGGCAGCCCCTGCCAAGGAAATGGTCCGTAAGAACCCACCAGTTCCAGCCGTCCATGAGCGCGGACTAACGGTTTACAGTCGCACTTGCATCGCCTGTCATGGTACTGACGGAAAGGGAGTCCCCGGAGCTTTCCCGCCGCTCGACGGATCGAGTTGGGCAGTGGGTGATCCCTCCATTCCTATTCGTATTCTGCTCGCCGGACTTCAAGGCCCCATCGAAGTTTCTGGGCAGAAATTCTCAAATGCCATGCCCCCGCATACCGATCTGAAGGACGCCGAAATATCCGATGTGCTCACCTATGTTCGCCAGTCCTGGTCTAACGATGCTACTCCTGTTAGTGAAGATTTCATCAAACAAACCCGAGCTAAATTCGCCAGCCGCACCACCCCATTGACTGCGCCCGAACTGAAGTGACTATTTACATTAGGCGATAGATCAAAGATTCGTGATCCTGTTGTTATGTTAGAAACGCGATTCGATAGAATATCCGGCGTGGATTTGGCGAAACGGCCCCCAAGTCCACGCCTCATTTGAAGGCGGTTTGAACCGCATTTAATCCCATCGAACGGCTCTGGCAGCACTCAAGCAGTTGGTTGGTCACTTGCGAAGCCATCCCGCATGGACGGAGGCACGAAGTCAAAGCCATCTGGATTGTGCTACACTGCGGGCCAAAGGCCCGAGTCTGATTGGAACTGCCCTGTACAGAGCCGTACGCAGGGTGGGGGGCGGGAAGCTAACTATTTCCAGGAACCCGGTTAGGCTTCTTTCTTCGTGATTGAAAGGTGAAATCCAGAAAACGTATAGGACTTCTGAAACTCCTCAACCTTCAATTCCCTCTTACCACCCAGCGGATCGACAAAGATGACAAGTCCATCGCTGACCTTCAGAACGGCAACGAAGTGCCCGAATCCTCCCAGACGCACTCCAACAATCGCCGGAAAAGAGATGGAGGGTGAAAATGCCCTTTGGAAGGCGAACTTGGAAGTCAGTCCACGGGCATGGAAATACCGCGACAAATACCACGCTTCGGTTTCACTTGCAGTGCTGAATGTCGCTTCTGCTATCTCTCGCTCCGAGAAAATTCATTTGAGATGGATTCGTCTTCTTCTGCCTATTAGGGTTTATTCGTCGGATGTCAGAGAGTGATATCCCATTTTTCCTGATAGAAAAATGCGCTACGAATCATTGATTTAGTAGGGATTTTTCCGAGACAGGTGTGTCAATCAGGCGAATTTTGGATGGGGAGGGGCGAAAGACATGAGCTAGCAGATATCACCGGGAAAGAGGGGCTGGGACTGGGGGCGCGAAGCTGAACGTGCATTTTGGGGGGGGAATAAATCAATGACGGCACGATACGATGAATTGCTTTGTGGACGAATGAATGAAGGCGCGGGATAAATCCCGCGCTCCTTGGCGCCTTGATAAGCTAGTTCCGCGGAGATTTCTGGGGCGTGGTAAGGAGCTCGCATGAAGGCGCAATAACCGTCCTGATTTGCGGTTTTCGTAAATTACAATTTTCCGTATGGCGCCTCATTTAGAAGCGCTTGATTGGCGATGCGACAGGTTTGTTTTCTGGAGAGGTCTGCACTTAAGGGAAGTTTGTGACGAACCAGAGTTGCGCGGTGGGCATTTTCCACTATTGGAGAAGGCGTCCTGTGAAACCGCGTGGGTTTCAAATCTCCCTTGCTTCCAGTCCAAATCAAAATGTCCGCCCGCACTGACTTCCGTAGCCGTCACCTTGGTCCTGTTGGTTCCGAACGCGAGGAGATGCTTCGTGACACCGGGTTCCCCTCGCTCAGCGCCCTGATCAATACCGCCGTCCCCGCTGGGATTCGCATGGAAGGTGCTCTCAGCCTGCCGGAAGCCAGCTCGGAACATGAGGCGCTCGCTTGGCTGAAGTCGATCATGGGGAAGAATAAAGTGCTCAAGTCGTTCATCGGCCAAGGCTACTCCGGCACCCACACGCCGAGCGTGATCCAGCGGAATATTTTGGAAAATCCTGGTTGGTACACTGCCTACACGCCCTATCAGGCGGAAATCGCACAAGGGCGCCTCGAAGCGCTGTTGAATTTCCAAACGATGATCACCGACCTCACCGGCCTGGATGTTTCTAACGCATCACTGCTAGATGAAGGCACGGCTGCTGCGGAAGCAATGAGCCTTGCGCTCGCCGGTAAGCCGAAGGGCAAAGCAATTTTTGTTTCCGACCGCTGCCATCCGCAAACCATCGACGTGGTGGTGACCCGCGCGGAACCGTTAGGCATCGAAGTCGTGATTGGTGATTGGGCAAAATTCGAACCAGCTTCCTGCGAGGGATTGTTTGCCGTGCTGGTGCAATACCCGGATACACGCGGCCGCATCGACGATTTCACGGACTTTTTAACGAAAGCAAAATCAGCGGGCGCGGTGACCATCGTGGCAGCGGATATTCTATCACTAACGGTTTTAAAAGCCCCCGGCGAATTCGGCGCGGACATCTGTGTGGGTTCATCACAACGCTTTGGTGTGCCGCTCGGTTTCGGCGGTCCTCATGCGGGCTTCATGGCTTGCGCCGATGCTTTGAAACGCAAGATGCCCGGTCGCCTGATTGGCGTGTCTGTGGATTCACGCGGCAAGCCCGGTTATCGCCTCTCTCTGCAAACCCGCGAGCAACACATCCGCCGCGACAAGGCGACATCTAACATTTGCACCGCCCAGGTCTTACTTGCTGTCATGGCCTCGATGTATGCGGTCTATCATGGGCCGGAGGGATTGGAGCGTATCGCCAAGCGCACGCACGCGATCACCTGTGATTTGAGAGCCATCCTTGTCGCGAGCGGAGTTGAAATCGAAGACGGCGCGTTTTTCGACACCATCGTCGCAAAAGTCCCGCGCAAAGCAGGCGACATTCTATCAAAAGCCGCTGCAGTCGGCATCAATCTACGCCTCATCGATGCGGATCATCTGGGTATTTCCTTCGATGAAACCACCACGGACGCCGACGTTCTTAGCATCGCAAAATGCTTCGATGCCGATCTCGATGCCTCGCGCGACGATGCGGTGGACTGGCCTGCCGGAGTGTCTCGCTGCACGCCGTTCCTCACTCAAAAAGTTTTCAACAGCTACCACTCGGAAACGGACATGCTCCGTTATCTAAAGCGTTTGGAATCCAAGGATCTCGCGCTCAATGAATCCATGATCGCGCTCGGTTCTTGCACGATGAAGCTCAACGCCACATCGGAAATGATTCCTCTGAGTTGGCCGGAGGTTTCCTCGGTGCATCCGTTCGTGCCTGCTGATCAGAGCCAAGGCTATCGTGAAATGCTGGCCACACTCGAAGGTTGGCTGGCGGAAGTCACCGGCTTCGCGGGAGTTTCCCTGCAACCGAACGCGGGCTCACAAGGGGAGTATGCCGGGTTGTTAGCGATCCGCCGCTATCACCTCGCGCGTGGCGATTCACACCGGAACATTTGTCTCATTCCTGTTTCCGCACACGGCACCAATCCGGCGTCGGCCGTGATGGTCGGGATGAAAGTCATCGGCGTGAAATGCGATCCAGATGGAAACATCGACGTCGCCGATCTCACCGCCCGCGCCGAGGAACACCGCGAAAATCTAGCAGCATTGATGGTTACCTATCCATCGACGCACGGGGTTTTCGAGGAAACCATTCGCGCGATTTGCGATATCATTCATAACGCCGGCGGACAGGTTTACATGGACGGCGCGAACATGAATGCCCAAGTCGGCCTAACATCCCCCGGCCTCATCGGTGCGGATGTCTGTCATTTGAATTTACATAAAACCTTCTGCATCCCACACGGCGGCGGCGGACCAGGTGTGGGGCCGATCGGTGTGGCGAAACAACTCCTCCCCTATCTGCCCGGTCACAGTGAACTCGATTCCAAAGTGGGGGCGGTATGTTCCGCACCGTGGGGAAGCGCTTCGATCAACACGATTTCTTGGATGTATATCGCGATGATGGGGCCCGATGGTCTCACCGAAGCTACCGAGGTCGCCATTCTGAATGCGAACTACATCGCGAAAAAACTCTCGCCGTTTTTCCCGATCCTCTACACTGGACATGGAGGCCTCGTCGCTCACGAGTGCATCATCGACGTCCGCCCTCTATCCGATGCCAGCGGTATCACTGTGGAAGACGTGGCGAAGCGCCTGATGGATTACGGCTTCCATGCACCCACGATGAGCTGGCCCGTCGGCGGCACGCTGATGATCGAGCCAACCGAGTCCGAATCCAAGGGTGAGCTCGACCGATTCTGCGATGCGATGATTTCCATCCACGGAGAAATTTCCGCCGTCATCAGCGGTGAGTTAGATGCGAATGACAACCCGCTCAAACACGCGCCGCATCCTTGTGAAGTGGTTTGCGGAAACGATTGGCCGCATGCCTACACTCGCGAGCAGGCGGCGTTTCCTCTGCCCTATCTGCGCCAGCACAAATTCTGGCCATCGGTCGGTCGCATCGACAACGTGCACGGCGACCGCAATCTCATCTGCACCTGCGACAGCGTAGAAGCCTACGCCGCCGAGGCCTAACACCTATGCAGGTTCCCTCACCGATCGATTGGAGTTCTTGGCAAGGAGAGGTCCTCGCCACGCTCATGTTCATCATTAAAGATGGGCAGATTCTCCTGATAGAAAAAAAGCGCGGACTGGGCGCGGGGAAGATCAACGGCCCGGGCGGCAAAATTGATCCCGGTGAAACACCGCTCGAAGCGATCATCCGAGAGACGCAGGAAGAACTCTGCATCACTCCGCATGCGCCGCGCAAGCTGGGTGAGCTTCAGTTTTCCATGTCCGACTATGCGGACATCTTATGCCATGTCTTTCGCTCCGATGATTTCACCGGCACACCGACCGAGACCGACGAGGCGGTGCCCGTGTGGACCCCGCTCCATGAAATCCCCTATCAGCGCATGTGGGAGGACGACCGCCACTGGCTGCCGTATGTACTCGCAGAGCAACCTTTCCTCGGGCGTTTCGTCTTCGATGGTGAAACTATGCTTTGGAAAGAGATGATTACCGACATTAAATGGTAACAAAAAGCCGCCTTCCTTGCGGGAGACGGCTTTCAATGAAAGGGTTTTTAAAAAAGTTAGAAGGAGCCGAGCAATGAAGCGAACTTGGCTTTGAGTGAAGCAAGTTCCTCTTGACCCTTGGCGATTCCAGCTTCCGCTTTTTCGATCTGGCCATTGATGGCGACGAGTGACTTGAGCTTGGAGTCGAAACCGGCACCTTTTGCGACTTTATCTGACTTTGATGCGATTGGTGCCTTCGACGCTGTGGTTTTTTTACCGGGCTTCGGGGCACCGGACTTCTTAAGCCATGCCATCACGGTGAGTGGTGACACACCGAACTTGGCAGCAGCATGACTTTGGCCACCGCGGCCGTTGGCGGAGTTATAACTGGTGACGAAATCTACCACTTCTTGCTTTTTAGCAGGGGTGTAGCGTGTGCCGATGCCTCCTTTGGCTTTTGCGTTGGAAGCCTTTGGTGCTTTCGCTAACTTCGCGGCTTTAGGTGCTTTCGCTGGGGTAACTTTTTTCCCGGGCTTCGCGGCACCGGCTCCCTTGAGCCAAGCCATAACGGTGAGAGCTGATACACCGAATTTAGCAGCAGCCTTGCTCTGACCGCCCCGACCGTTGACAGCATTGAAAGTTGTTACGAAGTTTACGACTTCCTGCTTTTGGGCGTCGGTATAACGAACGCCTCTCACTGATTTTTTCTTAGTACTCATGACTGAGGGAACGTATATTTACAGGAACTACTAGCAAGCTTAAATTATACTTTCTTCTTATAGATGAAAATATGAGGGTAATATCCATTATGCTTTTCCGGATATCATCGCCATCACTCCGCTGTAGTCTTGCATGTTCGCGAGCCAGAAATCACAACCTTGTTGAACCTTGGGTCTCACGACGACTCCACCGAATCCAATGAACTGATCGACATCAGGTTTTGTTTCCAGATCGGAAACCCCATCGCCTATCATCATCACCCGCTCGGGCAGCATGGCTTTCTTCCACTCTCTAATGACTTCGTTTTTACCGAGGTTCCGCGTCGTGGGATAGTCCCGGCCGTAGTCTAGATAGTTCCCGTTTTCATCAAAGAACAATGGCACAGCCTCCACATGATCAATGCCCAGCACTTGGGCCAGAGGCATAATAAGCGGAGTAAATCCGCCTGATAGAATCACCGGATGCCAACCGTCATTTTTTAAATCCCTGATAAAATTATCTGCGCCGGGAACCATCGTTTCGACATAAAGCGCTGCGACTTGATCAGATAACGCACGGTTAGGTCGGATCATCTCCATGCGCCTCGAAAAGACCTCACCGATAGAAACCTCGCCATTCATCGCAGCATGAGTGAGTGCCACGACTTGGGCAAACACTTCGTCTCCCTTGGCCCTTGCTAACTCATCGATTCCCTCGATCGTCGAGAGCGTGGAATCACAATCAATGAAACAGAGTTTCCCGCGCCGCTGGGTGCCGGGGTGGATTTTTATTTCAGTACCTACAGTTACCATATTGAAAAGTTCGATCATCTCATCATTGGCCATGCGGATGCAACCCATGCTCGCAGGCTGACCGATCCTGTCTGCGCGATTGGTTCCGTGTATATAAATATTCCGTTCTAGCGTATTTGCATTTTCAGGGTCCAGCCCTTCCAGGCGAATCACTCGGGTGAGGATAAGGTCCTTTTCCATTTTATCTCCTGCGGACCATTGCGCAACGGGCTCCCGCATTTTAAAAATGGTCCCGAGCGCCTCACCCTCGCCAATCATTTCGTGAATGCGGAAGCGCCCGGTGGGAGTGCGATAGGTGTCCTTCACAAAACCCATCCCTTTCGCGGCGGTGGAGATGTTAAATTCCCGCACGCATTGACCTCCTTCGATCACTTTAAGGGTTTGGTCATCGATGGAAACTTCAAGATGTTGTGATGGATTCATGAGCGTGTGAGAACGAGTAATGCGTTGTGACCTCCCATGCCGTGGGAGAGTTTGTAAACAGGACCGGTGGCGTCGAGCGGCTGGTCGGGGAGGGAAAAATCTCCTGGCTGATAGAGACTTGGAAGATTTGGAGGTAGCTTCCCATCCCTGAGAAAACGCGCGATAACCACACTTTCTAACAATCCACTCGCGCCAATGGTGTGGCCTGTGAACGGTTTAAGGAGATGCAATGTCGGGAGATCCGCCGTGAAAGCGCGTGAGAGCAAGGCCGGATCCGCAACGGCCTGCACTGCGGTACCTGTCGCGTGCGGACAGACCGCAACCGGCGGGCCAACCAGGCCAGCGGCTTTTTCTAGCAGCTCTGGAGTGCGTCCCCCGTCGGCGGGAATGCCCACCGGATCGCAAGCATCTGAATTGCAGCCGTAGTGAATGAGTTTAGGAAAATCACCATCGATCATTTCAATGGCCATTGCCGCGGCACCTTCTGCGGGGATGAAGCCCGAAGTTTTTGGGTGATAGGGATCCAGGCGGGATTGCTTTGATAAAATTCCTGACAACGCGTAGTTATCTAACAAAATAGGAACCAGAGGCAGATCCACCGCGACTGCCAGCGCACGGGTGGCCATGCCTGAACGCACTAACATCATGGCCACTCCGATGGCATCCAATCCCGCTGCGCAGCCGCTGGCCAGCACGTGATTGGGTCCGGTGATTCCGAACTCGATCGTGATCGCGGATGCGGGCTCACTGTGAATCGTGTTGCTTGCCGCCATCAGCTTGAACGGCCTGCGCCCCGGCCAAGGACCCAGCCAACCTGCGGCATTTCCACGGCTGGTTCCAACGACGAGAGCCGCATCTTTCAGATCTTCCGCCGTCCAGCGAGACTCGATGATCGCCTGTCGTGCGACATGCAACGCAGCCATCGTGGCTGGGCTCCATTTGCGATGAATGAGCAGCGCGCGCGGCTCGATCCACGCGCCGGGACGAGCCGCGTGCGGACTGTTCGCGCCTAACAATTTTTCAAGTTTCTGAAACGGAACGCGCCGCGCAAGAACTGCCGCATGGTGCGATGAGATATCGCTGCCGAGGGCGGACAAGGCACCGAGACCCGTAATGGAAAGTGCGGAGTGGATGGCCACGGGGTATCAAGCAGGGCGGCTCCCGCAATGTTAAAATTAGAGGGTAAGTTGCGCGCCTAACTCGACGACGCGCCCCGGAGGAAGCTGGAAGTAAGCGGTGGCCGGAGAAGCGTTACGAGCCATGATCGCAAAAAGCGAGATGCGAATCTTGTCGGTGACTGTCGCATGTTTGCCGACTCCGTAGGTTTCCCGACCGAGGAAAAACGTCGCTTTCCCAGGCTGAAAACGAAACTCCGCAGGCATGCGTCCCTTCAATGCAGCGGGCACATCAGGGGTTTCGGCAAATCCGAACCGCAGCGTCACGCGTTGCACACCATCGCCAAGGTCCACACAATCGAGGACTTCCTTTTCCGCTGCGCGCGGTTGATCTAACGTTTCCACATGGAGCAGGATTACTTGCTGGTGGATGACTTGATTGTGCTTGAGGTTGTGCAGCAGTGCGGTGGGGACTTGGAGGCCTTTTCCGCTCATATAAATGGCCGTGCCAGAAACCCGGTGAATCTTACCTTTATGTAGATCTTTGAGCAACATATCGATAGGAAAAGAATCCTTCAAAATCCGTGCGTAGAGTAGCCTACGTCCCCAGATCCAGATTAGCATCACCGACATCACTACCCCCGCTACTAACAGCGGAAGCCAACCGGATGGAAAAATTTTGAGGGAGTTCGCCGCGAGAAATGCACCATCAAATATCAGGAAAATCCCGGTCAACAAAGCAGCCTTGAATTTCGACCAGCCCCAAACTGCGCGGGCGGCTGAGAAAAATAAGACCGAGGTGATCGTCATGGTGAGCGAGATGGCGATCCCATACGCTCCCGCCAAAGCGGACGACGTTCGGAAACCTACCACTAACAGAATGCAGGCTACCGCCAGAATGTGATTTACCGCAGGGACATAGACCTGGCCCACCGAGTGTTCGGAGGTGTAAAGCACGCGCATCCGGCACATACAGCCGAGTTGCACCGCTTGAGTCGTTAGAGAAAACGCACCTGAAATGAGAGCCTGACTGGCAATGATCGCCGCCCCCGTGGCAAGGATTGTTAGTGGAAGTTGCAGCACTTGGGGGGCGAGCAGGAAAAACGGGCTGCGAATCGCCGTGGGATCTGCCGTCAACAAGGCCGCTTGGCCAAGGTAGTTCAGCACCAGAGCGGGCAACACCACAGAGAACCAACCGACGCGGATCGGCTTGGTGCCAAAATGCCCTAAATCCGCATACAGCGCTTCACCACCGGTCACCGCAAGGAACACGGCAGCCAGCAGCGGGAACGCATGTTTCCACTCGCGAACAAGAAACAATAACCCCTCATGCGGACTCAAAGCATAAATTACTTCCGGATGGATCAACAACTGCCGCCCCCCAAGCAACGCCAGCGAACCAAACCACAGAAGCACCACCGGCCCGAAAAGCTTACCCACCTGCCCGGTGCCGAAGCGCTGAATCGAAAATAAACCTATCAGAATCACCACCGACGCAGGCACGGTCCATTGCGCAAGCCCAGGACTGCTAATTGCCAGGCCCTCCACTGCGCTCAGCACGGAAATCGCCGGAGTCAGCATTCCATCGGCATAGATCAACGCCGCACCCGCCAGTCCGAACATCAGGACCTTGCGCGGGTCCGTCCCGCCCAAACTTCTGACTGCGCCACGAATCAGTGTGGAAAGCGCCAAAATCCCACCCTCGCCCCGGTTGTCCAGCTTCAGAATAATAAACAAATATTTTGCGGAAACCACCATCAGCAGAGACCAAACGATCAGCGACGCCGCCCCTATTAGATTTGCCGGGTTGATCGGCGCACCGTGGCCGCTTTCCAGCGAGAAACATTCTCGGAACGCGTAAAGCGGACTGGTTCCAATGTCGCCAAAAACGATACCTAGAGCAGCCAGAGTGGTCACTGCCAACGGGGGATTGTGGCCGGAGTGGCCAGCAGTTGAGTCGTTCATCGTAACGAGCAGATCGCTCGCAGCGCTTTCAAAACATTTCCCAAGCCCACTGGCCAGCGGAAATGCGGCTGCGGCGCGAGCCTCAGAGGGTCGCGCCTTCCCGGCAAAGGCCCAAACCCGGCCTAGGGTGGAGAGAACTGAATTACTTTTGATCCAGATTCGCCTGCATTTCCTCATCGCTGGGAGTCTTTGAAATGACGCCGCTGGCCGGAACCTCTATATTAGCGATCCAGACGATGGAATTCAGAATGAGGCGGCGTTGGCTATCGATCTGCCAATTCTTATGAAAATGGCCACCCGTGAAACCGAACGAGCGTCCAGCACCGGATGCTGCTGGCCGCTGATAGACCCACATCACATGTTGTGGCTCCTTGCGCTCCAGAACGGCTGCGCGGACTTCCGAGTTCCCTTCATGCGGTCCATCTTTACGAGTCAAACTCTCGGCTGGTGGCAGGTCCGTTAGAATCGGAGTGACGCCTTCCATGTTTTCGCGGAAACGGATGTGATAATACCACTCATCCGTCGTATCGAAATCGCTGATCCCACGAGTCACCGCGTGTTTGGGTAGTTTGAAAGAGGCATGCCAGTGAGGATTCACGGACCAATCTGTCTCGAAGAAACCACCGATGAGATCGAGGAAGGTATCGCCCGCTTCACCTTTGGGAATTTCTACTGCGTAGTGAATGCACCCGATTCCCACACCTGCTTTCGCAAGCGACTTCAGTTTTTCGAGATGACTGTTAGCCGGGTGGCCGGGGCCACCATCGGCATAGATCACGACGGCAGCAGCGTCATTGAACACGGATTCATCTGCGGGCCAACCTTCTGTGACGACCTTCGTTTCGATCGGCAACCCGCTGTGATTGAGATGATCCTCCAACAGCATGCAGCCCGCGCGGTGTTCGTGCGCACCGGGCCCGTGACTGGGACGACCGGCGATGAAAACGATTTTTTTCTTCGCATTCGCAGCGAGGGTCGGTGGCTCAGCACAGACCGTCCCCACCCCGAGGATGCAGGTGACAGGAATCAACAAAGCGCGGGGAATATTCATAAGGCAAGTCGCTACGATGATTCACCTCATTTGCTTTCATCATCGCGGGGCGATTTAGGAATCCGTCGAGTCAGTAGCCGTCCGCAAGGCGGGAAACGAGTGCTTCTCCGGCCCGTTCAAGTGCCTCGGGCAGAGCGTTGTTTCGGGCAGTCTGGAGATTGGCTCCAGCAAAAAGCTGACTCGAACCCTCTGAGGTGCCTGAAGCGAGCACCTTCCTCGGATTCCTTGAGTCCCGCAGTGTCCAAGCGATCTCTACGTGATTGCGAAGTTCTTCAGGTAACAGCGTATCAAGACGAGTGCCGCGAATCACGGAGTATTTGATAGAGCGCAGCTCCCCTTCTAAAATGGCATCCGCATGGTCCACATCTCCGATTCGATAGGTGCCGTCCTGCACAAAGGCACTGGCCACCGCAGAAGTGGCAAGTGCTTCCGCGCGGGGATGAAGCGTAGCGTTAGAAAACATCGGCACTGCGATGACTTTTACCTGCTTCATCGAGGCGGGCTTGCTACCGCCTAGCTGATAGCCAGCGCAGGAAACCAGCAAAAGTGCGGGAACAAGCAAAGTAAGCAATCTCATGAGCCGGTTATGTTAGATCACTCACCGAGTTCCTTCAAGCGAGCACGAGCATCGTCGTGGAGTTTGCTGGAGCCGGTGCGTTTCACCACATCGCGGTAATACACTTTTGCGGATTCGGGTTTGCCGGTTTTCTGATAAAATACAGCAATGTCGTAGGAGCGCTGGAGATCCCGACTGCCTAGCCCGGCGACGAGCTTGCGGGCCTCGGCATTGCGGGAATGATTAGGATATTGAATGAGGTAGTCGTTGAACGCTTCACGAGAGAGATCGAGGTTCGCTTGGTTTTGATTTCCGCGATCGGCCTCCTGCATCATGATCAAGCCGACGCGGAACAACGCTTCAGGGGCCTCAGGGCTATCCGGTTGATCTCGCACGAGCTGGCGGTAGGCGGCGATCGATTCCTTGGCTTTTCCTTTGGCCTGATAGAGCTCACCGATGGTAAACTGCGCCTTCGATGCAGTGCGAGACTTCGGCGCATTGTCGCGAACTTTCCCGAGCATTTCGACGGTTTTCTCAAGGGACAGCTTGGATTTCATGCCGAGAAAACTGCTTTTCACATCCCCTTCAGCGGCAGATTGGGCCATTGCGGCTTGGCGGTTGAGAGCGGTGGAATAGAGACTGGTGCCGTAGAAGCGGATGAGGAATTGATCGTAGGCTTTGAATGCCTCTTGGACATCACCTTTTTGCTCAAGTAGCTGGGCTTGACGGAAGCGGGCTTGAGGGGCGGACGGGGCAAACGGGTATTTCGTGGCTGTTTGATCGTAGAGCTTAATCGCACGGCCGGAATTTCCCGCGTCATCTGCCTGTTTGGCTTTTTGATAGAACGCCTCACCTTCACCGGCAGCGGCCCGGGTATTTCCCGCCATCATTGGAACCTCGTCATCCGAGCTACATGAGAAAGATAGGAGTGCAGCAGAAGATATCAACGTGAAGGCAATTAACCGATGAGTCATGGCGTGGAGCATAGAAGGACAACCCGTGTGGGGAAGTCCAAAATCGAAACCCTCACTTACTTCCCAAGTTCGGTCGCGCGGCGAACCGCAGCGCCCACGGCCTCGATTAAAGCGGAGCGGAGGCCGAGGCGTTCAAGCTCGGCTAAACCCGCAATGGTAGTGCCGCCCGGTGAAGTCACCATGTCCTTGAGAACCGCAGGGTGATCGCCTGTTTCCAAGACCATCGCAGCGGCTCCCAAAACTGTTTGCGCGGCAAGTTTAACCGCGTCGGCGCGGGGGATGCCCGCACGGACACCTCCATCGGCGAGGGCATCAATGACGACGTAAATGTATGCCGGACCGCTCCCGGAAAGCCCGGTGACGGCGTCCATCAGCTTTTCAGGGACCTGCACGGCGAGGCCCACGGCACTCAGGAGCGACTGCGCACTCAGCGCGTCTTCGGCGGTCGCATGAGTGCCAATGCAAAACCCGGCAGCACCTTTGCCAATCAGCGCGGGCGTGTTAGGCATTGCACGAATGATCCGGAAATCCTCCGACGCCGCCGACTCCAGCGCCGAGAGCGTGATTCCTGCGGCGATTGAAATAACGAGCTTTCCCTTTCCGCCTGCTGCTTTTGTGACATTGCCGAGGGCAGCTAGAGCGTCCTGCGGTTTCGTGCAAAGGAGGATGACCTCGCTGGCCGCCGTGGTTTCCGCAACGTCGGTGGTCACTTTTGCGCCCGTGGCCTGTGAAAAGGCTTCGCGTGATGCGGCGTAAGGATCGCAGCCCATCACGTCCACGGATTTCACGACGCCGGAGCGAATCGCACCTTGCACGAGCGCGGTGCCCATTTTCCCGCAACCAATAATTCCAAGCTTCATGACCGCAGACTAATAGGATTGTGGCGGGGCATGCCAGCGTCATTTTGCTTGGACGTAGAGCCGGGTGCGGCCATCTTCTGCGTATGAAAATACTGTGGCCTGCGGCATTCCTGATCACTTGCACTTTCGCCGCTGATCCAAAGCCCTCGGTGATCGAGAAATTGCCGCCGGTGGAAAAAGCCGTGGCCCCCGAGGAAATGCCGGATGTTGAAGCTGCGATTCCTGCTTGTGTCAAAGCATTGGCTGAACCCGCCATGTTGAGTTTTCCCTTCGGCGTCCACATGGCGGTTTCGTCCACCTCGGAAAAGGCCCAAGAGCACGTGAACCAAGGCATTAACCAACTCCACGGCGGTTGGGAACTTGAAGCCTGCCGCCACTTCGCCGCAGCGATGCGCGCGGACCCGCAGTGCCTTCTCGCGCATTGGGGGATGGTCATGTGCTTGCTTTCGCCATCGCCTGAAACGGGACCGGCCCGCAACGCCGCAGCGGATCGGCTGCTGACGCTTGTGGATCAGGGAAATGGGACTGAGCTAGAGCGCGGCTACGCTTACGGTCTAATCAAATACATGGAACAAGGCCCGGCAGCGGCAGCCGTCGCCTTTCGCAAAGTGGCGGATAAGTTTCCTAACGATATGCAGGCTGCCATTTTTGCAGCCCTTTTCAGGAGATCTGGCTTTGATGATTTAGGTTCCGCCACTCCCGATCAAGAAGCCGCTGAAAAAAGCTTGCTCGAACTCATCGAAAAGAACCCGCAAAGCCCGATCCCGCTCAATGCCCTTCTCACCATCCGCGCCGAGGGACCAGATCTTAGCAAGTCATTGCCGCTCGCCCGCAAACTCTGCCAGATGGCACCGGACTATCCTCCGTATTTCCACCTGCTAGGCCACTATGAATGGCGCTGCGGCGAGCATGGCAAGGCGGCATCGGCTTTCGGGCGGGCTTCGACTTATTTTGAAAGCTGGATGAAGGAAAACAAAGCCACCGTCGCCGATTGCCCGGAATGGGTGAAAGCTGAGTGCTACCGGATTGTTTCGCTCGTTTCAAAAGGGGATTTCGAAACTGCCTATGCGGCCTCCCGCCAGATCGCGGCCACCCCCTTTTCTGCGGACCGTGCTGCATCGCCGGGTGCGAGGCTCCTGTTGTGGGATGCGAAAACCCTGCCCGCCCGCATCCTTCTCCATCGGGGCCTGAGCGGAAACGCCCGCGAAGCGATGAGCTCGCTACCCAAGCCCGATGAATTGAAAAAAACCCACGAAAGCTCGCTCGCCTACTGGTGGATCGATGGGCTGCGTTTTGCCCTCGAGGCCCAGCGCATGATCGATGCCGGTGAGCTCGATGAAGCCAAACAAGTCTCCGCCGCTCTCACTCATCACGGCGAAGCCATGGCGAAAACCCAAAGCGCGGCCAACGCAAGCGGTGAGCGTCCCGCCTGGACTCGCGCCTTTCGTGCGCTCGAAGTCTTGGCAAGTGATCTCCGCGGGCGCCTCGCTCTGGCCGGCCCGAAAGCCCAAATCGGGTCTGCTTACAACTGGTTCAGCTCCGCTGCGGATCGCCAACATCCGGCACCGATGATGTTCCCTCCCATGCTGCTAACTCCCATGGCCATCCGCATCGGCGATTATTATTTGGCAGTGGGTAAAGCTAGCGACGCCGTGGAAGCTTACCAACGTGCGCTCACTACTTGTCCCAATGACATGAACGCCTTAACCGGCCTCAAACGGGCTTACGAACAAGGGAAAATTCCAGCAAAAGCAGAAGAAACCGAGAAACTCATCCGGGATCTCCGCGCACAGTAGCGCGACCATTCGGCGGAAATAGATTTCCAAAAAACACTCGAAGTGGCGCGATTTCGGGAATTCTAGGCACTTGTCGGCATGATTAACTGAGATTTCGCGGCTCCAATGGTAGAATATTTTTTCAAAAACTCTAAACCCTGAGCAGGGTTAAAACATTTGTTCTTCGCAAAGAAAGTTCATCAGCACGACGACGAGGTGCTTTTGAAAATTCTGTTTTGTATTTTCCAAAGATGTTGGACAGCAACCATTATCCATTTCAGGAAAGCCCATGAAAGCCCCTAAATCCTATTTTTCTATCCTCTGCGCAGGCGCCGCCATGACCTGTATTGCAGGTGCCCAGACAACCCAGAGCTATGCGGATGCCGTGGGCGAAATCGCGACTCCTGGCAGCGGTCCACACATCGATATTACTTCGGTGAATGTTACGGTAAATGCAGCGGCCACGGACATCACATTCCGTATCAATTTAGCAGGGAGTCCCTTGGATAGTGGCCAGAATTGGGGCAAATATCTTGTGGGAATTCGATCGGGCGGTAATGGAACTGCTACCGGCAATGGATGGGTGCGGCCCATTAATTTTACCCCGGGAATGACTCATTGGATCGGCACTTGGGCGGACGCTGGCGGCGACACCTGCGGTGGCCAAGTCTGGACTTACAGCAGCGGCTGGTCGACTACCTCCACGCCGACCGTCACCAAGGATGCCACGGGGGTCATAATCACATCTCCTGTTACGGCGCTAGGGCTCATTCCCGGCGAAACTTTCGCTTTTGACGTTTATACCAGTGGCGGCGGCAGCAATGATGGTGCAGTGGATGCACTTTCCTCGCCAACCACCTCAATCTCCAATTGGGGCGACACCTTCACCACGGCTGCTCTCGGCAGCAGTCCGAGACCCGCCCTGAAGTTCACGATGCCAGGTACTCTCACTTTCGTCGATTGGAGCGCTGACAATGCCAACAATGGAACCGCTAATGAGGATTTCGATAATGACGGAGTTACCAATGGTGTGGAATATTTTATGGGAGAAATCAGCTCCTCATTCAGATCAAACCCTCCAAGTGGTCGCCGGGGTCGTCACTTGGCCGCATAGCAGTGCCGCCACTGGCGCGACCTTCAAAGTAAAGTCATCACAAAATTTGTCCGCATGGACTAATGTGACCGCCGCCACGGTGGATAGCGGCGGAAGTCTGAAATACACGTTGCCCACCACGACACCACGCCTGTTCGTTCGCCTGGAAGTTTCCGTTCCATAAGCCCCATTTGTCGAATGGAAAGCATCTTGCGAGATGGGCGAATTCTTTCAACACGTTTGCCGAGTTGGCTTTTCCGCCAGGATTGGTGAATTTCTGCCGAAATCCTTGACATGACCCGGAAAACTCGGCTTCTTTCCGCGCCGCGCAATGCGTAAGGCACCCGTAGCTCAGCTGGATAGAGCGTCTGACTACGAATCAGAAGGCCAGGGGTTCGAATCCCTTCGGGTGTACCACTCTCAAAACCCTGCAACTCAAAAAGTTGCAGGGTTTTTTGTGGCCTGATTTTTGATTCCTCGAGACGTTGTTATACCATTTAGCTTAATAAACTAGGCATGGATGTTTCTTCGAACCGTTTAGTTCATTTCATCGTAAATCCAGAGCTTGACCTTGCGGCCTGCAGGCAATGCCAGCTCCTTCATTTTCTCCGCGAGCGTGACCTTGAAACACGCATTCCGCACCCTCATAAATGGAAATATTTCCTATTTGTAACATCCATACTGTAAATGTTTTGCAGATACAGGAAAGCCCGAATAATCTAACGGACTGTACATTGTAAATGCTTTATTGCTCATTCCTTTTCATGAGCAACTCCACCGCACAGCAATTCGTCGATGATTCCATCCTGCTACGGGTCGGCCACATTCCCGCCGTCGCCCGGATGTGCCACCGTCTCGGACTTATCGATCTGATCAACGAGAGCATCCCGTGCAACACGGACATCGATCTGGGAACCCTTGTCACCGGCATGATATGCGACACCCTCTCGGGCCGCAGTCCCCTCTACAAAGTGGAGGAATTCATCGCCGAGCAAGACACCGAACTCCTCTTTGGCACCCCCGTCGACTCCCACAGCTTCAACGACGACGCCCTCGGCAACGCACTCGACCGCATCCATCAAAAAGGGACCCTCAAACTCTTCACCGAGGTCTCCCTCAAGGCGGCGAGCGTCTTCCATCTCGACACCAGCCAATGCAGCTTTGACACCACCAGCGTCAACGTCTGGGGCGACTACGACGACAGTCATGCTAACCAAAAAGCCCCTCACATCACTCGCGGATACAGCAAGGACAAGCGACCCGATCTCAAACAATTCATGGTCTCGATGCTCTGCGTCGAAGGAAACATCCCCATCTCTGGAAAAATGCAAAACGGCAACTCCGGTGACGAAAAGCTCAACAACGAAGAACTCCAACGCATCGCCAGGCTGCTCAAACCGTTAGGACAAAACATCACCGAACTCACCTACATCGCCGACTGCAAACTCATCACCCCCGAGAACCTGAAGTCACTCGACAACCTTCAATTCATTTCCCGATTTCCCGCCACCTACAAAGAACACGACCGCGTCATCGAACAAGCCATCGACGCCGACCAATGGGAGGAGCTAGGGATCCTGGCCGAAACCCCGAGCCCATCCATCAAGCGTCAGAGGGCCAGCTACAAAGCCCAGGAAAGCCAAGTCACCCTCCAAGGAAAAGACTACCGTGCCCTCGTCATCCAGACCGACCACCTCGACGAAAGACGCACCAAAGCCATTGAGTGCAAACGCCTCAAAGAAAAACTCCTGATAGAAAAAACCATCAAATCCGCCGGGAAAACCACCTACCACTGCCCAAACGACGCCGGCAAAGCCCTTGAACTTCTTACCCGGAAAAACAAAAACTCCTACTGGCACATCACCGGTACCGTGGAACAAACCTCCATTTACGCCCCCGGCCGGGCACCCGCAAACGGCCCCAGGAAAATCATCGGCACCAAATATCACCTCTGCCTCCACCCCGAAGAAAACACCGTTCTCTATCAGCATAAGCTCAAACAAGCCGGCTGCTTCGTGATGATCACCAACACGACAAAAGACAAGATGTCAGCCAGCGAAGTGCTCAAAACCTACAAACAGCAATACGGCGTTGAGAAAAACTTCTCCTTCCTCAAGGAACCTCTGATCGCCAACGACACCTTTCTGAAAAAGCCATCCCGGATCGATGCCCTGGTCTTCATCCTGTTAGTGAGTCTGATGATCTGGAACCTCATGCAGAGAGAGCTCAGGAAAAGCGAGCAAGTGAGTAGCGGACAACTCAACGACCTCAACAAAAGACCGACCAAACGCCCGACAAGCTACCTGCTCATGAGTCATCTTTCGGGTGTGATCATCCTGAAGACCGGGAATACACGACACCTGACGCGCAACGGCATCAAACCGCAAGGTCTGAACTACTTGGCAGCACTGGGATTTGACCAAAGCATCTACACCACTCCTCCCTCACCAAGCAAAACCCAAAGACGCCCCTAGCAGCCCCACCGCTTCCGAATTAAGCGAAAAAGCAACTGCTGCTAGGTGCGGAATGTGTGTTGCAGGGGGATTAGCAGGGAAATGAGAGTTTCAAGGGGGATTCTGCGATCCGGTTTTTGGATTACCAGCGGCGGTCGTCAAGCTCGTGTGGCGAGCGTCGG